>JAUVZN010000014.1 GCA_030602545.1 Candidatus Aerophobota bacterium
AGATATAAAAAGCCGGTTTTTTTACTTAATCTCTCTACTGCATCTCTCTTAGCTTCTGAGATATGCTTACTTAGTCTTTTTTTCAATCCCTGGGTATGTTTTTCTTTTAATAAGTTGAAAATTTCTTTGTGCTGTCGGTAAGCGATTTTTGCTCTTTGTAAGGTGAGAATATCAATTGCCTGGAAGGTAGATATTTTGTCAAATATATTGTCTATAATCTCATAAAGATATTTGTTCCCACTGCTTAAGGTAATAGTTTTATGAAAATCCGCATCTTCCAGAAGCCTGCCTTTAGATTCACCCTTCTGAATAAGTTTTTTATGACTCTTCAATATTTCGCGTAGCTTTTTGATTTGGCGATTATTTATATTCCGGATAGCTTGTTGGGCAGCAAGAACTTCCAGAGCTTCTCTTACCTCATAGAGGTTTTCTATCTCTTTTATGGTGATTTCTTTAACAAAGTATCCTCGACCTGAGATTTGTCTTACAAAACCTTCCTGCACTAATCTGTTCAAAGCTTCTCTTACTGGAGTGCGGCTTACTCCAAACTGCAATCCCAGCTGTCTATCTTGTAATTTTTGCCCCGGCTTTAGAGTGAAATTAATGATTTGACTCTTTAATTTCTCATAGACAGTTTTATGTAAATTTTGTGTCTTAGGAATTATTTCAGGTGTCATTATTTAAATTCTTCTCATAAATTCGCTCTGCATATATCTTTAGCAAAAAACTAACCCGGGGTCAACTATTTGCATTAAATCACTTAAAATAGTGACATATATCCCCCTACTTCAGGAAACTCCTGTAACACAGTTTATGGTAGCCTTAACTGCGCTCTTTCCATGAATCATTATCCTTTTAGGGGGATCTCTACAGAAACGGTGGGAAGATCCAGATTAACTCTCTATCCCCAGTGTGCGTCTAATGGCAGCTATGGCTAGTGTTGGACTGGTCAGGATGGGGGTCTTTGTTTCTTTTTGGATCCTGCACGCTAAATGACTCATAGAGGCTTGTGCAAGAACTACCACGTCTGTATTTTTGGCTAATTGCAATGCTGCCTCCATTGCCAAACGGTCATGCTGTTTTATGTTCCCTTTGACTAATGCCTGGAAGGCTTTTTCGCAAAGTACCGATTTTATTTTAACCGGTCGACCTTTAAGCTCTGCCTTGCTCTTCACTAACTCTGAACTATTAGTTAAAGTGGTGCTGGCAGTAGATAAAACTCCGATAGTATCTCCAATCTCCACAGCTTTTTCTGCCATAGGGTCATCGATTTTCAATACAGGTACATCTACTATCTGTCTTGCTACATTCACTCCTGGAGAAATGCTGCTACAGCAAACCATAATTAAGTTGGCCCCTGCTTCCCTGGCCAGAACGACCTGGTAGCACAAACGTCTCACTATTGATGGGGTCAACCGACCCACCGACATCATATCCTGGAGCAAGCTTTCATCCACGACATGGAAGATCTTAACCTCAGACAATGTCTCAGCTATCAACTTCTTGAGGCGTTCCGCCAGGGAAACTACTGTGTGCAGAAAGGCTACTTTTTTGTCCATGGAAAATCACCCAGTGACTCTGGGAACCTTACGGAGGAGTTCTCCGTAGCCATCCACCGGCTCGTTGATACCCAGCAGTTTCATCAAATGCCAGGCTGTAGCTTGATTAGCAGTAACTACAGGCTTTCCGCTATCGCTTTCGATTTCCTCAATTACATCACTACAACGAAAGTTAGTGCAGGCAATAAATATACCCTCGGCATCCGGCACTACTGCCTCCATAGCGATCTGATAAGCCTGAGAAGGCTTGGTAGCGCCCATCTCATAGAGGTCTCCGATTTGTAATCCAGCTACCTTAAGAACCTTAAATCCAGAAGCCTCGTAGAACTCCTTAAATTTTCTGTTAATCTCCTCAATGTATGGACCCGTAATGACAATGTTCTTAAAGCCCAGGAAACGCATAGCTTCCTCAACTGCAGTTGCTGTGGTAGTACAGGGAATCCCTTTACTGTTAGACTCCATAGCCTCAATCTCTTTTTTATCCCACCCCGGGCCTCCAACAAGGCTACCTGCAGTGCAGGCAAAAGCAATGGCACTATTGTTACCCAGTATGGGCGAAATCATTCCTTCGGTCAAAAGACCGGCTGGCTCAGGAAGTCTTGCACTTAGCTTGGAACACTCTTCTACATTAACCACCGGCTCCATATGAATTCTGGTTTCTCTCACCTGAACATAAGGCGGCAGCATCCGGCAAATCTCCGGGGTAGGATTTAAGTTTGGTCCTACCACAATCAGCCCCACCTTTGCCCTGTAACCGTAGGGGAGACCATAAGCCTCTTCACTTCTTTGCATCATTCTTTCACTCCTTTTTAATTTTTTAGTGAAAGTTTTAATCAATATTTCACTTATCCTACTTTTCCTTCCACTTTCTCTTTATGGGGTCTTTAATCTTTACATAATGTTATGTATATCCAAAAAGTCTAGGCAGCCACATAACGAGATCAGGGAATAAGGCTATCAGTATTATTATGCCGAATATTAGAAAGAGAAAGGGCCAGATATCTATAAATACCTCCTCAATAGTAGTTTTAGCCAATCTACAGGCAATGAACAGACCAAGCGCAACGGGAGGTGTAATAAGAGCAACTTGGACGGTCATCACAAAAAGGAGTCCAAAATGGTGTGGCTCGATTCCATACGCCAGTGCTGCAGGTGCAAAAACCGGTATCAACATGATCATGGTAGCAACAGCCTCCAGGACAAATCCAATAAGTAGTAGAGAAAGAAGAATTATGATCAAAAAAATCTGTGGGTTTGCTGTTGTCGACATAAGTATGGCCGTTAATTTCGCAGGGACCTGGTACGTGATCAGAAGCCAGCCGATGATTTTAGCAGTTGCCAGCATCATAAAAACTACGGCGCTAGTTTTGGAGGCTTCAAGGAAACAGTAAGCAATTTTTTTGAGGGTTAATTTTCGGGTAATAAAAATGCCGGTAAATAGGGCATAGGCCACCGCAACAGCCCCTGCTTCTGTAGGAGTGAACATACCGGAAAGAATTCCCCCTAAGATGATGATGGGAACCATGAGACCCAGTATGCCACTTTTTGCTTTCCTCAGGACATTAAGAAAGCTAAATTTTTCTCCGCTGATGGGATAACCTCGACGGACGGAGAAAATGTATGCCAGAGCTATCATACCTAAGCCGAGAATTATGCCGGGGAGTACTCCAGATAAAAACAGGCCAGCAACTGAGACTTTCCCTCCGGCTACATAGGCGTAAATAATCATAGCCACACTGGGTGGGATAATTGGTCCCACCACGGAGGAAGAAGCTGTTACCACAGCAGTGAACTTTCTATCATATCCTTCTTTAATCATGGGAGGTATGAGCATGGAGCCAATAGCTGCTGTATCAGCTAAAGCTACGCCTGATACTCCGGCAAAAAACATACTTGCAACAATATTGACATGGGCTAATCCTCCCCGAAGGTGCCCCACAAGAGCATTGGCAAGCTCCACCAGCTTGGAGAGAACCCCTGAGTGCTGAATCAGAAATCCTGCCATGATGAACAAGGGAATAGCCATAAGGCAAAAAGAATCAATGCCTCCGAACATTAAAGTAGGAATAGTCATCAATGAAGCTTTGCCTGTGACCAAGATGAACACAACACCAGTAAGCCCAAGGCAAAATGCAACAGGAACACCCAGAAGGACGGTTGTAGCAAAGACTATTGCTAAAAGAATCACGACCTTCCTCCTTTCGTAGAAACCGTCTCATCCGTCTCCTCATAGTTGATTTTGCCTGAAATTTTTTTTACTTTCTCATGCATCTTGGGAAGTAAAAAGAGAATCATAATAGAACATCCCACAGGAATGGCCAGGTAGAACCAGAAAATAGATATCCCCATAGAGAGAATAATCTGCGCCCTCTGATATGGGAGGACGGCAATGGTCTCTATCATCAATAACACAAGAAAAGCAAGTAGGAGTATCTGGGCCACTAAGTTCAACCATAAACGTGTTCGTCCTCGAAGCCTATCAACTAAAACTTTAATGTTGATATGAGCATCTTCTTTTAACGCCAGGCCTGCGGCCAGAAAGACCACCCAGATCATTAGATAGCGGGCTAACTCCTCGGAGAAGGGAATGCTAGTTCTGAGCACATATCGGAGAAACACCTGAATGATGAGCATAAAAGTCATAGCTGCCGAGGAAAAAATAACCGCAACTTCGACTAATTTTTTTAAATAGCGATAGAACACTTTCTTTCTCCACCCACAAATGATGAGGGTAAGCTTCCCGGTAAATACTCGTGAGAAACTGGGAAGCTTACCCTTGTTTCAAAGACTTATTTGTTTGCCCATCTGAACAGGTCAACCAGCTCCTTGCCTATTGGCCCGAACTTATCAGCTACCTCGGGGTAAACTTTTTCATGAGCAATCCGACGGAATTCATCTATTGTTTCTTCGGGAACCTTACTAATCTCCATCCCGGCTTTTTCTAATTCTTTGAGCATCTTCTGATTATCCTTATAACATTCCCCTCTTTCCCACAAAGTGGCTTTTCTAGCAGCTATATCTACAGCTAGCTTAAGCTCTGCAGGTAGTTTACCATAGAACATTTTACTCATAATGAACATTCCAGGCTCGTTTACATGGCTGCTCAGGGAGTAGTACTTTTGGACTTCGTAAAATCTAGCGGTGTGAACCATTGCTGGCGGATTTTCCTGGGCATCGACAACTCCCATCCGTAGAGCATCGTAGAGTTCAACCCAGTCTATGGGCGTAGGGGCAGCACCCAGTGCTTTAAAGAACGCAATATGAACAGGCGTAGGCAGGCACCGAATCTTCAAGCCTTTCAAGTCCTTAAGTGACCTGACAGGTTTTGCGCGGGTAGTTATATGACGGAAGCCATTGTCGAGGTATCCTAATACATGCAAGCCTGATTCGTCCAGTCTTTTGTTAAGATAATCACCGAGAGGTCCATCTATAATCTCGAACAGAGTATCACGATCCTTCCAGAGATAGGGAAGGAGGGTGATTCCCATTTCAGGCACGTAGGACTGGACGTAGGCTGTTCCGCACAGGGCTACCTCTAAGGTTCCTATCCTGAGCATTTCGATAGTTTCTCGCGTTTTCCCCAGAACACCAGCGTGATATACTTCCACAGCGATCCTTCCGTTACTCACATCCTCCAGGTAATCTTTGAAAAGCTCCATTCCCTTACCCCAGGCGTGGTCAGCCGCAACATTGTTAGCAACGCGGATGGTATATTCAGCTGCATACAGATTAGCTGCTAAAAGGAGAACCATTAACACTGTTACCCATATCAGGGTAAATTTTCCTCTTACCTTCATCTCTACCTCCCTTGTAAGAAATAGTTTAATTCCCCAGGAAGTTCCCAAAGAGAAAGATCAATAACCTTACACTTCTCTTCAGGTAACCTCCATTCCTAAGCTGACGCGGCTTGCCTCTCTTTTCACCTCCCTCCTGCCTTTTTTTCAGGTTTACCCTCTTGCTAATTAATAGTCTTTTTCGGTTGATTCAACGGGATCTCCTGAACGCCGCTCATAACCGAGCCTGAAAATTTCGGATCCCTTTTCACGAGGGTACAAATCAGCTGAAATCGACCAACTCGTTCCCCCTATAAATTCTATCTCTCTTTCTTTCTGACGAAAGGGTCGATCGTGACCAGGAACCAGAATTTCTCCCATGTTCCTGATTCTCTGGATACTCTTTCGGGCGGCCAGAGGAGAACCGTAAACCATATCCGGCTCACCAAGCACAAATTCCCAGGCATTTTTTATAGCATCTCCACAAAGCACTATGTCCCGAGTTTTCTTAATCTGTAGGGCTACAGATCCTGGGGTGTGACCCGGTGTTTCAAATACCTTTATTCCTGAGCCCAGTTTCAGCTCAGAGTCAAAAGCCTGAATTTCCCGATTTTGCAGCAAAGAATCCAACATATCGGGTATAGAATAATCGATTCGTTGTTTTGCCATTACTTCCCGAGCATACTGCAATTCTCTGGACGCTAACACAAAGGTGGCCCGCGGAAAGAGCGTAAGATTCAGACAGTGGTCATAGTGGAGGTGGCTGAGAACTACACAGGTAACGTCCTGTGGAGTGATCTTCAAATTTTCCAGAGCCTCCAACAAGAGGTATCTGTCTCCATAATGTCCAGTGTCGAAAAGTAGCCACCCTTTCTTAAAAGGAAGCAGAGAGATGGTGCAATAACCCAGAAATCCTCGGGTGGTTCGGGCAGGTATACCGGGCAAAAGAACCCGCACATCTTCAATAGCAATGGGTTTTGTTATCATAAATATTCCTTTATTTAGAATGAGGGAGGAGTTACAACCCAGATAGTAACAGCTTTTCTTTTACCGATATTCTCTACTTTATGGGGAGTAGTTGAAGAGAAATAAATACTGTCTCCTTTGTTCAGAACATATTTTCTATTATCCAGAGTTACCTCAATTTTACCACTTAGTACTGTTCCAAATTCTTCACCCTTGTGGGTATATGATTTGGTACCAGTGCTCGCACCCGGGTTAAATACTTTGTACAGAACTTCAAGTTTTCTTGTTAAATCAGGGCACAACAGATAAAATTCTATACCTTTCCCCGTTTTTATGAGTCTCCTCTCGGTACCTCTAACAACAGGGCTTTCACTATATTCGGAACCAAAAAAGGTCCCTATGGGAACTTTTAAAGTGCGTGAAATAGCCCACAATGCATTTATTGAAGGGTTAACTTTTCCTCTTTCAATAAGACTAATAAGACCTGGACTTACCTTAGCCTCCTTTGCTACCTCTTCGATGGTTCTATCCTGCTGTTTTCTTAATTCTCTTATCCGCATACCAACATATTGATTATATTTCCTCTCCTCTTCTGGCTTTATTTTTTTATTTGATTTTTCCATCATATTTTTTATTATTTTGAATTTCCTCTAGTATCTTAAATTATTTCAACAAATTGTCAAGCACCGCGCATTAAGTCGTCATTGTATTGATTTTGAGGTTGTCTACCCAGGTGAGATCTATTTGAGTAGAGTGCTATCGTTTTGGCCTAAACAAGGAACAGTGGAAATAGAGTGCTCTTTATTCAAGATGGGAGATTTTTTTGGCCAAATCTTCAGCCTCGGATGGCTTTCGAAGGCTCGCAAAGTCAACTACAATACCTCCCTTCTCTTCCAGGAGATTCATAATCTTCTTTATGGCTTTACCTGTTCCGAATAGCTTTGGTGTGACGAATACCACCGCTTTCTTACGCTCAAGTCCACTGCAATCTCTTAAATAAGAGGCCAGGGTGGATGAAAATTTCCCACCCCACATACCCACAACCTGGCTACCTACATAAACCACATCGTAGATGAAAAGAGAGATTATCCTGCGGGAGCTTTCCACCCGGGCTTCATCCACCTCGTGTCCACGAGATCGAATGATAGAAGAGATAACCTTTGTCATCGCCCCGATTCTTCCGCCCTCTCCACCGTACAGAATAAGTACCCTCACCTGTCTTTCCTTTTACCAGCGCACCTTTCTATTTTGGGAGGCTCTCTGTCTTGATTCCCCTCCTTGATTGGTGATAGCCTCGTACTTGAGAAACGAAAGTTCTTATCTTATTCAGGTAATTGGCTTGATAAGATCCATCATAAGAAAGAGAGAGCATGGGAAACTCAGGGTAATCTTTTTCTATCTGAGTGGATATAGCCCAGGTGATGTTCCCGGGCATGCAAGTAAAAGGCATGAGATTAACTACCCCATCTCTATCCCTTTTGATGGCGTGGAGTGTTTTCCCGATGGTCAATATAGCCTCACCTCTTATGGATCGGGGTAAGTATTTTTCTCCCAGCTCGAGAATTTCCTCTATTTCAGGTTCTTCAAATCCACAGAGGAGTGGCTTAAAAGGAGATTGTAGCCTTTTTTCTATGTGTTCTTGAAAAAAATTTCTCAGTCTGTTTTTGATAAAGTCCTTGAAATTTCTCTCCCTCAGGCTGGTCTCCCTGTGCATTTCATTGGTATACATAAACCACTCTCTCATAGAAGCCAGCTCCACTTTTAGTCCTAGCTTTTCCAATTCTTCAATAATAAACCTATTACTGTACGGATTGTGTCGTACATATATCTCTCCCACCACGGTAACGATTGGCTTATCGGTCCTTCTCCTCTTTATTTTACCAAAGGCCGCCGCGGCTTCCTTCATTACAGGAGTGAGCTTTCTCCCGGACTTCAGTATCTTAAGAATCTCATCCCGATATTTCTCATAGACTTTATTCGTTTCACCTTTATTGACCTCATCAGGTCTTATGAGTCTTTGGACTTTACGCAGTATATCTATGCTGGCAATTCCACTCCAGACCAGTTTGACAAATTGAGTTCCGTATCCCCCGTAACTGTTCTCTGCGTCAAGGGAAATGATGGGGATATCTGCATAGCCTAGCTTTCTTAACAGCTGTTGGTGGAAACTGCGGTATTGTCCGAAGCGGCACGGCCCCTGAGCCGTGCCCATGAAGAAAGCCAATCTTTTTTCCGGAAAGTCCGATTTTTGGATTACCTTAAGTATATCTCCTGTGGTCAGGATGCAGGGATAGCATTCCCTGCCTGTGGTGTAGCCTTGACCCTGACGAAGAGACTCCAGATCGCTTATCTCCATAACCTCAGCTTCTTGTCCCATAGCTTCGAAGGTAGCTTTCAAAGCGTAAGAATGATCATCCATATAAGGGATGTAGATTACTCTTTCTTTAGATAAGCGGATGGGCTGGGGCACTTTTTCTACTTTTGTTTCTCTGAGCAGTTTTTTGTTCTGGATGCTATCAAGAAAAGCCTCCAGCCTGGTGATAATTCCTGCTTCGGCACTATGTTCATCTATCTGAAGTTCCAGGGTAGGTCGGTCCATTTCCTCGGCAAAATATTTAGAAACAAAAGAATCCGGACCACAGGCAAAATTGGTGATATAGATAGGATAGAGATTGTCTGTTTCTTTAATTCTCTTCGCGGCAGCCAGGATCTTTTGTCCATAACCCCAGTACATATGGGGGTATTCCGCTGAAATTAGAGAAGGATCCGGCTCGAGAAAATCCATGGGAATAGCCAGCATTCCTAGCTCTCTCATCTTCTCTGCGATGTCTAAATTGAGCCCGGGATCGCAGCCATTGTAAGGACGGGATATTAATACAAATGCCTTCCTCCCGCCAAGCCTTCTCATTATCTCGCTGCCTTTTGCCTTTAGGTGCTGGTAAAATCTGAATTGGGCTTCCCTGGCTGCCTTTACTGCATTTCTTACCCTAGCCGGGTTCTCACCCAGGCGATCTCCGAGAGCCTGGAGAGCTTTTTCCACGCCTTCTCTTAAAGAGATTGCCGGCTCAAGAAACTGAGTAGAATAAGCCTTCCTGTCTATAGCTGAGTTGACAAAATAGGGAAGAGCTTGAGACCAGGGGCAGTTATAAGTTCTTTTCAGTTGGGGATCACTCTCCTCAAAATCTATGATACTGGGAAGGAAAATGTAATCCACATTTTTCTCCAGAAGGTTTAACACATGCCCCTGAGTGACCTTTATGGGGAAACAGGTTTCAGCTACCATCATCTCTACGCCGCGGTGGATAATTTCATCGTTGGTGGGATCAGAAATAACCACCTCATATCCGAGCTCACTAAAGAAACCTTCCCATAAAGGTGAGAGCTCGTAGGTGTGTAGAGCCCTGGGAATCCCGATCTTTCTGCCCCCTTTGATTTTCTTGGCAGAAAACAAGAGTTTTCCCCTTTCCTTAAACAGATTGGGGAGCCCAATCTTTTTGCGTCTTCCTTCCTTTCCACTGTATTTGTCACATCTATCCCCGTAAGTGAGGGGCTTCTTTTCTTCCCCCACCCATACCTGATTCACCTTACAATGATTGGAACAGTCCTGACACTCCAAGGATTCCATTCGGTAGCCCACTTCACTTAATCCAAACCCCTTGAATTTGGTTTCTCCCTTCGTTTCCTCCATAGCTACAATGGCGGCTCCAACGGCCCCCAGGACCTCATTATGGGGAGGCACAGTGATCTTTTTTCCCAGGATTTCTCTGAAAGCCGCTACTACAGATCTGTTACAGGCTGTTCCCCCCTGGAAGAAGATATTCTCCCCAATTTTTCTGTTTTCTACCACCTTGTTAAGATAATTATAGACCACAGAATAGGCGAGTCCTGCCACCAGGTCCGGGATAGAAACTCCTCTTTGTAGACGCTCGAACAGAGCCGATTCCATAAATACGGTACACCTATCTCCCAGATCAGCGGGTGATGAGCTGGAAAAGGCAACCTTTTCGAACTGCTTTTTGATGTTTATTTTGAGCTCTTCAGCCTGTTCCTCCAGGAAGGATCCTGTTCCCGCAGCACAGACTTTATTCATAGTAAAATCAATTATCACTCCCTTCTCAAGGGAGACAAATTTGGAATCCTGACCACCTATCTCAAAGATAGTGTCCACATTGGTATCTACATTTAGGGCACCCTTGGCCTGAGTGGTAATTTCATTCTTAATGACATCGGCACCAACAAAAGAGCCAATCATATATCGACCAGAGCCGGTGGTTCCTGCTCCTCTTATCTTAGCCTTGCCGGCGAGTTTTTTCCTGACCTCTTTGAGTCCCTCTTGAACAGCTTTAATAGGTTTTCCCGCCGTGGGAAGATAACTTTTAGCCAGAAGATTCTTTCTCTTATCTATTACTGCCACATTGGTACTCACCGAACCAATATCAATCCCCAGATAAACATCTATGGGCTCTCCTTCTTTTAACTCCGGGTATTTTTCCGGCTCCGAGGGAATGTTTTTGTGCTCATCGGAGATGAGTCTTGGCAAGCTCTCTTTTTCCTGAGGAGGAGGAAATTCTTTAGCCAGACATTCTGGGTCGAAGGGCTCCCTCTCTTTTCTCTCCATTAAAGATAATGCTGCCCCCAGGGCTCCCAGAGAAAAATAATGCAGGGAAACCTTTATGCCCTCTCTTTTTAGAACTTTCTTAAAGGCTGCCAGGATGGCTTGATTAGCCGCTACTCCTCCCTGGAATGAAATGGGGCCCTTTAGGTCTTTACCGCGGGCAATATTGCTCTTGTAGCTCCTGGCCAGAGCTTCACATAGTCCCATAGTGATGTCTTCATTGGGGGTTGCCTTTTGCTGAAGGTGAATCATATCTGATTTGGCAAAGACGGCGCATCTGCCAGCCAGGCGAGCAGGATTTTTGGATTTAAGGGCGATGCGGGAAAATTCTCCTTCAATGTCGAGTTCTAACCTTTTAGCCTGTTGATCCAGGAAAGATCCCGTTCCTGAAGCGCAGCTAGAGTTCATTCCGAAGTCTTTTACTCCTCCCTCCCGGTTAATTTCCACGAATTTAGCATCGGTTCCTCCAATGTCTATAAGGGTTTTGACCTCAGGGTGCAGGTGATAAATTCCCTTTGCCTGAGCAATCACTTCCTCCGTGTAAGAAACATCCCAGATCTCGCTCAATCTTTCCCCATTAGAACCGGTAACCGCCAGGTATTTAATGGGATATTTCTTGGCTATCTTCTTAACAATTTTCCGGGTCTTGTTGAGAGGGTCCCCATTATGTCGGGTGTAGGGTTCTTCATAAACAATCTCACCCCTTCTATCAATGAGAATAACATTGACGCTTATTGAACCTAAATCCAATCCCAGTATGTATTTACTATCTTCCATGATCTTTCCTGAATTCCCCAGGAGGATTTTCTCTTCTTTTTTGACCACTAGAATCTTTTAAATTCTGATGCTTTTGAATATAGTATAGCCGGGGAAAGCCGTTTGTCAACGGTTAACCCAGGATTATGATTCGTAGATCCATAACATTGGTTTTGGTGGGACCCGTTATTAAAAGATCCCCTAGTTTGAAAAAGAAGTTGTAGGAATCGTTTCTATTCAGGTAGGCTACGGGATCCATTCCTTTCATCCAGGATCGCCGGACGGTATTTCCATCAGCGAGAGCTCCAGCAGCGTCAGTGGGGCCGTCGGTACCGTCTGTTCCTCCGCTGAGGATAACTGAGGCCTCCAGATCCTTCATTTCCATAGCGGCGGCCAGAACAAATTCCTGGTTCCGACCCCCTTTACCTTCCCCCCTCAGGGTAACTGTAGTCTCTCCCCCCGAGATAAGACAGGCAGGTCTGGTGATGGGATTGCCGGTTCTAATTACCTCCTTGGCTACGGCTGCGTGGACTTTAGCTACCTCACGAGTTTCTCCTTCAATAAGAGAGGAAAGAATTAAGGGGTGGTAGCCAAGCTGGCGAGCCTCTGAAGCTGAGGCCCTTATGGCCTGAATATTGCTGCCTATAACAACATTTTGGGTTCTGGTGAAACAAATATTCCCCGGTTTGGGAGTATCTTCTTTCCTGCCAGCCGCTCCTTCATGAAGGTAATTCCTGATAGAAGGTGAAACTTTGGACTCCAGTTTGTATTTTTTTACTATAGCCAGGCAATCTTCAAATGTACTTTCATCGGGGACAGTAGGTCCCGAAGCGATTACATCCAGAGGATCACCCACCACATCAGAAAGAATGAGGGTCACTAGTTGAGCTGGCCAGGAAGCCTCGGCTAGTCTTCCTCCCTTGATGCGAGAGATATGTTTTCGGATAGCGTTGATTTCTTGAATAGTTGCCCCGCACCCCAGGAGAAGAGAGGTAGTCTCTTGTTTTTCTTCCAGAGAAATACCTTCGACTGGAAGAGGAAGAAGAGCTGATCCCCCTCCCGAAATGAGGCAAATGATCAGATCCCCATCTTTAGCCTTTTCAATAAGGAACAGAATAGCTTCTGCTCCCCGCATGCCTGCTTTATCAGGTAGGGGATGACCTGCTTCTTTTAGCTTAATCCTATTCAAAGGGAGTCCGTGTCCATACTTGGTATTGATGAGAGCCTCATTGATTCGATCTCCAAGAATCTGCTCCACAGCCAAAGCCATAGGTGCAGCAGCTTTTCCCGCACCAACAACATAAATATTCTGGATTTGGTTTAGATCATATTCTTTCATGTTTACGGTAAGAGTATCGTCTTCTAAGTGGACGAAGCTTTTCACAGCTCTAGCTGGCTCAACTCTTTCTACCCCGGCCATGAAAATCTTCCGGGCATCCCTTCTTAGCTTTTCAAGGGTTTTTGAAGGCATAAATGAGAACTCTCTGGAATAATTAATCCAAACTAGAGTAGCAAAGAGAAGACCTTTGTCAATCTATAGTTCGCTTTGGGTTGGGTGATTTAAATACCTTTTTTTCCTTTCGTTGACAAACAGCTTTCCCCCAGTTATACTATTGAAAACAGGGAAAAATTCGTTACTTAAAATGTAAGTTCTTTATAAGAGGGCAAGATTTCCAAAAATCAAGATATTCAAGGAGAAGTGTCCCCTTGAATATCTTGAAAATAGGATAGAAGGTAAGAGAAATGGGTCAAAATAATGGCCCGGCTAACAAATTGGAACAGATCCTGGGAGAGCGATTTGGAATGGAAATACTTAATGCTATGGGTATGGCTATTGTTGTTCTTGATCCAAACTTTAATATCATTTGGGCGAATAGAGAGTATCGGGAGATTCAAGAAAAGCCTGAGGATAATATAGTAGGGAAAAAATGCTATGAAATCAGTTTTGGTCATAATAAACCCTGCACAGAAGAAGCTTGTGCGGTGATAAGGACTCTGAGGACAAAAAAGAACTCCAAAGGTCTGAAGATAATCAAAAGAGGGGGGGAAGAAAAATATCTGGATGTCTATTCTTTTCCTCTAGCCGGACCCCGGGGCAAGCTGGGTTACGTGGTGGAAGTCCTTCAAGATAACACCCAACTATATAAGCTAGTTGAGCTCTCGGATAGGCTTACTGCATTCGCCTCCCATGAACTAAAGACGCCTCTAGCTACTATTCATCAGCTCGCTACCATTGTAAGACAAATGGATCTATCTCCTGAAAAAAGGAAGGTCTTGTTGGACAGAATCACATCCCGGAGTCAACATGGACTAAAGACGGTGGAGAACTTCTTGATTTACTCAAAAATAAAGGCCGGAGAGCTTGAGATAACCCCAAGGAAAGTAAATTTCTACAGGGATGTTTTGGGAAGAGTTTTGGATTTTCAGAAGGAATACACATTTAAAAAGGGGATGAGATTTATCTGTGATGTTCCAAAAGATCTGGAGGTTATTTGCGATGCCGACTATGTAGAAGTTATCTACAATAACTTATTAACCAATGCCATAAGATATGGGGCAGAGGGTACTGAGATATTTATTGGCTACAATGACAAGGGTGACAGATATCATTATTTCAGCGTAGCTACTGTTAGTGAGCCTATTCCCAAGGAGGATAGAGAGGTTATTTTCAAAAGATATGTGACAACTCGAAAAAATGGTTCTGGAATAGGGCTTGATGTGGCCAGGGAACTTATTGAAAAGCACGGCGGAAAAATTTGGGTAGAGCCATGCTATTTTCTAGCAGGGAAGCGGTTATGGGAGGAGACGGCTGGTCAGGAAGACAAAGATAAAATGAAACGGGGCAATAATTTTGTATTTACCATCCTTAAAAAACTAAAAGAGACCTAACTAATTTCCTTATTGAGAGGTAGATGATGAGATGAGCCCAGAGGCAAAAATCCTTGTCATTGATGATGATCCTGATGTGGTAGAAGCATTAAAGATAATTTTGAAAATGGAATCCTACAGGGTCATCTCTGCTTTTGATGGAGAGGAAGGACTAGAGAAAGTAAAAAAAGAGAGTCCTGATCTAATTATTCTGGACTTGCTTCTTCCCAAAGGAGATGGAGACGTTATTTGCCGGGAGCTGAAAGGCCACCCACGATATACTGATATTCCCATATTAGTTCTTACGGCGGTGGCCGAGAAAGTGAATGCTAAACTCTTCCCTGAACACAAGATAAGATCTTTACCTGCTGATGATTATGCAGATAAACCCATTCAACCTCAAGATCTAGTGGATCGCGTGAAAAAACTTCTCGCTCGATCTCGACCCAAAGAAGGAGATAAGATATGATAATAACAAAGCAGAAGCCATTTGAGGAAATACTGAAATTTTTGGAATCCTCACCCAGGGTGTTTATTGCCGGCTGTACTCTCTGCGCTACCACCTGCAAGACCGGGGGAGAAGAGGAAGCAAAGAAAATAGAAAAGAAACTGCAAGATAAAGGAAAGGTAGTGTCTGGTTGGGTTATTCTGGATCCAGCCTGCCACATTCTAAACAACAAGAAATATTTTCGGGAGAACAAGGAGAAGCTGGATCAGGCTGATTCCATCCTGGTTCTGGCCTGTGGTAATGGAGTCCAGGCGGTCGGCGAATCTATGGACAAGAAGGTGTATCCAGGATGTGATACTCTTTTTCTGGGTGAGATAATTCGCTTTGGCAATTATGAGGAGCGATGTCAGCTTTGTGGGGAATGTATCCTGGACAAAACTGGGGGGATATGCCCCATTACTCGTTGCTCGAAAAGCTTGCTTAATGGCCCCTGCGGAGGTGCCGAAGACGGAAAGTGCGAGATTGACCCTGAGATTGAATGCGGCTGGCAGCTAATTATCGATCAATTAGAAAAACAGGATAAACTCCATCTATTGGAGGAGATCATTCCCCCGAAGGATTGGTCTAAATCCCGAGATGGAGGACTGAGAAGACTAACCATAGGGAGAAAAGAAAAATGAAAGCAGGAAGCAATTTAGAAAGAGTTTTGGAATCTGGACAATTTGCTGTGACTGCTGAGCTTGGTCCTCCTAAAGGGGCAGATGCCGAAGTGGTTAAGAAAAAGGGTAGTCTATTAAGAGACTGTGCAGATGCCATTAATATTACTGACAATCAAACGGCCATTGCCCGAATGTCCAGCATTGCCTGCGGAGTTATTCTTAACCAGCTTAACCTAGAACCTGTTATCCAGGTGGTTTGTAGGGATAGAAACCGGTTGGCCATTCAATCTGACATTCTGGGCGCTGCTGCCCTGGGGATAAAGAATGTTCTTTGTCTATCCGGTGACCATCAAAAATTTGGTAATCACCCCCAGGCCAAAAATGTTTATGACATCGATGCTATCCATTTAATCCAGGTTCTTAAGAAAATGCGGGATGAAAAAAAACTCTTGGAGGGGGACGATCTGACCATTGAACCAAAATTATATATTGGGGCTGTGGAGAATCCCTACGCCGATCCTTATGAGTTTAGAGTAATTCGGCTGGCCAAGAAAATTAGGGCGGGTTGCGATTTTGTCCAGACCCAGGGAGTCTTTGATGTGAAAAAATTTAAGGATTGGATGAAAACTATCACCGACCAGGGATTGGATAGAAAGGTACATATACTGGCGGGAATAATACCCATAAAATCCGCCGGCATGGTACGCTATATGAGAGACTACGTTTCTGGGGTCAGTGTCCCTGAGGAGATAGTAACCAGGATGGAGAATGCTAAAGACCCTCGGCAAGAAGGCATTAATATCTGTCTGGAAATAATCGACGAGTTAAAGGAAATTCCAGGTCTGCACGGGATACACATTATGGCCATTGCCTGGGAAACAGTTGTTCGGATAATTGTGGATAAGGCGGGTCTCGCCCCGCGACCAGCAGTATAATACGGAGGAAGATATGCAAAAGTTAGCTAACATTTTAGTCGCGGACGATGATCCTGATATCCGGGAAGCAGTAAAAATTGTCCTGGAAACTCAACCCTATGGGCTGGCCTTCGCTTCTGATGGAGAAGAATGTCTGGAGCGGGTTAAAAAAGAGACACCGGACCTTATTATTCTGGATCTTTTGATGCCCAAAAAGGATGGATTTGAAGTAATAAAGGAGCTAAGAGGATATCACAGCTATCCTCGCATCCCTATCCTAATTCTGACCGCGGTGAAGAAAGAAGCCGGGGATAGACGCTATGAATTGGAAACAGGTCTTTCCATGGACGTGGACGATTATATTGAGAAGCCCATCGAGCCTGATGATTTGATTCATCGGGTAAAGAAAATCCTGGCCAGAGGCCGGAAGGAAAAAAAATGAAAGCAGAGAAAAAAATTCTTCTTGTGGATGATGACCCGGATTTTGTAGAGGGGGCAAGAATGGTGCTGGAGAAAAGCGATTTTGAGGTAGTCACAGCTTCCAGTGGGAAAGAATGTCTGGAAAGAATAAAAGAGGAGCAGCCTGATTTAATCCTTCTTGACATTATGATGCCCAAAAAGTCAGGATTTGAAGTATGCAAAGAACTCAAGAGCAATATTGAATACAACAGGATTCCCGTGGTGATGTTAACGGCTCTTAAGCAAAAGCTTTCTCGGACTTCCTACTCTATAGGTGAGGGTCTGGAGCTTGAAGCAGAGGATTATCTTGAAAAGCCGATAGAGCCCAAAGTGTTGGTATCTCGACTAAAAAAGATTCTGGAAAAGGAGTAGAACGGAGAAATAGCTATGGCCAGGTATGATCTTGTCATTATGGGGGCTGGGCCAGGGGGTTATGTAGCTGCTCTTAAAGCCGCTCATATGGGGGCAAAGGTATGTTTGGTGGAAAGAGAAGAGGTTGGAGGTACCTGCTTGAATCGGGGATGTATTCCCACCAAGGCCCTCATTGCTTCTGCAGAACTTTTGGGAAAGATTAGAAGATCTAATGAGTTCGGGATCAGGACCAAGGGGGTCTCTTTTAATCTTCCTCAGATGATGCAGAGAAAAAAAGAAATCGTTTCCCGTCAAGTTCAGGGAATTAGACATCTTTTGCAGAAGAACGGAATCGAGCTGGTAGAGGGCAGTGGTAAGCTTTTGAGTTCCCATCTAGTAGAAATAAGCCAGAATGGGGAAAAGCTAAGTGAGGTGGAAGGTTCCAAAGTTATCATGGCTACTGGCTCTGAGCCTGCAAAGATTCCTCTTTTCCCTGTGGATGGCAAGAATGTATTAACCTCAAATGAAGCTCTGGAAATTGAAGATGTTCCTAAAAATCTCATCATTGTGGGTGGTGGAGTAATTGGCTGTGAATTTGCCGGTATTTTCTCGGAGATGGGATGTGAGGTGAGTATTATTGATATTCTGCCTAAACTTCTGGGTACCCTCTCTAATGTGGAAGCCCGAATCACCATCCAGCTGGAGATGATTTTGAAAAAAAGAGGGATAAAACTCCTCCTGGGAAGAAAGATAAAAAGAGTTGTCACCCAGGAGGGTCGAGTGAGTGTTTTTACGGAGGATGGAGGTGAACTTACGGCAGAGAAGGTTCTAGTCTGCATTGGAAGGCACCTGAACTCCGAGGGTATAGGACTGGAAGATCTAGGGGTCGAGATGGAAAGAAGGGAAATTCTGGTCAACAAACAAATGGAGACAAATGTCGCGGGAATCTATGCCATTGGCGATGTCACTGGCAAGGTGCAACTGGCTCATGTAGCTTCTGCCCAGGGGATTGTGGCGGTGGAGAACTGTCTCGGCAATCGGGCTTTCCTGGATTATCAAGCTGTTCCTAATTGTATTTTTACTACTCCTGAGATCGCTTACGTAGGTCTGGATAGAGAAGGAGCCAACAGGGCTGGTTATGAAGTAAAAGTAGGCCGGTTCAATTTCGCCTTCTCGGGAAAAGCTCAAATCATGGGAGAAGCGGAAGGACTGGTGATGATAATTGCTGAAGAAAAAACCTTCCGAGTCCTGGGTGTGCACATTTTAGGTCCTCATGCCTCTGACCTCATTCATGAAGGTGCGCTGGCTATAAGTCAAGGACTGACCACCATAGATATTGCTCAGAGCATCCATGCCCATCCAACCCTTTCTGAAGTTTTGTGTGAAGCTGCCCGGACAGTGCACGACAAAGCCATTCATTCCTAGATGCATTATCAAAGAACCTTTGCTGTCAATCAGGAGCAAAACTATGAGTAAAGACAGAATCTGCTGGATTCTGGATAAGGGTCTTGTTCCTTACAGAGAAGCTTATGAGCTGCAAAATTGGCTGGCAAAGTTAAGACTAAGGGACTTGGTTCCTGATTGTTTAATTCTACTGGAGCATCCACCGGTTCTTACGCTAGGTCGCAGGAGGGGAGCTGAGAATATTTTAGTTTCTAAAGAGATATTGACAAAAGAAAAAATAGAAGTCATCTCAACGGATCGAGGTGGCGATGTTACCTATCACGGACCTGGTCAACTGGTGGGTTATCCTATTCTGAATCTAAGAGATCACTGTCGGAATGTCTCTGAATATCTGAGGAAAATAGAAGAGGTAATAATTCTGACTCTCAAAGATTTCGAGGTGAAAGCAAAACGCAGATTCCAGTATCCAGGGGTATGGGTAGGAGAGAAAAAGATTGCCTCCATCGGGGTGGCCATAAAACAGTTCAGAGTAACCTATCATGGGTTTGCCTTCAATGTAAATTCAGCTACGTCTCCCTTCAGGCTTATTCATCCCTGTGGGATTAAGAATCTTGAGGTAACCTCCCTGGCTCATCTTTTGGGTTATCCTCCAGAAATG
>JAUVZN010000066.1 GCA_030602545.1 Candidatus Aerophobota bacterium
CTTCTGTAAAACTAGATTGTCGGATATTGAACATAGAGTAGGTTTCTCTACATCGAAATAGCTGCAGTTAGCCACCGCGGCTAATCATCCTTAACCACCCAGAAGTGGTCTTCCTGGGTGGTTTTTTTATTACTATGAGAATTGGCAGAGAAATTGCTGGATACAACATAGGTCTGAACCCTTCACCAAAGGAAGGTATATTTTAAGTGACCACAATTTCGCCTAAAGAAAAGTTAGGTTCTTTACCGGATTCTTTAGCCATGCCTGAGGCTTTGTCCATACGCTTTTGTAATGGGGTAATTGAACTGGGCCTTGTTTCTTTGATTATTTTTACCCCCCTTGCTTTTAGCACGGTTCAGGTCTGGTCCATTACCGTAGTCCATCTTATAACCTTAGCCATGCTAGCTACCTGGCTCATTAAGATGAACAGTCTGGGAAAGTTTAAATTGATGAAGACTCCTCCAGTTTCAGGAAAACTCTAAATGGCAGTTCAATATCCTCCCAAAAAATGGACAAAAGGGAGCAAAAAGGGTACTGAGCCGGAGACCTTTTGCCCAATTTTACCAAAATATCGTTCTGCTTGCGTTAGGTTCTCATCGGTCTCCTTGCAAGGATTTGATTTAGGTTAGTTTGGGGCAAAACTTACCAATGGAGCTCCCTCAATCTTGGCTCTATTCCTAATCTCTCAAACGAGCTTCTAAAAAAGGTTACTTTCAAAGAAGAAAAGCCCACTTCCAGGGACAAACCCGAAAATCTATCTCTATAGCCTCCTTTAACTTTCCCACGGTTAGCTCCTTTCTCAAAACAGAGAGGTGAAGTATAAGGGCTCTGGCAGAGAGAATAAACCGTTGGTTTTGCCTGTTTTGTATGCACCAAATGAGCATTAAGGACATGAAGGCTAAAGTACAGAAAGTTAAAGCTCTATTGATGGCCTTCTTGGTTCTGGTCATGAACTTATCCAGTCCCCACCCCCTTTTTAGATATTCAAACATGGTCTCTATACCCCAGCGTGCCTCATATATTCTCACTATCTGCTTTATCTTCAAAAACTTATCTATGGGAAGGGTGGTAGCCAAAATTAAAGGATCATACCTCCTATCCAGAGGAAAGACGACTACCCAATTCAAGGTAGCTTTTATCTTCCCGTAGTAGGTAATCTCGGCGGGGAAAGCTTTGAGTTCTCCTTGTATCTGAATCTCTTTCCTTCCTTTCTTCTCCTTCCAGATCATCTTCCCTGAAGAAGGAATGTCCCCAGCAATTTCAAGGATGCTTCCTTCCTTATCCTTATTCTTTAAATCCTCATCTCCTTTGTAGAGTGCATTAACCTTTACCGTCCTGAAGACAAAATCCTTCTCCTCATTTTTGTATTTCATGAGGACTCTTTTATGCCCAAGACCTCAATCCCCTACTATTATGGGCTCAAGGTCCCATACCTTTCTCAGGATTCTTATCGACTCCTCCACCACTTCCTCAAAGACCTTATTCTGGCTTAAGAAGTCCTCCTCCTTAGGAAGGGAAAGTTTTCTTTTTAACGGAAAGGCTTTTCTCTTCTTCAAAGCTATAGCCGTAAAGATATCCGTATACCCCTTCTTTGGTTTTCCCTTCTTCTGAGGTGGTTTTACGTAAGAAATGTATTGCATTCCCCTCATTCTTCCTCCGCTCCTTTTGTAGTAATAGGTGGGATCAGCTAAGATGAGAGGCCTTCCAAGGAAAAGCTTTATCTTTTTGGATCTTTTTTTGAATTTTCTTAGGGCTTTCTCTGCAGCATCTCCAAAAAGTTCATCTTCACAGAATTTAGCTTCATTCAAAAGATAACTGAATCGATTGATACAGTTTCTGATGGAATCTTTCTTAGCCGAGGCAAAAGTCTGGCTAAGATCTTTTAAGCGAAGAGTTCCCTTCAAAGATATACTTAGGATGAACTTCTTCACGCTTTGGCGAGTGCGAAGATCGATCTTCTGATGAGTGCAGGAAAGAAAGCTGGATAAGATGCCTACTGTAAGCCTTCTTTGATCTCGCCCTAGAGTGGAAAGTCTTCTCATTTTAATCTTTCACTAATAGATTCACAGCAAGAGCTTCTCTCGGAAAATGAAGCCTCCATAGCTTCTGCAAGATTTACCAAAGCTACCCTTTATCTTTAGCCCTCACATCCATTACTTTAAAGTCCCTCTCGGTAAGGATGATATTCCAGCAACGAACCCTGGCATATTTTCTCAAAAATCTTTCCACATCTTTTGCGTACTCCTTTCTGGTGATAATAGCCGCTCTTACCGGGATAATATGAGGAATTTTACCTAGAATCCCTTCCCTTAGATACTCATGATGCCCATAAAAGGATCTATCCTTATAGCCGTAGAGCTTCTGACTGAACCTTGTTCTTTTCCCAGGAGCTAGCCTTTCCCTGATTCTATAGCAAATCAGCCTACCTATCTCTTTTTTCCTATTCATAGTCTCCTCCATACATTATTTGAATAAAGTATAGAATAAAAGAATAAAAAGTCAAGTTGGGTGGTTAATGTTTTCTCGGCAAGTCTGAAATGACCACTTTTGTGGTAAAGATTGGAGGGAAAAACAAGATCAGGTACCTATAGATATGGACTAAAGTTTCGCGACAACCAAGATCAGCCATCTGTCAGAGAGATCTGGACTTTTTCCTGAAACTGGAGCTTTAGGGCTTGACATTTAAACGTAACATGTCTAACGCAGTGGAAGTACCGCCCTAAAAAGTTGGTTGTGTTCAAAATACGTCGCCAGATTCGGAAATTGAACATGCCCAAATAGGATAGAAAACCTTCCGAAAGTCCTCCCTATCTGGATAATACATTGGCGCAAGACACGGACATTTCACTTTGAGAGGAGCCTACCTTTAAGACTCAAAAGATGAGAAAGCCTTCTTTAGCCCTGATTCGCTCATCCTGGAAAAATGGCACAGAAATTGCCCGTTTAAACAACAAATAATAGCTAAGGAGGTAGCCAATGGAAAAAAAGCACCAACGAATCCTTATTGTAGACGATGAGGCCAATGTAAGAACCGTGTTCTCAGATGTTCTGAGAAGAGAAGGCTATATAGTCAAAGGAGTGAAAGATGGTCCTGAGGCCATAAAAGCAATAGACGAGGAGAGCTTCGATCTGGCTCTGGTTGATCTTAGAATGCCCAAAATGGATGGAATTGAGGTCTTAGAGAATATCAAGAAAAGAAAGCCTCAAATTTCCGTCATTAATTATACTGGATGTGGTTCAGTAACCACCGCAGTAGCAGCAATGAGGAAAGGAGCCGCCAACTATCTTAATAAGCCATTTTCTCCTGAGGAGCTAAAGTCAAGTATTAAAAAGGCTCTAGAAGAAGCGGAAGAACACAACTCAATTGTACCCCCATTGTCTTCGGGAGGGAGATATACACTCTACAAGCCAGATAAAAACCTCATAAAGGGAGAAAGGATTAGAGTGACCGTGGAGACTACGAAATATAGAATTTCAGGAAAAGTCTTTGTCCGTTATGACCTGCGACTTTCTGATTTGCTCAACGAAACCCGGAAAGGATTTCTTGTTCTTACAGACATCCAGGTATTTTCGCTAACTGACGACGCGATTTTGTATGAAAAAGATTTCTTGGCGGTCAACAAGAATCAGATTGTACTGATCTCCGAGGGTCATTAGTAGCTGCGGCAGTGCCTTGGTGAGCTGTGGTCTTTGCCATTGAGAACCCTTCGAACCGGGGGAGATGACCTCTGCCTTAATATCTGGGCGTTTTTGAGGCAGGGTGATCTATAACCCAACCGACCGGAATATCATCGGAGCGGAAATCTACGCTGATGATACAAAGGAAAGTAAGATCAGGGAATAGGATTTGCTACAAGAACGGGTGAGTTTCTGGATGCTTGGAAAGTCTGTATCATTTGCTCAAACCACAACCTAACTTTACATCTGGCCAAAATTGATAATGGAGAAATCGATATAAGAATACCCTTTCTGGAATATATTTCCCCAAGAAAAACTCAAGTAAAATACAACTTTCCCTGTTCAAGTAATAGTAAGGTTCGAGTGCACTTTAGTTGACCTATTTCTTAGGAAAATTTCATAGCATAAAACTTTTTGGTTTTGCCAGATTAAAGAATCCACTATTTAGGGCGCATTTTCATCATTACTTGTGTTTTCTTCTTCAACACACAATTATATGATTCAACAACCTCTAATTCGGTTACCTCATCAAATGGTTTAACACGGAAAGTTAAGGGAAATATTACGTCATCTCGCGATCCTTTCTGACTATGGCGTTATGATAAATCTGAATTGTCGTACAGAAATGATCAGAGAGAATGGGCAGGCGAATATGCCTAGCCGAAGATGGCATAAAGTGATAAATGTGGCGGTGGCGTTGGCTCTGGTGAGCATGCTGGGGGTTGCATTCTTGCCGCAAGCTGCCCATTCTGCTGCTGCCCCCACTGTTACCAATTCTACTGGTGCCTCAAGTGTTACTACGTCAGCTGCCCGGTTAAATGGCGAAGTAACCTCTACTGGTGGAGCAGTTACTACAGTCCATATTTATTGGGGAGACAATGATGGTGGTATGACTCCAGGGAATTGGGATCAGGTTGAGAATTTAGGAGCTAGGGGAACAGGGACATTTTACAAGGACATAAGTAACTTAAGTCCCAATACCACGTACTATTATAGATGCTATGCCACAAATTCAGCAGGCAGTGACTGGGCAAATAGCAGTGCCTCTTTTACCACTTCTGTATCCTTACCTATAATTATCTATCCCAATCCCTGTTATCCAAATCAAGGGCAGATAGTTACCATAGCCAACCTTCCTTTAACCTCTGATGTAAAAATCTATATTTACGACCTTGGAGGTAATTTAATAAGAACCTTAGGAGAAAGTGAGGCAAATATAGAAGGAGGATCAAAGATAGTTACTTGGGACTGCAGGAATGACAATGGAGAGGGAGTAACCAGAGGTATCTATATTTACTTTGTTTCCAGTGCTATGGGAAAGAAAACAGGAAAGATAGTTATTATAAAGTAAGAGTTTTGAAAATATTTTAGAGGAGATTAACTAATGAGAAAAACATTATGGAGTGCACTGATAATAGGAATTTTAATCCCAGCTTCTGATCTTATTTGTTATGCAAATGGTCCGGGAACAACAACGGCAAGCTTTTTAAAAATTGGTGTAGGGGCAAGAGCAGTCGCCATGGGAGAAGCCTTTACTGCTGTAGCTTCAGATGAAACCTCTCTATATTGGAATCCAGCTGGCTTAACCCAGTTAAAGACAAAAGAAATCTCGGCAACTTACAATAGTTGGTTTGAGGAGATAAAGCAGGGATACCTAAGTCTAACTTTTCCTTCATCAAGAGGAACATGGGGGTTGGGTATAAACTATGTGAATATGGGAAAATTGGAAGGCAGAGATGAGTATGGTAATCCCACAGGAGACTTTACCGCCTCAGATACTCATATCTTTATTGGTTACGCCAGGAAGCTCAAAAAATCTTCCTGGGGTCTCACACTAGGCTGGCTGCAAGACGTTATAACAGAGGATAAGAAAAATACCTTTTTGGCAAATATTGGTCTTCTTTATCCCGTAAGTGAGCAATTTACTTTAGGCGTAGTAGCCCAAAACATAGGCAGTAAATTAGGAAGTGATCCCTTACCTTTAACTTTCAAAGTAGGAGCAGCTTCCAAGTTCAAAGCTTTAACTCTGGCTGTAGATGTAGCCAAGCCTCAGGATAATGAAATATACTACTGCCTTGGCGCTGAGTGGTGGCTGAGAAATGTATTAGCCT
The DNA here is from genome assembly GCA_030602545.1 of Candidatus Aerophobota bacterium. Lineage (GTDB taxonomy): Bacteria > Aerophobota > Aerophobia > Aerophobales > AE-B3A > SOJT01. The sequence goes on from JAUVZN010000066.1 coordinate 5,790, forward strand.
TAAGAGTAGGGTATAAAACGAACCAGGATATTAGGAAGGGGATAACAGCAGGAATAGGCCTTAAGATGGGCAAAACCAGTATCGATTACGCCTATGTCCCTTACGGTGATTTGGGTAATACCCATAGGATCTCTTTGGGAATAAAGTTTTAATAAAATATCTACTTTTGTCGTCTTCTGTACGAATACTGGGCAAAACCTCAAAAAAGTGGGATACGCAGCCGAAAATTAAAGAGACCTTCCTTGCTCCAGTGCTGCTTTTATGAAGAAATTTCTCTCTTTAATCATATTTTTGAGTTCTTGCCTGGTATAGGGGAAGACATCAACTCCCACCGGGAATTTTGAGGGCGTATAATCGATTATTCTTTCTAAAAAGAACTTCTCTGACTTACCTAAGACTATGAGCAAATCTACGAACTCTTTGCCTCACAAAGGGAGGCCTATCTTGTGGTTAAAATATCGGAAAAGGTGCAAAGAGTTAATGAAAAGAGAGAGACCCTTTGTATCAGTTTCAGAAAACCACAATGTGCCGACAAAAGCACCATGGAAGATAATATTATCGACTATTGAGTTCAGTATACTGGATAGGAAATTGATGAGATTGTTGTCTGGTTCAGTGGTTTTATTAGTCCAG
>JAUVZN010000009.1 GCA_030602545.1 Candidatus Aerophobota bacterium
TATCATAAGCGAGACCTGGCTCCTAAAACCTTACGTTCAATCATCAGACAAGCAAACTTAACTATAGAAGAGTTTATTGATTTACTTTAGGTAACCGGAGGGACACTATAAAGAAAAGATGAGCGAAGAGGAAAAATTTGAACTTCCAGAATCCTTGCCAGTAGACAAATCCAGAGATGCCGAAGTGGTGAAATTGGTAAACACGCAGCATTCAGGATGCTGTGGGGTTATCCCCTTGGGGGTTCAACTCCCCCCTTCGGCACCACGCTCGTCCCGGCTCCGGGCACGGCTCGCTCTTTTCAAAAATTTATCTATGCCACCTTGCCTTAAATCAAGAAAATCGCTAATTTTTTGACGATTTTAGAGAATCATTGCGTATAACGCGTTGCGGACACGCGTGGCTGTGGGAAGGCCGTCAAGCGAGTGTTTACGTCTCCTGGGAGAGCGATTGGAGAGATTTCCTCAAACCTAGCTCTACTTCAAGTATAGCTCTTCTCTTCTATCCTTAAAGAGGTCCGAGAGCTCTATTACTTTCTTATTCTTTGCCTCTTTCGGATCAATGTCAATTACTTTCATTGTCTCCTCTTTTTCACCAGCGCTTGCCAGTATTTCCATGTTCGGGCTAACGATCTGGCTCTGACCCTGAAAAGTTACCCCTCTTTCTCTACCTACCCTGCTGGATAGAATGACAAAAACTCTGTTTTCTACAGCCCGCGTAGCAATGGCTCTAACAGCGTAGGGCTTGATAAAACAGGCAGAATAGCACAGAATTTCTGCTCCTTTCAAAGCCAGAGTTCTTGAGGTTTCTGGAAACCACCAATCATAACAAATAAGAAGACCCACTTTTGCCTCGGGTAGACTAAATACCTCATATCCAGTACTGCCGGGACTAAAGAGGAGTTTTTCTCCCTCAAAGAGATGGCTTTTTCTATACTTTCCCACAATCCTGCCATCTCTCAGTAGAACAGAGGTAATAAAATATTTTTCTCCCTCTTTTTCTGGCAAAGACACCACTGCTGCAATGTCTTCACACACTCTGGAAATTTCCCCAGTGGTTTCTCCAGGAACATTTTCAGCGAGCTCGCTCAGCTCAAGGTGCGTCATAAAATAGCCACTTAGGGCAAGTTCGGGAAAAACCAGGAGATGGACCCCTCTTTTCCGAGCCTCTATAAGGTAGCTTACAATTCTTTCTCTATTTTTTTCTTTCTCAGCAAGAACTGGTCGAAACTGAACAAAGCCTATTTTCAAAGGGTTCCTCCGAGTGCTGATCCATCTACTGGCACCAGCTGTCTTATATTACCCAAAGGGGCGGAAGATGTCAAAAGAAGATTTTCTTGACTACTTTGACATGCACCGGAAATCTGGTATATAAGTCTATCAGAAAGACCCATCTCACAGGGCAAAGGGCCTCCGGGAGACGCGTAAGGAGATTGGGACATGTTCAGGTGCAGGAATTTCAAAAATTTCCGTGGATTGCTATGAACTGAGACACCGGAAAAAGGGGGGAGCAGGCCCGACTTGCTCGAGCGGAGGCAGAAATGGGACCGAGGGAGGTGATGCGTGAGAAAGCTTTTTATTGCTCTTATAGTCCTGGTTCTGGTTTTGGGACTGACTGGGTCCTCATTTGCAAGAGTAGGTTTGGGCATAGGTAGTCGTTATCATGTGCCCCTGAAGGATATCCAGGGTACTGACTTTGACCAAAGTCGCCTCTCTTTTCTTGGAGGTCTTCGCTTCAAAGTGATCTGGCTTGTTCTGGATGCCGATGTTGATTATCGGCCAGGGGTGGGAGATGTAGCCTACAGCCTAACCCCCAAGATTTCTTTCCTGGTCGACATTTTAGGAACCGGGTTTTACGGTGGGGCCGGGATAGAGAAAACATACGTAAAATGGGTTTCAGAGGATCCGGAATGGAGCGACTTTATCTATGTTGTCCAGGTAGGGCGCGAAATAGGTCTGGGACCCCTATCCCTCAGTCTGGATGCCTATTATGAATATTATGGATCAGAGACCTTCTCTCTCAAAGACATAGACACAAACTTTATCACCTTTGGTGCCCGATTATTTTGGCATTTCTAGCTTCTCTGGACAAAGAGATGCGGATAAGGGCGTCACGGGAAAAAGAAGCCTGAAGAAGGAGGTGGGAAGTATGGGATTCTGGGATAAGCTCTTCCCCAAGAAAGAAAAAAGAGCTCCTTCAGCTCGGAGAGGTGACATCATTCCCTTTGTAGTAAAATGCGAGAGGTGCGGAGAGGAAATCAAAATAACGGTTAATCGAACTACGGATCTTCAGAATCTTTACCTTGAACCCGGGGAAAAGGGAGCTGCCTACAGACTAAAGAAAGAAATTCTGGGGAAAAACTGTCCTAATTTGGTCAACATAACGGTTGATTTTGGCAGAAACTATGGGATTCTCTCCCGCGATATTTCCGGAGGGGAGTTTGCCGAGGAAGTATAGGTGAGTCTACTACAGGCGTACTCGAATTTTTCTCACCTTACACTCCCTACCCTTCTCTATCTTAAGCGAGGACGATCCGCACTTAGGACATTTGGGAATGAAGAAATAGGTATGATAGAGAGGATCATCCTTGATGTTCATTCTTCCCCGCCAGTGGCAGTCCTGGCATTTTATCTGAGGATAAACTTTCTTTATATGAACCTCAGCCTTCTCCGCCATGCTTTCCTTAAAAATCTCTTTTAACCAGAATCTTACCTGCTCAGGGTTAAGAAAGGTGAGTTCCCCTATTTCTATCTCGATGGAGAGTATCTCCTTGGCCTTCTGATCTCTAGCTTCTTTTAGAACAGTCCTGGCTATGGCTTGGGAGATAGAAAGATCATGCATTTTTAGGAGATTCCAGGAATAAAACCTTGATTATCTCCTCAATGCCTTCCCCGGTTAAGCAATTGGTAGGAACTGTTTTTAGCCCCGGTCTAATCCGATGGACATCCTCTCCTATGCTTTTCACAGAGACTCCCATAGCCTGGGCCAGGTCTATCTTGTTAATCACTACCAGATCAGCCTCAGAGAAGATATAGGGATGCTTGGTGACCATCCAGGGACCCTCACTCACCGAGACAACCACCATCCTTTTATGGGACCCGAGGGGGAATTCTGCTGGACAGATAAGATTCCCCACATTCTCTATAAAGAGAAAATCCAGGTTCCCCAAATCAAATTCCTTAAGAGCCCTTCTAATTAAATTAGCATCGAGATGACATTCTTTGCCGGTATTCACCTGAATAACCTCTACCTCCTCCTCCTTGATTCTTTCGGCATCAATGGTGGTGGTCAAATCGCCAGCAATAACCCCAATTCGGTATTTGGTTCTCAGGCGGAAAAGAAGATTCTTGATGAGGGATGTTTTGCCCGAGCCAATGGACCCCATGACATCGACAGCTGTGATTTTATTCTTATCGAGAAGATCTCTGTTCTTCCGAGCCAACTCTTCATTCCTTTTAAGGAGATCCTCATCCAGTTCAATATCGAATATCTCTCCCTCTTTTGCTTTGATGGATTTCATGTAGCTCTCCTTACAGATACTTCCTCAGCATATCTAAAGCTCCCTGGGAGGCTTTCCACTTAATGTCTTCCCTTCCTCCCGGGAAAAGGAACCTCTCGCAGATCTCCCCCTCTGGAGAGCTGAGGCTGATATAGACTAGCCCCACGGGCTTATTCCGACTCCCTCCAGAGGGTCCGGCAATACCGGTGATACCCAGCCCTAGATGAGCCTCGCCGGCTTTCCTTACCCCCTGGGCCATCTTTTTTGCCACCTCGGGGCTTACCGCTCCCCTCCTCTTAATAAGAGAAGCGGGAACTCCAAGGAATATGGATTTAGCCTGGTTGCTGTATCCAATGATTCCGTAGGTAAAATAATCGGAACTACCGGGGATATTGGTCAAACGATGGGAAACCAATCCTCCGGTGCAGGACTCAGCCACAGCAATCCTCAAACCCCTCTTTTTCAAGAGCCTAGCGACTATTCCCTCCAGAGTTTCTTCATCCACGCCCCAGATAGAGCTCCCCAGTCGCCCTCTTATCTGGTCCTCTACGGTTTTGATCTTCTCACCCACCACCTCAGGTGCAAATTGTCCGGTAATACTAATGTGAATTTCCCCCCTCTTGGCCAAAAGACCAACCTTAGGGTTAGATTGCCGGAGCATAATATCGGCAATTTTCTCGTTAACCTGGGACTCTCCCATTCCCCATACTTTGAGGGTTCTAGAGCTAATTAACTCTTCCGTTCCTAATCGGGAAAGAAGATAAGGATAGAGCTCCCCCTCCATCATCTTCCTCATCTCCCGGGGAACTCCGGGCAAGAGGATAATGGTTTTATCGTCCTTCTCCAGGATAATCCCGGGCGCTGTGCCCACGGGGTTGGGTATCTTTTTTGCCGAAGCTGGAATCATAGCCTGCTTGCGGGCAGCCTTTTCCGGGATACGGTGGCCCCGGAACCTTCGTCTAATCCCAGCCAGAATGCCCTCATCCAGCACCAGATTCTCCCCCATAAGTCTAGAGAGAACTTCTTTAGTTATATCATCTTCTGTAGGCCCCAGCCCACCGGTAATCACGATTAGATCCACCCTCCTCAAAGTCTCTTCCAGGGTCTGGTAAAGATCCTGCCATCTGTCTCCTACAGCATTGATGCGAGAGATGCTGATTCCCAGAGAAGCCATTTTTTCAGCGATAAAGGCAGCATTGGTATCCACCAGATTTCCCAGGAGAATTTCTGTCCCCACCGAGACTATCTCTGCCCTCATCTAAACCCTCATTACAAAAGTCTTTTTCTTTTTAATACGGTAGCGGCTGCTCCAATGGTTCCTGAATCAGCTTCCAGTTTAGCCGGAACTATCCTTACCCCCCTGATAGAAGCTCTGAGGCTGTATTCTGTAGCATATTTTCTTACCGGTTCCAATATGAGAGCCCCCGCTTGAATCATTCCCCCTGCCAAAATAACCAGGCTAGGGTCAAGGAGATTAACCAAATTGGCAATACCAATCCCTAAGAACCTGGCTGTTTCCTCAACAATCTGGGAGCTGAGCTCATCTTTTTCTCCTGCTGCCCGGAAAATGAGTTCCGAGCTCAGATTATCCAGTTTTCCTCCTAACCACCTCTTAAGAATAGTTCTTCTTTCCTGCTCGATAGCGGCCCGGGTTCTGGCTACCACGGCGGTGGCTGAAACATAGGCCTCAAGGCAGCCGCGGGCCCCACAATTACAGAGAAGACCGCCCTCACGGACAATCATATGTCCTACCTCCGCGGCCGTATCCGAGGCTCCATGAAGCACTTCTCCCTCAATGATGATCCCTCCTCCTATTCCTGTACCTAAGGTCAGAAGGACGAGATCATCAACACCTCTGCCAGCTCCTATCCACCATTCTCCCAGAGCAGCAGCATTGGCATCGTTCTCTAAGAAAATGGGAAGCCGAATCTTATCCCTTAGAATCCGAACCAGGGGAACATTCTCCCACCCAGGTAGGTTAGGAGCAATGTAGACTATCCCGTCTTTAGTATTGAGGGGACCTGGAGATCCAATACCCACTCCCAATAGTGATGGACGGGAAATACCAGCAGACCTGGCCGCTTCTAGCACTACGCCTACCGACCGGACAATTTGATCTATGGTCGCCTCTTTTCCCTGGCCGGCCAGGCTCTCTCGACTATCCCGTCCCCACACTCGACCTTTACTATCCATGAGGATGCTGCGCACGTTTGTTCCTCCCAGATCTACACCAATTACATACCCGGAAGTTCTCCTCATTTCTCACCCTGACCCAATTCCTCAAATACCCCTTGCAGAACATCCATGGCCTGATCGATCTCTTCTTCTTTGACCGTGAGAGGGGGAAGAAAACGAAGAACCTTTTTTGCTGTGCAGTTGATAAGGAGTCCTTGATAGCGACACTTCTCAACAACTTCCTTCCCTTCAAAACTGAGTTCCATCCCTCTCATCAGCCCCTTGCCCCGGATTTCCTTAATGAAAGAATATTTTGCTTTTAACTCCTTGAGCCTCTTCTCAAAATACTCTCCCCTCTCCTCAGCTTTCTTTACCAGATTTTCCTTTTCCATTACTTTTAAAAAGGCCAGGGCAGCGGACGAGACCACAGGGTTACCTCCAAAGGTGGAGGCATGATCGCCAGGCTTGAAAAGAGAGGCCACCTCCTCCTTTGCCAGAGTGGCCCCTATGGGAAGTCCTCCTGCTAAGGGTTTGGCCAGAGTCATTACGTCAGGTTCGATTCCATAATACTGGTAGGCAAACATTTTTCCTGTTCGGCCCAGACCACATTGAATCTCATCCAGCATCAACAGAATCTTCTTCCCCTGGCAGATTTCCCACACTCCCTGCATAAAATCCTGCGAAGCCACATAAATCCCACCTTCTCCCTGGATGGGTTCCAACATGATAGCGCAGGTCCTCTCTGAGATTGACTCCTTCAGTTTTTCCAGATTATTAAAGGGAGAATAGCTAAATCCTGGAGGGAAAGGCCCAAATCCTTTCTGGTACTTAGTCTGACCTGTGGCCTTCAGGGTGGTCAGGGTCCTTCCATGAAAGGATTCTTTCATAGTGATGATCTCGTATCGCCTGCCCCTACCCCACCGACGAGCCAGCTTTATGGCTGCCTCATTGGCTTCCGCCCCTGAATTGGAGAAGAAAACCTTATCAGCAAAAGAGACCTCGCATAAGGCCCTGGCTAAGTTGGCCTGGGGTTCAATATAATATAGATTGGAACAGTGAAGAAGTCTTCCCGCCTGATGGGTGAGTGCTCTTAGGACTCCAGGATGACAGTGACCTATAGCATTGACCCCTATTCCAGAGATAAAATCAAGGTATTCTCTTCCTTCTTTATCCCAGACCCTTACCCCCTCACCTTTATCTATTACTATGGGAATGCGGGGGTAGCTCTGCATCACATATTTCTTATCCATCTGAATAGCCATTTGGGTATCCATTTTCTCCTCCCTGCTCTATCTCTCTTTAACTCCCCCATCCCGGATTTCGAAAATTAAAAACCCGGATGTGTAATCTCTTTCATACCTATCACATTTTGGCGAGATGTTCAAGGGGCCCCTTGCCTTGAGAACTCCCTCTTGTTATTCCTAAAGTCTTTGAATATCAAATCAGACTAGATTTCAGAAAAAGGTGGGTAGCAGAAGGGACAGTATCTTGCTTCCTACTCCAAATTCACCGGATAAGTTCCATATTCCCTTGCTGCTTCATACATCCGATGCTGCTTCATACATCCGACAGATATTTTCATGATCCCGCACGAAAGTTGTGATTTTCCCCTCAAGAGGAACTCTATCAGGTTCTCGATGATCTAAGGCAGTTAGGATTCTTTCCCGTGAAGTCATCTTATCTTCTCATCAAACAATCAATGAAAACCGGGCTCCACCCTCTCCTTACCAATTTCTGATCCCTTAATCTCTCTCCAAAAGGGGTAGTATTTCTCCCCCATGCCTAAGAACTAAAACTTTCGCTTCCCCGCAGGTGAGCTTGAGGGCCATATCCAGTGCCTCTTGAGGTGCTTCAGCTACTAGAAAGCCCATCTTTTCCCCCACCTGCCGGTCAATTCCCGGAGCAACCAAAATGCACCTGGTTCTTCTTCCCATAATATTTCCGAGATATGCCAGGAAGGCAGCCCCGGTCAAATCCTCCAGCTCACCCCTCTTCACCAGAGGTTCCAGCTCCTCACAAGATAGGCATCTAGAGGTGGCCACCCAGGGATGATGAGCTGCTACTCCTTCAGGACAAGGACTCACCAGGATAATAACCCCTCCATCCTTCACCGCCATCTCAGCTGCAAATATCCCTTTCGAACCCTGCCATAGATCTACATCAGCGGGGTAAGAATCGGCTATCACTATGTCTGCTGCTTGAGGCACGGGAACCCCGTAAACCTGCCTGGCTATCTTACATCCTTCTCGATGAGCCTTTACAGGATCTCCCGACACTACTCCTACTATTTTACCCCCGGCATCCTGGATGGCATTGACAATAAGGGCAAGACCTGCCTTAGTAGCTATGGTATCTATTTCCCCTCTAACAGGATTTTCTGCTTGTCCCAGGATTTTTCTTCCATCGTAGGAGGTCGCCAACCAGTGAGTTTGACCTGTAGTCTTTTCTCCACACACTCCCGGCTGAATGATCTTACCTCCACCACTAAACCCGGCGATTCGGTGAGGAACAATATGACCAAGCCCAACAACAAGATCAGCCTCAAGAACTATTCTGTTGATCCAAATCTCTGTTCCCGAGGGAGTACTTCCAAGATGCTCCAGGGCTTTGTCTTCCTCCCATTCATGATCAAGTACGGCGAACCGACCCAGGATATCCGAGCCCACTTTATTTTCTTTTTCCTCATGGGTCATCCTTCGGTGAGTTCCCTGAGCAATAAGAAGGGAGATATCCTTATCTTTTACTCCGGCTCCCTTGAGTTCATCCAGAATGAGGGGAAGAATCTTATCTCCTGGAGTTGTTCGGGTATAATCATCCACTAGAATTAGAACTCGCTTCTTCCCTCTGGCTATCTCCCTGATCTGGGGAGAAGCGATGGGGTGAGCTAGACTCTGTCTAATGATATCTTTTTCATCTTTTTGGGAAGGGAAGGTATGAGGCTCATAAATGCCTATAAGATTCTGGCCGGAAATGTGGACAGGGGGAATCTCGGGGTATCTAAATGCTAGTTCCATCCTTTGTCCACCTTTTCACCTCTCAAATTTAGCTACTTTTACCCATGAAAGATCCCCTTGCCATATGGTTAATCAAAACCTTACCCTGATTTCCTGCCCCCCTGCAAGCTCACTCTTTACTAATACCACACCTCACGCTATTTGTCAAGGTAAGTTTGCCTTAACTTCTCCTTAATTACTTCTCTATATTTATTGTACTAGAAATATCTCGGGAGTCCTCCCCTCCGTCACTACGTAGCAGCTTTGGATTGTTTCCTAAATGCAAATACTTTCCTGATAGTACGAAGAGAATTACTTTCTGATACATCACCAGTAAAATCTCCCTTTGTGAATATGCCAATTTTTGCTAGAATATCTTAACTTTTAGAAATTCACTGACTGAGGATAAGTAGAATGGGAAAAGCAAGGTCATCTCTCCATCTCCTGAGAACAGCATGGATAGCTCACGGCTTGAACGATATGTACTGGTTCATTCTCCCTGTCCTTCTGCCTATTATCAAACAGGAATTCAGTCTCAGCTATGTTCGGGCCGGCCTTTTGGTTACATCCTTTACCGCGGTGACAGCTATCGGCTCCCTGGTCAGCGGTTACCTGGGGGATCATTTTGGCAGAAGGATTATTCTCAGCGGCGGTTTTGTATTTGTTTCCTTGGCGCTTGTGTTCTGCGCTCTCTCCAGTGGTTATTGGCAGCTATTCTTTGGGGTTGCCCTGATGGGAGCTGGCGTGAGCACCTTTCATCCCTCCATGATTGCCCTGCTTATGGATATATTCTCCAGCAGGAGGGGAGCGGTTCTTGGCACCTTTACTCTCTGGGGATGGGTGGGTACGGCTGCTGCTCTAGTAGTCATATCGTATCTGACTGGAAGAGGTTTGAGCTGGCGGCAAATATATCTAGTGATGGCCCTACCCGGCCTGGTTTTCTTTCCTTTGTTCCATCAAGGTCTGCGTCATTTTAGTGAGAAGCACCCCTCACCTGAAAAAGAAGAAGTTGAGGCTGTTTATTCCGGAGGAGGCAATTTCTCCACGTTGGCGATTTTCTTTGCAGCCAATATGGCTATCACCCTTACCTTTTTTGGCGTGATTAATTTCTTACCTACTTTTATGGTAGATGTAAAGGCACTTTCTGTGGAGACAGCAAGTTACTTCTTGGTAATTGTTATTGGAGGAGGAATGATCGGCTCCTTGGTAAGCGGCAGGCTTAGCGACCTATTTGCACCGCTTCTGGTCATGCTCGCAGCAGCGGTGGGAGTAATTCCCATAATTTTCTTACTCACTTTGTCGGGGAAGCTAGTCAGTTTAGCTATATTATTGGTTCTCTTCGGGGTTTGTCACGCCGGGATCTACCCTCCTCAGAATGCTTATCTGGCTGATTTTACCTCCATATACACTCGGGGGAAAATTTATGGCTCGATTCATTGTCTCACCATCCTGGTGGGAGCCACCGCCCCGGGAATAGTGGGTCTAATGGCGGACAAGATAGGACTTTCTTCGGCTCTTAAGCTCAGCATTCTTCCTCTTGGATTGGCTGTCTTGCTCCTTTTCTATCTTAAAAGAAGGTGAATTAGAGAAATTCCCCAAAAAGCTCGTTTTTTTTGAGCAGATTTTGAGGTGTGGGCGTTTAAAACTTGATAAAATGAAAGGGTTTTTAATTAGGAGGTGTAAGAGTGGAGAACCTTAAGGACAAAATGAAAGAATTTGTACTTTCTAAAGGTGCAGACCTTGTTGGAATAGCCTCTGTTAGTAGGTTCGACGGAGCCCCAGATGGTCATAAACCAGAGGACATCCTACCTGACGCAAAAACTGTTATTGTTTGCGCTAAAAGGTTCCCCAATAGTGTAGTTATGGCGGGACCGGCGACCTCTTATCAACATACGATGACTATTCTCTATAATCAACTTGACCTCATTGTCTATGAAATGGCCATTTACATTGAACAGCAAGGAGGATTAGCCATTGCTGTGCCATCTGATGAGCCTTATTACGACTGGGATCCAGATAAACTACATGGTAGAGGTGACCTATCCCACAAGCATGCGGCTCAGGCTGCTGGATTGGGTAGATTGGGCAAGAACTCATTACTCATCACCCCTGAGTTTGGAAACAGAGTCCAACTGGTTTCGATAGTAACGAATCTAGATTTGGAACCCGATCCATTAGTTGAGGATGAGCTATGCCCTTCAGAGTGCATAATTTGCATTAAATCTTGTCCTGTGAAAGCAATTACAGATCAAGAGCAGGTAAACCAGAGAGTATGCCGCTCCTATATGTTTCTGAAGTTACCAAAAGGGCAAATTATCGAGAGTTGCCGAGAGTGCAGGAAGGTCTGCCCCATAGGCGTAAAATAATCTTTTAGAGGAGAAATGATGGAGAAGGTGAAAGACATTATTTTAGGAATAGATATGAAGAGATTCCTAAAGGAACTGAAGGTCTCAAATGCTGAGATCTTAGAAGAGGCCACCAGATACTTTTCAGAAAAAGAAGCATCAGCACGATCAGAAATAGTAAGGGGTTATTTTGGATTTGCAAAATAAAGCTGTATTCGTGCATACAGGATGGGATAAATTTTGGGACTTTTCCTGTTAGAGCTTTTGGCAAAATCGAATAAACAATTAATAAAAGACGTGAAAAATTCAAAAGTACGTCAGCTAGCATTGTATAAAAGGAAAACTGGCTATTGCCAACTTTTGGCCAAATTTTGGCATCTTTGGACAAAAACACCAGGCGCAGGGGGACCTTGGCTCAATCAAGAAGTTGAACCTGAACCTTTTCTCCTTTCTTAATTTCCTCTATCTCTTCTGGTACTATAATAAACCCATCAGCGAAGACCATAGACTTCAAGACCCCTGATTTTTGAGAGGGAGCTGGAAGTGCTCGATATTCTCCTTTCTCTCGCACAAGTTTCACCCGGATGAAGTTTCTTCTTCTTCCTTTGCTCCGGACAGATGATTCCATAACTGCCTCCACCTGAATTCTTTTTTCCTTTCTCCCTAACATCGCATAAATAGCAGGCTTGACTAAATTCTCGAAATTGAGCATGGAGGAGACAGGATAGCCGGGAAGACCAAAAACCAGGGTATGATCCCTGATTCCAAAAAAAGTAGGTTTACCTGGCTTCACTGCCACTTTCCAGAAAAGTATCCTCACCCCTGCTTCCTCCGCAGCCTCCTTCACCAGATCATAGGTACCCACAGAAACTCCCCCGGAGAGAAGAAGAACATTGAAAGAGAGCCCCTCTTGAATTTTTAAGATAAGCTCTTCTTTCTTGTCTGGAGCAATGCCCAACCTTTGGGGGATACCACCACACTTCATAACCTGGGAGAAAAGAGCAAAGCTGTTACTATCATAAATTCGGCCTTCTTCTAGCCTATCCCCCACCTTGATGAGCTCATCTCCGGTGGAAATAATGGCCACCCTTGGCCTTTTTCTCACCATGACCTTTTCTTTTCCCAAGGCGGCTAACATACCCACCTCGGCTGGGCGAATAAGAGACCCCTCTTTAAGGACAAGCTCTCCTTTTTTTACATCCTCCCCGGCAAAACTGATATTTTCCCCTGGATTGACCTTCCTGAAAATCCTGACCCGGTCCTCTTCCTCCTTGGTATCTTCCACCATCACCACGGCATCAGCCCCTTGAGGTAGGAGCGCCCCCGTCATAATCCTTACCGCTTTTCCTTCCCTTAGAATCTTTTTGGTTCTGTATCCTGCCCGAAGATCGGCTATCACTTCCAGGATGAGGGGTCGATCGGATCTGGCGGAGGAAGTATCCCTAGCCATAACAGCATATCCGTCCATAGCCGAGCGATCAAACCCGGGGATATCAAAATCAGCATGGACGTCCTCGGCTAGAACTCTTTCCAGACTGGATGGAATTTCTACCCTCTCCCCTGGAAGAGTTTCTGCCTTAGATAGAATTATCCCGAGTGCTTCCTCTAGATGGATCATATTCGTGCCTCTGTCACTCTTACAGTTTCTCCTCGTTTCTTCTGAAAAAGACTATTTATACCACCATCTCTATGGTGCTTTTCCCGGGCCCTTCGTAGATCCGCCTCTTTATTAACATTGAAGAAGAAGGACCGCAAATTCCCAAACAAGTTCAGCTCTTCCTCCTGGATATACCTGGTTCTTACCTGAGAAAAGAGGGACTGAATCTTGAAGATACCTTGATCCAGATTTTCTTTTATATGGGGAAGAATGGAGCGGGAGTATATGGCATGGAGAGGTTCAAAGTAATTCTGGTAGTGGGGAACCAGAATATGGTAATCCTTTTCCTTCTGGCACATATACTGGATAAGATCAGTGGATATAAATGGCATATCACAGGCCAGAATAAAGTTATACAAGGCGCGGGATACCAGTAGACCAGTATAGATAGCCCCTAGCGGACCTCGGTTGGAAATGATATCCCTGGCTATCTTCACATGGTAGCTTTTGTATAGGGAGGGGAAATTGGTAACCAGAATGATCTCCTCATCACTGGCTTTGAGACCCTTGAGCTTACTTAACATATCATCCAGGATTCTGTCTTTCCCTACTCTTAAGAATGCCTTTCCCTTCCGGATTCTCGCGCTCTCACCCTTAGCGAGAATAATCATATTCACACTGTGCATTTCTCTATTCTTACGGCGCATACTTTCAGCTCAGGAATCTTAGCCACAGGATCAAGAGCATCTATGGTAAGAAGGTTTGCCGCCGCCTCCTTGAAATGAAAGCTCATAAAGACGACACCAGGGGGTGATATGTCGGTTACTTTCACCCTGATTACCACCTTGCCCCGGCGAGAAATCACCCTGGCTAAATCAGCATCCTTAAGAGAGAGTTTTTGGGCATCCAGGGGATGAATCTCTACCAGATTTTGAGGATAGATCTCTTCCAGCCCCTTTACCCTGCGGGTCATAGTACCTGTATGCCAGTGGAAAAGTACCCTTCCTGTAGAGAGAATGAAGGGATACTCTTCATCGGGCAGTTCCACAGCTTCCCTGTAAGGCGTCGGATGAAACTTACCCAACCCCCGAGTAAATCTACCCTGATGCAAAAACTTTGTGCCTGGATGATCCCTGTTCGGGCAGGGCCACTGAAGACCCCGCTTATCCAGCCTCTCGTAGGTTATCCCTCCGTATATGGGAGTGAGAGAAGCAATTTCATCCATTATCCGGGCAGGAGAGGAGTATTTCATGGGATATCCTAGTCTCACTGCTAAATCCGAGATGATTTCCCAGTCTGCCTTAGCCTGCCCGGGCACCTCCAGGGCTCGCCTCACTCTTTGCACTCGTCTTTCGGTATTGGTAAAGGTTCCCTCTTTTTCAGCAAAACTGGCTGCCGGCAGGATGACATCGGCATACTCACTGGTCTCAGTAGGAAAGATATCCTGCACCACCAGAAAATCAAGCTTCTCTAAAGCTCTCCTGGTCAAATTGCTATTGGGATCGGAAAGAAAAGGGTTCTCTCCCATAATGTACATAGCCTTCAGTTTTCCTTCCTCAGCCGCATGGATCATCTCCACCACGGTAAGGCCTACCTTTTGAGGAAGATCTACTCTCCACATTTGCTCAAACTTCTCCCGGATTCTCTCCTCGCTGACCGACTGATACCCTGGATAGACATTGGGCAGAGCTCCCATATCACAGGCACCCTGGACATTGTTCTGACCCCTGAGGGGGTTCACACCTGAGCTTTCCTTACCTACATTACCGGTGAGCATAGCCAGATTGGCCAGCGAGAGAACATTATCCGTACCAGTGGTGTGCTGGGTAATACCCATGGCAAAGATGATGGAAGCTCTATCTGCTTTTGAATACATTCTGGCAGCAGAGATGATGGAGTGGGCAGGAACACCACTGATGCCTTCCACATAATCTGGAGTGTACTGGTGCAGCATCTCCTTGAGTTTTTCGAATCCCTGGGTACGCTTTAAAATAAACTCTTTGTCATGGAGCCCTTCAGAAATAATGACATTCATCATTCCATTAAACAGGGCTACATCTGTACCTGGTTTTTGCCTGAGCCACAGATGGCTAAATTTGGTCATCTCTATTTTTCGGGGATCAACGACAATGAGCCTTGCACCATTTTTTCTGAGGGCCTCTTTAATCTTCAAAGCTATAATGGGGTGAGTTTCTGAAGTGTTGGAACCGGTAATCAGGATACAATCAGCATTTTTTATCTCTGCCATAGAGTTGGTCATGGCCCCACTTCCAAAAGCTCTAGCCAACCCAGCTACAGTGGAGGCATGGCACAGGCGAGCACAGTGATCCACATTGTTAGTTCCTAAAACGGCTCTCATGAATTTCTGAAACAGGTAATTCTCCTCATTACTGCATTTGGCCGAGGAAAGTCCAGCTATACTCTCCGATCCGTATTTTTCTTTAATCTTTTTGAGTTTCTCAGCTACAAAGCCTAAAGCTTCATCCCAGCTAACCTCTTTCAGCTCACCCCCCTTCTTGACCAGAGGATACTTCAACCTATCGGGGCTGTGGATGAAATCAAAACCAAATTTTCCCTTGGAGCAAAGCCACCCTTCATTGACGTAACCTTCTGGATCTGAGGTTATCTTAACAATTCTGCCATTCTTAATATTCAGAGTAATAGCGCAGCCACAGCCACAGTAAGGGCAAATAGTGGAAACTTTCTCCAGCTCCCATTCTCGACCTTTGAACCGCCTTTCCTTTTCCGTAAGTGCTCCCACCGGACACACAGATATACACGAGCCACAAAAAGTGCAGGAAGTTTTGGGAAGAAGTCTATCCAGACCGGTAGACATCCGGGTTTTAAACCCTCTTTGAGCAAAATCCAGAACAAAACACATCTGCACTTCACCGCATACAGCCACACATCGGCCACAAAGAATGCACTTATCAGGATCTCTTTCAATAAAGGGATTGCTCTTATCCAGAGGATAATGACTCTTTTCTCCTTTGAAGCGAGAGGAGAGAATTTCTAGCTCGTAAGCATAATTCTCCAGCTGGCAACTGCCACTCTTCTCACAGGTAAGACAATCCAGAGGATGATCGGAAAGAATAAGCTCCAGAACCACCCTTCTTGCCTCCTTTACCCTCGCGCTGTTCGTCTTCACTATCATTCCTTCGGCTACAGGATAGGAACACGCCGCCACCAGGCTCTCCATTCCCTCTACTTCTACCAGGCACAGGCGGCAAGCACTGATAGGAGAGAGTCTTTCCTCAAAGCAGAGGTGAGGTATATTTACCCCTATAGACTTCGCCGCCCCAAGGATATTGGTTCCCTTTTGCACGCTCACTCTTTTGCCGTCAATACTCAGGGAAACATCACTCATCATCTTTGCTCTTTCTTCTGCTCCAAATCACACCTCAGACATCTTTTAGCTTCTCTCACCGCCATATGCTCACTAAAACCCAGCTCGACCGGCCCAAAACACCTCACTCTTTTTTCCAAAGGTAGGGTGGGCATCTGGGTCCTGAGATCTTCTGAGGGTTCGACTTCTTCTCTCTCCAGCTCCTCGAAAGTTTTCTTCTTCACGGTTGGGGGTCTCTCTAAGGCCTGACCTCTCAAATACCTATCTATGGATAAAGCCACTCTCTTGCCCGCAGCCATGGCTTCCGCCACAGTAGCTGGACCCAGCACCACGTCCCCTCCGCCAAATACACCAGGACGATTAGTAGCCAGAGTCTGAAGATTCACCTGGAGGGGACCCTCCTCATTCACCTGGAAGGATGAAGGAAGGAAAGAAAGGTCAGGGGATTGACCAATAGCCATTATTATGGAGTCAGCATCCATGGTAAAGAGAGAACCTTCAATGGGGACCGGCCTTCTCCGGCCACTTTCATCATAATCGTCCAGCTTCATGCGTTGACACTGAATCCCTCTCACTTTTCCGTCCCTGGTGAGGATCTTTACCGGGGCAGCCAGGTAAAGGATTTCTACCCCTTCCTCTTCGGCTGCTTCTATTTCACTCTCTATAGCCGGCATCTCCTCTCTGGAGCGTCGATAGATAATGACCGATTCCCTGACACCCTGCCGAAGACAGCTTCTCGCCGCATCAACAGCGACATTACCTCCTCCTATAACCACCGTCTTTTCCCCCAGATCGAAGCTATTACCCAGGCAAACTTCCCTGAGATACTTAAGACCACTGAAAATACCCATGGTCGTCTTGGAGCAAAGATCTATCCTTCGGCTCTTATGCGCTCCCGTAGCAACAAAGATAGCCTGATAACCCAGCTTAGGTAGCTCTTCAAAGGAAAGATCCTTGCCTATATGGGTATTGGTTTTTATCTTGACCCCAAGGTTTTCAACCACATCCAGAACATTCCTCTTCAAGATCTCTTTGGGCAGGCGATACTCAGGAATACCTACCGCCAGCATACCACCAGCTACCGGCAAGGACTCAAAAATACTCACTTGGTAGCCCCATCTAGCCAGGTAATAGGCGGCGGTGAGTCCTGCAGGGCCTGATCCAACTATAGCCACCTTCTCCTCTTTTTTGGATAGGCGGGGGAGGGCTATTTCTCGCCTCCTCTTCAAGGCATAATCAGCAGCAAATCTCTTTATGGCATTGATAGCCACTGCCTCATCCAGCTCACCCCTGCGACATTTGAGCTCACAGGGATGATGGCAGACTCGCCCGCAGATAGCCGGAAAGGGATTCTCCTTCTCGATTACAGCCAGAGCATCCCCGAACCTTTCCTGGGCCACCAGGTTTATATATCCTGGAATATCGATTCCCAGGGGACATACATGCTGGCAAGGAGAAATAAATAGCGCCTCACAACTACAGGCCGGACACCTTTTCTCTTCTATGTGGGCCAAGTATTCATGGTAGAAATACTCAAGGGTAGAGAGAACCGGGTTAGGGGCTGTCTGGCCCAGTCCACAGAGGGCTGTGTCTTTGACTATCCTTCCCAACTCCTTCAGCAGCTTAAGATCTTCTCCTAGCCCCTCTCCTTGAGTTATTCGGGTCAATATCTCTAACATTCTCTTGGTGCCTACCCGGCAGGGGACGCATTTACCGCATGATTCATCCTGAACAAACTCTAGAAAGAAACGGGCAATATCCACCATGCAGGTGTTATCATCCATGACGATCATCCCACCTGACCCCATGATAGCTCCCACCTGCTTTAATGACTCGTAATCGATGGGAAGATCCAGGTGTCTTTCCGGTATACAGCCCCCGGAGGGTCCTCCTATCTGGACAGCCTTGAATTTCCTGCCCCTAGGGACTCCTCCTCCAATATCGAAGACAACTTTGCGCAAACTGGTTCCTATGGGCACCTCTACCAGACCTGTATTGTTTACCTTTCCAGCCAGAGCAAAAATCTTCGTTCCTTTGCTTTTCTCTGTCCCCACCCGGGCATATTCCTCGGCTCCTCTAAGAATAATGAGAGGAATATTGGCCAGGGTCTCCACATTGTTAATACAGGTAGGTCTTTCCCAAAGACCGGACTGGGCAGGGAAGGGGGGTCGGGGTCGGGGCATCCCCCTTCCACCCTCTACAGAGGCAATGAGAGCAGTTTCTTCACCACAGACGAAGGCACCCGCTCCTTGCTTTATCTTCACCTGAAAGGAAAAATCCGTCCCCAGGATATTCTCACCCAAAAGACCAGAGCTTTCTGCCTGCCTGAGAGCTATCTTTAGATGCTCCACAGCTATGGGATACTCTGCCCGCACATAGACATAACCCTCTTCAGCCCCCATGGCATAACCACCGATAATCATCCCTTCCAGAACCGAGTGAGGATCGCCTTCCAATAAGGCCCTGTCCATAAAAGCACCGGGATCACCTTCATCAGCATTGCAAATGATGTATTTGGCGCCTTTCCGGCCAGCTCTAGTAAACTCCCACTTGAGTCCAGTAGGAAAACCTGCTCCTCCCCGTCCTCTTAAGCCTGATCTTTTTATCTCTTCGATGACCCTCCCAGGTCTTCTCAAGGCGAGTATCTTGCTCAAAGCTTCATATCCCCGCCGACGCATATAGTGGGAGATATTGGTAGGATCAATGAGACCACAGTTCCGGAGCACCATTTTGGTCTGTTCTCTGAAAAATGGGACATCATGAGTGTGAACAAATCTTTGGCCGCTGACAGAATCCTGATAAAGCAAGTGTTCTATGACCTTTCTCTTTTTTAGGGTCTCGGAGACAATCTCCGAAACATCCTCCACTGATACCTGCTGATAGAAGATATCCTCCGGATCAATAACCATTACCGGAGCCCGGGCACAAAAACCCTGACAACCAGTGGAGATAACCTCTACCTTCCCCTCAAGGCCCTCCTTTTTGATCTCTTCTTCCAAAACTTTTTTGATCTGAGCAGCTCCATAGGCCCGGCATCCAGTCATACATATTCTCACCCGGATCCTTTCAGGATCGTGCATCTTAGTGAGGAGGCTTCTATAATCCTCTAACGTCTTTATAGAATTAAATTTTTCCATATAGAAAACCTCAAGGAATATACTGCTGCAGGATATTTTCTACCTTGCCCGGGGTCACTCTACCAAAGTAATCATGGTTGATCATTATCACCGGAGCAAGAAAACATGTCCCCAGACACCTGACTGTTTCCAGGGTAAACTCAAAATCAGGAGTTGTCTCGCCCCTTTTGATGCCTAAAACTCTCTCTACTTTCTCTAGCAGCCTCTTTCCTCCCCTCACGTGACAGGCTGTTCCCCGGCAAAGCCTTATGATGTTCCTGCCCCTGGGGCTGAGGTAGAACTGACTGTAAAAGGTAACCACGCCCCAGATTCTACCAAGAGGTATGTCCATTTCGTCACTCACAAAAATTAGAGTCTCTTCAGGCAGATAACCAAAGCTCTCCTGAATCTCCTGCAGGATAGGAATTAAGGCGCCCGACTCATTTTTGTATTTCTCCACCAATTCTTTGAGGAGTTCCTTGTTCACCCCTTTGTTCACGTTCTTGTTCATCCTCTTAGCTCCTCTGACGCGCACATCTCTTAGCTAGATAATACTTTCTTTAGAATCTTTCCTGTATGGGAGCGAGGATTCCGGGCCACTTCCTCTGGAGGACCCGCGGCTACCACTTCTCCCCCTTCATCTCCTCCCTCCGGGCCTAAATCAATAATATAATCGGCTACTTTGATCACGTCGGGATTATGTTCAATGACCAGCACCGTGTTTCCCTTGCTAACCAGCCGGTTAAGAACTATCAAAAGTTTCTCGATATCGGCAAAATGAAGACCGGTGGTGGGTTCATCCAGGATGTAGAGAGTTTTTCCTGTGCCTATCTTGGAAAGCTCCTTGGAGAGCTTGATCCTCTGGGCTTCTCCTCCGGACAGATTCGGAGCAGGCTGGCCCAGGTGGATGTACCCCAGGCCTACATCATAGAGGGTTTTCAGTTTTCTCTTGATCTGGGGGATCCTGCGGAAAAAATCCAGAGCCTCCTCCACTGTCATCTCCAGGATCTCAGCGATGTTTTTCCCTTTATACTTTATCTGGAGAGTTTCCTTGCTGTATCGCTTTCCCTTGCATACATCGCAGGGAACAAAAACATCGGGAAGAAACTGCATTTCGATCTTGATCATTCCCTCTCCCCGGCACTGCTGACACCTTCCCAGACGCACATTAAAACTGAACCTTCCCTGGCTATATCCTCTCATCCTGGCTTCTTCTAGCTGGGAGAAAAGCTGCCTTACGGGAGTAAAGACTCCGGTATAGGTGGCTGGATTTGAACGAGGAGTTCGGCCAATAGGGGATT
Organism: Candidatus Aerophobota bacterium; assembly: GCA_030602545.1. Taxonomy (GTDB): domain Bacteria; phylum Aerophobota; class Aerophobia; order Aerophobales; family AE-B3A; genus SOJT01. The sequence goes on from JAUVZN010000009.1 coordinate 20,371, forward strand.
GATCAATAACGATGACTTTATCAATATACTCTATCCCCTCCAGGCGATCAAACTTTCCCGGCCTTACCCTGCTCCTGTAGAAATGCTCAGCCAGAGCACGGTAGATAATTTCCTCAACCAGGGTACTTTTACCTGATCCAGAAACACCCGTAACGCAGATAAAGGTCCCCAGAGGAATCTTGACATTGATGTTTTTGAGGTTGTGCTCCTGGGCTCCTATAACGGCAAGATATCGGTTATCCATAGGAATTCGTCTAGATTGAGGCACAGGAATCTTGAGCTCTCCCTTAAGATATTTGCCGGTTAGGCTGGCCGGACAATCCATGACATCCTTCAAGGAGCCACTGACCACAATCTCTCCTCCATGCTCTCCTGCTCCTGGGCCGAGATCCAGTATGTAATCAGCTGCTTCAATGGTGGATCGGTCATGCTCTACCACGATGACAGTATTACCCAAATCCCTCATATCCTTTAGAGTATTCAACAACCTCTGATTATCTCTCTGATGCAGACCAATGGTAGGCTCATCCAGGATATAGATGACACCAACCAGACCAGAGCCTATCTGGGTAGCTAACCTTATGCGCTCGGCCTCTCCTCCAGACAGGGTACCAACCCTGCGATCCATGGTAAGATAATCCAACCCTACACTAACCATGAATCCCAATCTTTTCTTTATTTCCTTGACTATCTCACCAGCAATGAGCTCCTCACGTGAGGAGAATTTAAGATGAGAGAAAAATCTCTCTGATTCTTTTACGCTTAAGGTAACCACATCATAGATGGATCTGCCTCTGATAGTTATGGCCAGACTTTCTTTGCGGAGGCGTGCCCCCTGGCAGTCTGGACAGGGAGTCTCCCTGATGTACTTGAGAATTTCTTCCTTGACATATTCAGAATCGCTTTCCTTAAATCGCCTCTCCAGATTGGGGATGATTCCCTCAAAAGGTGCCCGGTAATTGTAAAAATCCCCTCCCCGGCGCTCCACGAACTCAACTTCTTCAAAATCAGAGCCATAAAGAAGAATGTTCTGCATTCGGGGATCTAGTTTCTCAAAGGGTTCATCTAAAGAGAAGTGGTAATGTTTGGCCACTGCCGCAATCTGCCTGAAATAATAGCGAGAGGCAGTTCTGGCCCACCGGTAAAATCCTACCCCTTCCTCCCAGGGAACGATAGCCCCCTGCCTTAGAGATTTATCTTTATTAGGGACTACCAGATCCGGATCAATAGTCTGTTTGGTTCCTATCCCGTTGCAGGCCGGGCAGGCACCGTAGGGACTGTTAAAAGAAAACATGCGAGGAGAGATCTCCTCATAGCTCACCCCACACTTAGGACAGGCCAGATGCCGGCTGAAGATGAACTCCTTCTCCTTACCTTCGGTTTTCTGGATAACCAGAACCAGCCCTTCCGATCGATTAGTAGCCGTTTCCAAGGAATCAGCCAATCTGGTTTCTATACCTTCTTTTACCTTGAGTCTATCCACCACTATCTCTACGTCGTGCTTTTTGTTCCTGTCAAGAAAGATGTCCTCGCTGAGTTCGCGAATCTCGCCATCCACTCTCACCCTCACATATCCCTCTCTTCCTATTCCCTCGAGCAAGTCCCGATATTCACCCTTTCTTCCCCGCACAACAGGGGACAGAATTTGAATTGATGAGCCTCCAGAAAACTGCATGATTTGATGAGTAATATCCTCGATAGTCTGGGAACGGATCCTTCTTCCGCACTTATAACAGTGAGGCTCGCCAATATGAGCGAAAAACAAACGAAGATAGTCGTAAATCTCTGTAAGAGTGGCCACCGTGGACCTGGGATTGGCGGAGGCTTTTCGCTGTTCAATGGAAATGGCGGGAGAAAGACCTTCGATATAGTCTACCTGGGGTTTGGACATTTGCTCCAGGAACTGGCGGGCATAGCTGGACAAAGACTCCACATATCGTCGCTGCCCTTCAGCATAGAGAGTATCGAAAGCCAGAGAGGATTTACCCGAACCACTCAGACCAGTAATCACCACCAGTTTATTACGGGGAATCTCTACATCGATTCCCTTAAGGTTATGCTCTCTGGCCCCTTTAATAATAATGCTATCCTTGCTCATGGCCTCACCAATAAAAGTTATTGTAACTCATTCTGGCCCGGAGTCAACTTCTTCGAAGGTGGATGGGCTAGCATTTGACCCAAAACCTTCTTTGCCATAGTATGATGAAGCATATAATCTTATCAAACATTGAAGAGGTCGAAAATGAGAGCTGAGAATCTAGAGGAAATAGAGCGAAGGCTCACCATGGTTAAAGTTATATATACTGACGTAGACGGCACTCTGGTGGGGCCTGGTGGCTCCCTCTTTACTGATCCTGATGGCACTCTAACCTTGAAAATGGCTCGGGCACTGCTCAAGGTTCTTGAAGCCGGGGTAGATGTATTTATTGTTTCCGGAAGAACAAGGGAGCGGCTTAAGGCGATTGCGCGAATTCTCGGGTTTCGAAACTATGCAGCGGAACTTGGCTCAGAGATCATCTATGATCTCGGAAGTAAAGTTATCCATAACATCGAAGGCATGAATCTGAGGAAAGGGCAGCAGCCTTTTGACTGGATAAAGAATAGCGGAGCCCTGGATTTGATATTTGAGGGATTTCCCGGGAACATCAGGCACCACACCCCCTTTTCAGAAACTTCTCAGAATAGTGCTCTACTCATAGGTAATATTGAGGTAAAAAGAGCCAATCAAATTCTGAGAGAGCACGGTCTTGCGGCTTTGCGTTTGGCGGATAATGGGCCGGTTGCTCCGGTGCCAGATTTCCCCCGCCCCCACTGTTACCATCTTCTTCCTGCCTCCGCTGGTAAGAGATCAGCTGTAAAAAAGGATAAAGAGATTCGGGGACTAAGAACAGAAGAGCTGGTGGGAATAGGAGAATCCATAGAAGATATAGAGATCTCATCCGAGGTGGGAGTCTATTTCGTGGTAAGAAACGGAGCTGAAGAAGATGCGCGGGTGATGAGGCTAGCTAATGAGCAAAAGAATGTCTTCTTGCTGGACTATAGAATAGGACTGGGTTGGGCCCAAGTCATTGATATTCTCGAGCGCCTGGGAAAGATATGA
>JAUVZN010000071.1 GCA_030602545.1 Candidatus Aerophobota bacterium
GAGACTATTGTTTCATTGGCACCGAGCAATACAGAAATACTTTTTGCCTTGGGGTTGGGAGATAAAGTCATTGCCGTTTCAGAATATTGTAATTACCCATTAGAAGTTCAAAATAAAACAAAAATCGGTGGTTTTTCCACGGTTAACATCGAAAAAGTGGTTGATTTGGAACCAGATTTGGCTCTTGCTACTGGTGGTATACAGGAAGCTGTTGTTGAAGAATTGGGAAGACTTGGCCTGACGGTGATAGCTTTGGCTGCCAGGAGTATTGAGGATGTATTCGAAAATATAAGATTGGTGGGCAAGGCTGCCGGACAACTGGAAACTGCTAGAGAGTTGACAACTAACCTGGAACAAAGGATTAAGGCTGTAACTGATAAAATCAAGGATCTACCAGAGAGTCAAAGGCCAAGAGTATTTTATGAGGTTGAATATGAGCCTTTGATGACAGCAGGTCCAGGAACATTCATTCACCACTTAATTCATTTAGCTGGAGGAGTCAACATTGCCTCCGATGCGGTAACAAAATATCCCGTATATAACTTAGAGATATTAATCGAGCGCAATCCAGAGGTGATTATTATTTCTCTGTGGCATGGTAGTATCGCCGTCTCGGTTGAAGGAGTAAAAAGTCGGGAAAGATGGCAAATCATGGATGCAGTCAAGAATAATCGGGTATATGCGATTAATGCAGACATCATCTCTCGTTCCGGGCCGAGAATAGTAGATGCATTAGAAGAGATAGCCAGGTTCATACATCCAGCTCTTTTTAAAGAATGAAGTGCCGGGAGGTGGGGATTGTATAAAAATTACCTCAAAAAAATCTTCCATTGGAAGTTAATTATAACTTACCTAACAGTAATCTTAGGATTAACTGTTGTTCTGACGACAACTCTTGGTGCTGCACATATATCTTCATTTGTTGTCTTTAAGATATTAATCACTAGATTGCCTTTAGTGAATAATCTAATTATTCCTTCCTGGTCAATTGGTGAAGCTACCATAATTCTTCAGATTCGACTGCCGAGGATCATCCTGGGAGTGCTGGTAGGGGCAGCTCTTGGCGTTGCAGGAACAACCATGCAGGGGTTATTCAAAAATCCCATGGCAGATCCCTATATAATAGGAATCTCATCTGGCGCTGCTCTGGGGGCAATTTCTACTATAGTTTTTGGACTGAGTATATTTGGCATGTACACCATACCTCTGATGGCTTTTATGGGTGCTGCTGCTGCTATTTTCTTAGTCTATAACATTGCTTCTGTTAGAGGAAAATTACCCGTTAACACGCTATTGCTTGCCGGAATAGCGATGACTCTTTTCTTATCCGCCATTATCTCTCTTATGATGTATACAGCCGGTGAGAAATTGCACGGAATTGTATTCTGGTTAATGGGAGGACTTTGGGGGCGCAACTGGAATCATGTTATGATGGCATTTCCTTTCATATTGCTAGGCACAACTGTCATTTATATCTTTGCCAGAGATTTGAATGTAATGCTCCTTGGCGAGGAGCCTGCCCAGCATCTGGGAATAGAGGTAGAAACCCTGAAGAAAATCATGATACTTTCCACTTCTTTGATTACTGCTGCCGCTGTCTCAGTAAGTGGAATAATTGGGTTTGTTGGTTTGATAATACCTCATGTTATGAGAATTTTGGTAGGGCCTGATCATAGAATCCTTTTGCCAAGCTCCGCCCTGGTAGGAGGAATTTTCCTGGTTTGGACTGATACTCTGGCAAGAACAATCATTGCCCCTACAGAAATACCTGTAGGCATAATCACAGCACTTTTTGGTGCCCCCTTCTTTATATATCTTTTGCGAACAAGAAAGAGAGCGATGTTTTAGGAGATTATAATAATGCAATCAGTCACTCTTCGAATTAACAATATTGCTTGCCGCTATGAGACCACAAATGTTTTGGAGAATATTAATTTTTCAGCTACCGGAGGTGACTTTATAGGAGTTATAGGGCCAAATGCCTCCGGCAAATCAACTTTGCTTAAGAGTATCAGTAAAGTATTAAAGCCGCATACAGGAGTGGTCCTTCTGAATGAAAGAGATGTTTACACTCTAAAAAGTGCTGAAATAGCTAAAAATTTAGCAGTAGTACCCCAGGAATCTGTGATTAGTTTTGCCTTTACAGCATTAGAAGTTGTTCTTATGGGCAGGACTCCTCATCTGAATAGATTTGAAATGGAGGGCACAAAAGATCTCATCATCGCCAAAAAAGCGATGGAGCTAACCAATGCATGGCACCTTCGTGAGCGGCCTATTAATACCTTAAGTGGGGGTGAAAAACAAAGGGTTATTATTGCCAGGGCTCTTGCTCAGGAGCCTAAAGCTCTTTTACTTGATGAGCCAACAGACCACCTGGACATCAACTACCAGATAGAAATATTAGACCTGATCAAGAGATTAAATAAAGAAGAGGAAATGGTGGTCATAGCTGTTTTCCATGATCTCAATATCGCCTCGCAGTATTGCGACAGATTAATCCTGCTCTCCAAAGGCAGGATATTTGCAGCCGGTAGAGCAGGTGATGTTCTTACCCGAGAAAATATAGAGAAGGTATATGGAATAAAAGTTACGGTTAAACAGGATGGTATTTCAGGCAGATTGATTATTCATCCTCAAAGAAAAAGGATGACTAAAGCAACTAAAGGCAGAGTCCACATGGTAGCAGGTTCTGGTAGCGCAGTCTCATTAATGAACCAGCTGGTGGACGATGGTTATAATGTCAGTCTGGGTGTAATAAATATAGGAGATTCTGATTATATTACTGCAAAGACTTTAGAACTAGATGTTGTTGAAGAAAAGCCTTTTTCCCATATAACTGAGGAAAGTTATGAGAAGAATCTTGAATTAATTAAGCAAGCAGATTATGTGATATTAACAAATATACCCATCGGATTTGCAAACATAAAGAATTTAAAGGCAGCAGAGCAGGCAGAAAATTTGATTATCGTAGAAAAAGAACCGATTGAGGAAAGAGACTACACTAAAGGAGAAGCAACCAGGCTCTACCACCAGCTAAGAGCTAATGCTGCTCTTGTAAAAAATTCTCATGCTGTCCTGGAGATCTTAAAATCAATGGAAAGTCAAGCGAAGTCTTGAGAAAGAATGAAGATAAAGGTGAGGATCCCTGGCACCTGTGGAGAACTGGTACAGGGAAGAGTAAAGGGTAAAGATTCTCATATAACCTGCCCCGTGGGAATTTTCTCCTCGGTCTCCATAGAATTAAGCGGATTCTGTGGCCAAATAGAATGTCCGCCCGACAAAGTAAAAATGAGGGAAGCGGTGAAGAGAACTTTAGAGCTCCTGGGGCATACATCCACAGGGGTGGAAGTTTCAGTTTCATCACAAATTCCCGTAGGTAAAGGGATGGCCAGCAGCACAGCTGACATCGTGGGAGGGTGCCTTGCTACAGCGAAAGCTCTGGGAGAGTCGATTACCCCCCGGATGGTTGCCGGTATAGCCATCTCCATAGAACCCACAGATGGAATAATGTATGAGGGAATTGTATGTTTTGACCACCTTGGGGGTGAGATTATACGAAGTCTTGGAGACCCGCCTCCAATAGATATTTTAGTAGTTGATCCAGGAGGTAACATAGACACCCTCCGGTTTAACAGTAGGAGAGAGGTGTGCGCCGCCATTCACAGAAAAAATGAGGATTTCATCCTGGAGGCTTTAAACTTAGTTGAAGAAGGGATAAAGAAAAGGGATATCCAATTAGTAGGCAAAGGAGCAACCTTAAGTGCGCTCTCGAACCAGGAAATTCTTTATAAGAGAGAACTAGCCGATATAATCTCTATATCCACATCTTTAGGTGGGATAGGAGTAAATGTAGCTCACAGTGGAACAGTAATTGGCATCCTGCTCCCTCCTGATTTCTCTGAAATTCAGCTTTTGAAAAAGAGGATTAAGGAAAGGTGTGGGAATTATATGCTTTTTTATCAAACGAGACTCATTGGAGGGGGACAGTATTAGAATGAGGCGCAAGACCTACTCCCACGGAGGCAACTGGAGGGAAGCAGCAAAAAAATACGGCCTCTCACCAAATAACATCCTTGATTTCAGTGCCAACATAAATCCCTGGACAAGCTCCCTGGGGGTAGAGGAAATAGTTAAGGATAATTTAAAGGACATTTACCATTATCCGGATCCTCAGTGTACACACTTAATCAAGCAAATTAGCCAATACTTAGGCGTAGATAGAGAAAATATTCTTGCTGGCAATGGGTCAACGGAACTCATATATCTGGCAGCTCGTGCCATTTTACCCAGAAGAGCCCTGATCTTTGCCCCTACTTTCTCCGAATATGAACGGGCCTTAAAAGCTAGTGGGGGAGAGCCGAAATTCCTATTCCTTAAAGAAAGTCAAGGGTTCTCTGTTAACATCCAGAGAATCATCGACGAGACAAAAGATGTCGAGGCCCTTTTTATCTGCAACCCTAATAATCCTACGGGTACTTTTTTTCCCAAAGATGAGTTGCTCCAGGTGCTAAAGATAACCGAAGAAAGAAAGATAGGTTTCATTTTAGATGAGAGCTATCTTGATTTTAAATATCCCGGCGAAACTCTGGTGAGGGAAGCACAGAAAAGTGATCACCTTCTTGTCTTAAGATCCTTCACTAAGTTTTTTGCCATTGCTGGTCTACGACTTGGCTATGGGGTTGCAGGCAGGTATTTGATCGAAAAAATGGCTGGCCTAAAAGAGCCCTGGACAGTTAACTGTTTAGCCCAGGCTGCCGGTATTTATCTTTTGAGGAATGAAGAGAAAATAAAAAAGATCCGAGAAGTCGTAAATAAAGAAAGCGAATTCTTATTTGGCGAACTTTCCCGAATCGCAGGACTTAAGCCCTATCCTCCAGAAGCTAACTTCATTCTGGTCAAGATAGAAACAGGATTTTCTTCATCAAAGCTCCAGGAGGATTTAGCCAGGAGGGGTATTCTTATCCGAGATTGCAGTAATTTTGCTGGGCTTAAGGATAAATTTTTCCGGGTAGCGGTTAGAAAAAGAGAAGAAAACTTAAGATTAATTGACAGTTTGAGAGAAGCGATCTGAGGTTCAAAGCCCGGAACCTTACCCCGGCTTCCCAGAAACTATGCGCTAAGAGGCTTTCTCTGACAAAGCTCATTGGGCTTTTTCCTAAAACTGCCGATGTCCTGGCCTATTTACAGTGTCTGTTTTTCGGCAAAGCTAGATGATGCAGCCAACTATATTCCCGCCTGCCTCAGCATCCTACTCGTTCCTTTGGCTAGCCTCATGAAGAACAAAGTATGGTTAATGAAACTTATTCTGGAGGTGGAGAACCCTGAGATTTTAGCTGGGCGGCTTTTTCATGGTACTCTGCTGCCTGTAAATACATTCCTTTCTCTGCGTACAGGTCCCCTAGGAGCTCGTGGGCCTGAACATCCTGCGGGTTAATCTTTATTACCTTCCTCAAGTTTTGTTCAGCAAGATCGTACTTTTTCTCTTCAAAATAGATAAGGCCTAAATTGAAATAGGTATCTGGATTGTCTGGATGATATTGAGTCTCCTTCTCATAATACTCAATAGCTTGCTTGGTTTTACCTTGCTTGTAGTGAATACTGCCCAGACGAGAGTAGGTGTCCTGAAAAACAGGTTCCAGTTTTAAAACCTCGTTAAGCTGCTCAATTGCTTGCGCGTACTTTTGCATCTGAACATACGCGTGAGCTAAATTATAATGGAAGAAAGGCTCATCTGGTTTTATTTGTACTGCTTTTTCCAGCTCCACTTCTGCTTTAGGATACTCCTTCTTTTCCATATAAATGTTAGCCAGATAGCTATGGGCATAACTATTTTCCGGTTCCAGTTCCTCCACTCTATGGAACTCCACTTCTGCTTTCTCATAGTTTTTCTGTTCAAGATGGACCCTTCCTAAATAAAGATGAGAATCTACATCTTTAGGGTCCTGAGTGACCGCTTTCTGGAGTGATTCTAGAGTCTTGTCCCAACGACGGAGCTTAAAATAACTCATTCCTAAACTCACATATGCTCTTTCTAAATCAGGGTTAAGATCAATAGCTTTTTCAAAGTTCTCTATCGC
>JAUVZN010000052.1 GCA_030602545.1 Candidatus Aerophobota bacterium
CCCAGACCCTGGAAGGAGTAAGGAGAAGTGCGAGGTTTAAAGGCACCTCCCCTCAAGATCTTTGCCCCGGCCTCCTTCACCTGTTGAGCTACCTCCAGAAGCAAGTCCCTGCTTTCCACGGCACAGGGCCCTGCCATAACCACCACTTTTTTTCCTCCAATCTCTACCTTTCCTATCTTAACTTTTGTATTTTCTTTTTTGAATTCCCGGCTGACTAACTTATAGGGTCTGGAGATGGGAACAATGGAATCCACAATAAACATAGCCTCGAAAACATTCCGGTAACGTATAGCATTCTCACCAATAACTCCAATAATGGTCCTCTGTGCCCCCTTAGAGATATGGGGAGTAAAGCCCAATTCTTTGATTTTTTGCACCACTTGATCAATCCCCTTTTGTGTAGTCTCGGGCTTCAAGGTAATGATCATTTCTTCTCTCCTTTATATCGTCTGACTATTTTCCTCAGTCTCCCCTGGGATAGGACCCTAAAACTTTAAGGAAAAGACAGCTTTCCTCAAGTTCCCCCAGAGCCTTTTTTATCTTCTCTTCATCCTTGTGGCCGATAAAATCCAGGAAAAACACGTATTCCCAGGCTCGTCTTTTGGTGGGCCGGGATTCAATTTTAGTCAAGTTTATTCTGTACCTAAGGAAAGGAACCAGCATGTTATGCAGAGCTCCCACCCTATCCTTGATGGAAAAAAGAATAGAGGTCTTATCCTGTCCGCTTCTCTCTTTATTGTATTCCCGGCCGATAACCAAAAACCGGGTGTAGTTATGAGGGCTGTCCTCAATGTGTGAATCGATAGTATTAAGGTTATAGAGGGAGGCAGCTACATCAGAGGCAATGGCAGCAGAGGTAAGATCTTTCGCAGCCATCTGGGCAGCCCTGGCTGTGCTTTCCACTTCCGCCAATCTCACGGTGGGAAGGTTCTCTTCCAGCCACCCACGACACTGAGCCAGAGCCTGGGGATGGGAATAGACCTTTTTTACCTTCTCTAAAGAGCCCTTGCCTAGAAGATGATGAGAAATTTCTAAAACGGTCTCCGCACATATTTTGAGATCTGAATCCAGAAACATATCCAGAGTGTGGGTAACCACTCCCTCGGTAGAGTTCTCCACTGGCACCACCCCAAACTCTGCCTGCTTTTTCTCTACCCTTGAGAAGATCCCACCGATACTTTTTTCCGGAATAAGCTCAGCTCGCCTGCCAAAATTCTTTATGGCCGCAAGATGAGTAAAGGTCGCTGGAGGGCCGAAATAGACTACTTTAGGTTTACTTTGAAGGGCAAGCGAGGTCTTAAGGATAAGATGCATAATCTCCAGCAAAGCTTCGTTGGGTAAGGGACCCTGGTTATGCTGGATCAGTCGCTGGAGAATCCTCTTTTCTCTAGCCGGAGAATAAAGGGTTCCCTTTCTTTTTCTCTTAACCTCAGCAATTTCAAAAACTTTCCTCATCCTCTCATTAAGAAGATCCACCAGCTTAGAATCAATTCCATCAATCTGGCGACGCAGGTTTTCTAACTTCATTTTTTGCCCTTCTCCTTGATAATGTTCACGGCTGCCTCCAGAGCCAGAAGATAACTCTGGGACCCGAATCCCGATATGAAACCTACACAAGCCCCAGCGGTTAAGGATTTGTGCCGAAAAACCTCTCTCTGATAAATATTGGATAGATGAACCTCTATAGTGGGGATCTTGACAGCCAAGATGGCATCTCTGATGGCCACGCTGGTATGAGTATAAGCAGCCGGATTGATGATGATAGCCTTAGCCCAGTTTTTGGACTTCCCTACGAGCGAAACAATATCACCTTCATGATTTGACTGGGTGATTTTTACCTCGACACCCAGGTCTTTTGCCCTTACTCTGATGAGCTGATTTAGTCTAGAAAGACTCATCTTGCCATAAACATTTCTTTCCCGTATCCCTAAAAGGTCAATATTAGGTCCATGAATGACCAAAATGTTACTCATTTTCCACCCCCAGCTCTTTAATTGCCTCTCTTACCAGGGCGAGAGGAACCTTATCGGTGAGAAAGACTTCCCCTATTTTTCTGGGCAGGACAAAACAGAGTTTCTTTCCTCTGATCTTCTTATCCAAATAGAGAGCATCCCAGAGCTTACCTCCATTCACTCCCTCCACCCGGATGGGAAGATCGGCTCTCCTCACCAGATCTGTCAACCTAACTAACGGATTCTCCGGGAAAACCCCCATCTTATTAGCTATTCTCGCTGCTGCTATCATCCCTATCGCCACAGCTTCTCCATGGCTAAATCTTCCGTATCCAGTGGCCGACTCTATGGCATGACCAATGGTGTGACCAAAATTGAGAACCTGGCGCTTTCCCCTCTTTTCCCTCTCATCCTCCCGGACAACGCCAGCTTTAATTTTAGCACATCGGGTGATGATGTATTCCAGACAGTCAAGACTCAAAGTTTTAATTTTTTCCAGATTCTCTTCTAGATAAAGAAAAAGATCCTCATCCTCTATCACCCCATATTTTATGATCTCAGCCAATCCCGCCCTTATCTGGGCCTGTGGCAGAGTCCTGAGCACCCTAAGGTCCATATAGACAAAACGGGGTTGATAAAAGGAACCCACCAGGTTCTTACCCTGAGGAAGATCCACTCCCACCTTTCCACCTATGCTGGCGTCCACCTGTGCTAGAAGAGTGGTAGGTAGATAAATAAAATTAATTCCCCGAAGATAAGTGGAAGCAACAAATCCAGCCAGATCTCCTATTACTCCTCCTCCCAGGGCAAGGATGGTGGAGCCTCGGTCTAGCTTGTCTTCAGCGCACTCCTCATATAATTTCGCTGCCTGGGATAGTGTCTTGTACTTCTCCCCATCCGGGACTCTGGCTAGAAAAACCTGGAAACCTACGCTCTCAAGAACATCCCTTACTTTCGTTCCGTAAAGGGAGGCAATGGGGGCGGTAGAGATAACTAAAACCTTTTCCCCCAGATCAAATTCTCTCGCTGCCGCACCCAGATGAGCTATATCCCCTCCTATGTATACAGGATAGCTACGCTCCCCCAGGTCTACAGGAACAACTTTCATCCTTTTTCCTCAAAACTCCCTCTATTCTCCTGACTATCTCCTCTACGGACAGGTTGGAAGTGTCTATAGAAAAATCGGCCTTCTCATAGTAAGCTCGCCTCATCCTCAGAAGCTCTTTGATTCTTTTTTCTGGATCAGGCTCATTTAAAAGAGGGCGATCTTGGATCCTCTCGGTTCTTTTAAGGATGGCCTCTGGATTAGCGGTAAGGCAAATGATAAAACCGTTTCTTCTCAAAGCCTTGATATTTTCATCTTTTAAGACCACTCCCCCACCGGTAGAGATGACATGGTTATCAAGATGTGAAACCTCCCTGACCATCGCGGTTTCCACCTTACGAAAGTAGGGCTCCCCCTTTTTTTCAAATATATGGTAAATCTTAGAGCGCTCCCTTTCTTCAATGAGCTCATCGGTGTCCAGGTATTCCATTCCTAAGCTCCTGGCCAATTTCCTACCCACTGCACTTTTCCCGGTACCCATAAAACCCGTTAGGATAATGTTCATCTTGCCTGTTTTTCGGCCACGTAATTTATGTAACTCTGGTAATTCCTCCTGACTTCAGCTAGACTATCCCCGCCGAACTTCTCCCGCACCTCCCGGGCGATCTCAAAAGCCACCACTGCCTCCCCGATCACGGCTGCCGCAGGAACAGCACAGATATCCGCTCTTTGGCGAGCTGCCTTCACCTCTTTCTTGGTGATTAGATCCACCGAGCGAAGGGGTCGAGCCAGCGTAGAAATAGGCTTCATGGCTGCTCTCATAATCAGGGTTTCCCCATTGGACATTCCTCCCTCAATGCCTCCGGCCCTGTTGGTCTTGTGGAAAAAACGGCCTTTTTTCCCATCATAGAATATCTCATCCTGAACCCGGGATCCCCATCTTTCTGCCAAAGCAAAACCCAGTCCTATTTCCACCCCTACTATGGCCTGGATGCTCATTATGGCTTTAGCTAGCCTGGCATCCAATTTGACATCCCATTGGGTATACCCCCCCAATCCTATGGGTAGATTGGTAGCATAGATCTCAAAGATCCCCCCCAGACTGTCACCCTTTACCCTGGCTTGGTCAATAAGCTCCCTCATCTGTTTCTCTTTTTCCCTATCCAGACATCTGAGGGATGAAGACTCAATTGAGGGATAATCGGCTTGATCCGGCTGCCACTCTTTTTTATCCTTTACGGCGCCAATTTGAATAACCCGGCTGTAAAGATCTATCCCGAATTCTCGCAAGAATTTCTTACAGATGGCCCCTACCGCCACCCGGACTGCTGTCTCCCGGGCACTGGCCCTCTCCAGCACATCTCTTATATCCTCAAAGTCATATTTGATGACTCCGGCCAGGTCAGCATGGCCAGGTCGAGGCTGAGTCAGGGCAGCACTATCAATATTTTCCTCCACTGCCATAATCCTTTGCCATCTTGGCCACTCCAGATTCCTTATCATTAAGGTAATGGGGCTTCCTAAAGTTCTGCCTCCACGAACACCGGAAAGAATCTCGGCCCTATCCTTTTCTATCTTCATCCTCTCCCCGCGGCCATAGCCTACCTGTCGGCGTTTCAGCTCCCCATCAATATCACGGCAAGATAATGAAAGACCTGCCGGAATCCCCTCAAGAATAGCGATGATAGTCCTTCCGTGAGATTCCCCGCCGGTTAAATAGCGAAGCATCATGTCCCCCTTTTCCCCATCCCCAACTCTTTCTCGGCCGCTTCTCTCATCTTCTGGAGGGGAGCCTTTCGATGAGTCCAGATTTCAAAGGAGAAAACTGCCTGATGGATGAGCATCCCCAATCCTCCCAGACAAGGTAGGTCTCGCTCCTCGGCTGCTTCTAGAAGCTCTGTTCTCCTATTATATACAACATCATAAACAAAGGTGCCCGGGGGAAATAGATCCAGATTAATTAACAAATCGTCCTCCGCATGCATACCCACTGAAGTAGCATTGACAAAGAGATTGATTTCCCGCACGCCTCCATAGAAGTTCCTTTTGCTAAACTCGACGAGGTCTATGGGACACATATTCTTGAAGATCCTTTTCAGATGATGAGCCAGCTCCTCTCCTCTCCTTTGCGTTCGGTTAACAATGATAAGAGAAGCAATCCCTTCTCGGATCAGGACCGATGAAATGGCCCGTGCCGCACCTCCGGCTCCCAGAAGCATCACCCTTTTTCCCCTGGGATCAAATTTTCCTTCCTCCTTAAGAGAATCAATGAAACCTTGACCGTCAGTGTTGTGGCCAATGAGCCTGCCTTTTCTGTTAGAAACGGTATTCACTGCTCCCATCATCCGGGCCTCAGGGGTTGCTTCATCCAGATAGGGGATGATCTCCTTCTTATGAGGAATGGTCACATTGACCCCCACCATATTCAGAGATTTTATTGCCCGAGCCGCTAAGTCTAGATTCTTGGATTCTACCCAGAAGGGAAGGTAGACAAAATCAAGCCCTAACTCAACAAAGGCAGCGTTATGGAGATGGGGGGAAAGGGAATGAGCTAAAGGATAGCCGAATATCCCCACTATTTTTGTTTTTCCACCAATTTTCATTGTCTGACTCAGCCTACCAGGAAGCAATGAAACATTCTATCACATGCCACAAGACTGTCAAAACTTTGGGCAACAGAAGGATTTGATAAATTGATGGGATATGATATATTAAATCATGGCAATTTTAAAAACTCCCATGATTAAACGCAGGAAAAGCTAAAGTGGAAGTTAAAGTTGGGTTTATCGGAGCGGGTAAGATTGCCCACCGCCACATGGAAAAGCTGAGCAAAATCAAAGATGTAAGACTTATCAGTTTCTGTGACATTGAAGAAATTAGGGCCCGCGAGGCCATGAGGAAATACGGAGGTACCTATTACACAGAGTACCGCCAGATGCTGGAGAAAGAGGATCTGGATGCGGTATACATTTGCCTCCCTCCTTTTGCCCATACCGATCAGGAGATCCTGGCTGCCGAGTCCGGGATAAACCTATTCGTTGAGAAGCCCCTTGCCCTGAATTTAGAAAAGGTTCACCAGATAAAGGAAGTTGTTGAGAAGAACGGCATCATTACCAGCGTGGGTTACCTTTATCGGTACGCGGATATCGTTAACAGGGCCAAAGAGATCCTGACTCACAAAAAAGTAGCTATGTTCTTAGGGTACTATTTCTGTCCCATTCCTCCCCTTCATTGGTGGGGAGCTAGACACCGCTCCGGAGGACAAATAGTAGAGCAGACTACTCATATCTTTGACCTGGCCCGATACCTGATAGGAGAGGTGGATGAGATTTATGGACAGAGGATTCGAGGCTTGAGGGACGGGAAAAGTAAAAACTGTGACATCGATGATGCCTCTTGCATCACTCTTCACTTTCAAAGCGGAGCTATAGGGAATATCAGTTCCAGCTGCCTTCTTTCCCATGGGCGGGACTGGGGAGCCGATCTCGTTACCCCTGACATGAGAATCCAGCTTCATCTTTCCTCCCATCTTCTTAAGATTTCCAATGAAAAAGAAGAGGAGATGAAGATGCAAATCGATCCTTACGAGTTGGAAGATAGGGCTTTCATCCAGGCTGTTAAGGAAAGGAATCCTGAGAAGATAAAATCTTCCTATGCCGACGCTCTGAGAACTCTGGAGCTTACCTTGGCCGCCAACTCTGCCCTGGATAAGGGAAGAATAATTTCTCTTTGAGCCTTTCTCGTATCGTTTCCTCCTAAGCAGCAATGCATAGTGGAGGTATTTTATTTTTCCCCTGGCTCCAGAAGTCCAAATTTACGCTCGATGCAGGTAGGACAATCCTTCCTGCGTTTGATTTTTATTCTTCTAAAGGTTCCTGGCCAGAGATCCAGATAGACTAAATCGGGATTAAGATTCTCATCTCCCACCAATATTTTTAATGCTTCTGTTGTTTGCCAGGAAGCAATGATAATGGGAGCAGCATTTATCAGGGGTATAGTTCCCAGCTCAGGGAAAGAGGGAAATTCACCAAAGACACAGGTAAGACAGGGAGTTTTCTCAGGAACTACGGTCATGCTCATCCCCATGGACCCGAAAACACCACCATAAATCCAGGGAATTTTGTTTTTTACGCAGGCCTCATTGATCAAAAAGCGGGTTTTCATATTATCTGTTGCATCCAGAACTAGATGAGATCCCTCTATCAAATTCTCAATATTCCTGGGCTCTACCTCGCAAACTTTAGCTTCCAGCTGGATGGAGGAGTTAATTCCCCTCAGCTTTTCTACTGCCACCCGGGCTTTAGGGGACTTGTTTTTGGCATCTTCCTCGTTAAAGAGAATCTGGCGCTGTAGGTCCGAAAGTTCAACAATGTCCTTATCTACAATCTTGATTCTCCCCACTCCACCCCTGGCTAAATTGTTGGCGATGACACAACCTAAGCCTCCGCATCCCATAAGGGTTATAGAGCTTTCCAGGAGTCTTTTCTGTCCTTTCTCACCAATACCCGAAAAAAGGATCTGTCGAGAATACCGCTCCAGATTCATCCTGCTTTCCCCTTAGCCTCCGGCTGCAAAGAAGGGAAGAATCTCCAGCTCATCCTCCTCTTTTAGACTGGAGTTATATTTTGTCTGGGGGAGGAGCTCAGAGTTCAATATGACCATAACTCTTTGAGGATTAAGGGAAAGGGACTGGATCATATCTTCCACTGTTTTCCCCTCCTTCACCATTTTCTTCTCATCATTAAGGGTTATTTCTATGCTCAAAACCATCCTCCCTGCATCTGGAATCTTTATTTTTCTTGTTTCTTCAGTCAACATGAAAAGATAACTGAAACCTAGCCTTTTAGTTCTTTTAAAATGAGCTGGGCCGCCTTTCTTCCGGAAAGGAGCATCCCTCCAAAAATAGGACCCATGCGAGGTCCGCCAAAAACAGCATTGGCTGCCATTCCTGCCACATAAAGGCCGGGAAAGACCTCTCTGGTGTTATCTAATATTGCTTCTTCTCCCTTCTCTGCCCACATAGGTCCTTCCCCCACTATTTTACCGCTGGAGGTAGCTAATCTAACCCTGCCCTTTTCTTCCAGTTTCCTGATTACCTCACAATCATGTCCGGTAGCATCCATACCCATTTTAAATCTTATGCCGATAGGATCAACATGTAGACCAGCCAGTTTTACCGCTCCCCAATTGAGAACAAAGCCATTGACTTTTCCTTCCTGCACCATCACATCTTCCACTCCCATTAAATTGAATATTTTGACTCCAGCTCTAATGGTCCGGTAGGTCAGAGCAGAAACGGCCTCTAGAGAAGAGGCGGTATAATACCCCTTCTGATATTCCTGGTGCGAGATCTGCATCTCCTCCAGAATCTCTCGAGCCGGCTCCTGGACTACAATTTTATTGAACATTATCCCCCCTCCGGGCATTCCTCCACCCACTTGAAGGTTTCTTTCAAAAATGGCCGTCTTCACTCCCCCTTGGGCCAGGTAGAAGCCGGCCATTAATCCGGCCGGGCCGGCTCCGGCAATGGCAACCTCAAGATCTAGCGATTCTAC
>JAUVZN010000023.1 GCA_030602545.1 Candidatus Aerophobota bacterium
ATCCGGGATGTTTTAGAAAAGTTCAAAGGACTTCCCCATCGAGCCGAGGCGGTGGGAAGAGTAAGGGGCGTCCAGTTCATCAACGATTCCAAGGCTACCAATGAAGGAGCGGTAAAGAGATGTTTAGAAGGAGTAAGAGGACCGGTCATTTTGATCATGGGGGGAAGGGACAAAGGGGCCAACTTCTCCATCCTGCGCCCTCTTATCAGGGAGAAGGTAAAGGAGATTATTCTTATCGGTGAGGCTAAAGAAAAGATCGAAGAGGAACTTTCCGGTATCTGCCCCGTGGTAAAGTCGGATGAGCTCCCCAGTGCAGTAAAGTATGCTTTTAGTGAGGCCGAGGCGGGAGACTCTGTTCTTCTTTCTCCTGGATGCACCAGCTTTGACGAGTTCAAAAGCTTTGAAGAAAGAGGTGAAGTTTTCAAGAGAGAGGTAGAGAAGCTGAGGGAGAAATATGAAAAGCAAAGCTAACATTGATTATCCTCTTCTCGTTATTACTTTTTCTCTTTTGGCCATAGGACTCATGATTCTCTTTAGTGCCAGTGGTGCTTATGCTTACCTGCGCAAAGGCGACTCCTATTTCTTCCTCAAGCGTCAGCTAATGTGGGCCGCTCTAGGCCTGGTCTTCCTCTGGATAGGAACCAGGTTCAATTATCAAAGGTACCAGAAACTGGCCATACCCTTGCTTTTGCTCAGCCTGGGACTCTTAGCAGCAGTTTTTCTACCCCAGTTAGGACAGGGGCCAAAGGGAGCCCATCGCTGGATAAGTTTAGGGTTTATGGGACTGGGGTTTATTCATTTTCAACCCAGCGAGATGGTCAAACTGAGCCTGGTTATTTATCTTGCCTCGTCCCTGGTAAGAAAAAGGCAGAAGATGGAAAATTTCATCAATGGGTTTCTTCCCTACTTCATTATCCTGGGGGCTATCTCCATTATGGTAGTCATGGAGCCGGATTTAGGTTCCGCCATCATCATTGCCATGATTGCTTTTGTTCTTCTTTTTGCCGGGGGTGCCCGAATCTCTCATATGATCTACGCCCTGATTCTGGCTTTGATTCCCCTTTCCTTTTCCATTCTTGAGGTAGGCTACCGCAAGGACAGAATAATGGCTTTTCTGCAGCCGGAGCTGGATCCCCAGGGCGCGGCTTTTCAACCTCTGCACTTCAAGATTGCTCTGGGCTCGGGAGGGCTCTGGGGTCTGGGCCCGGGAAGAGGGAAGGAGAAGCTTTTTTATCTTCCTACTCCTCACACTGACTCTATCTTTGCTGTCATTGGCGAAGAATTTGGTTTCATTGGCACCACCCTCATCATTGTACTGTTTTTTGCTATGGCTCTTCGAGGATTGAAGATTGCCAGAAGAGCACCCGATGGACTGGGAAAACTTCTGGCGGTGGGTCTTACCTCCATCGTCTGCCTTCAGGCGGCTATTAACATGGCTGTGGTCACCGTCATCCTTCCTACCACTGGAATCACCCTTCCCTTCATCAGCTACGGAGGCTCCTCCCTCCTTATCTGCCTCACCGCGGTAGGGATCCTCTTGAACATATCCAAAACCAGCCTCCCCTCACCAGACTCTGGTAATGAATGAGCTATTCTCTCAGCTTCCAGAATGTCCGGTGTACTATGGGGAAGACTCTATTTTTCTCCATAACTTTTCAGTCTTGTTAAAACATCAAATTTTATTATGATGAACAAACACCAAAATGTTTTTTTCGTTTTGTGCGAATTTCAAAAGATTCTAGAGCAGAGTACGAGAGCTATCTCATACTCTGCAGCCCGGTACGGAATAGTTCTCGCTACCACCTGTTGGAGGATCGGCCAAATCCTCTGGAATCCCGATCTGTCCTGGGGCGGGCTTCATTGACCACGATCTCTCTATCCCCCAGGGAATGTCCGTTGAGAGTCTTGATTGCCTTCTCCGCCTCTTTATCGGAACTGAAGTCTACAAAGCCAAATCCGCGGGAGCGACCTGAGTCGCGATCCGTGATGACTTTGACATCCTCAACACTCTCGTATTCGCTGAAGAGATCCTTCAGCTGCTCTACCGTAGTTGTGTACGGTAGATTTCCTACGTACAGGGTTTTGCTCATTATTTCCTCCTTTGTTTTCGAGCATTACCAAAAACACAACATTTATTCGGGTCTCTTATCCGAGGTCTTTTTATAAGATCTTAGACGGTCAGTAGCATGGAAGGCTTCAAAGGAAAGGGCATAAAGAAGCGGATACTAGACTTGGAAATGGCCACTGCTCGGTCTTCATACGCTATTCTTTGTATTCGCATGCTCTGCACGAGACTCAGGGAACAATTATACAGTCCGTTATTTTTTTGTCAAGAGAATCTCGGAACGCCCCTCTGTCGCTGCATAGCAGCTTTGGATTGCTTCTGCTCGCCCTGTTAAATAGCCTATTTAACAGGGCTCGTCTTCTCGATGATGCCTGTGGCACCTTACGGCGGGAAAAACTTGAGGGTGATGGTATGTTGGAAGTAGAAATAAAAGCAGAGGTGAGGATAAAGGAGATGGAGAAAAAAATTAGTGATCTTGGGGCCCGCTTCATCAAAAAGGAACTTCAGGAGGATACCTATTTTCGTCACCCCTGTCGAGATTTCAAAGCCGAAGACGAGGCTTTGAGAGTGCGTATGGTGAGAGGAAAGTACTTTTTAACCTATAAGGGGGAGAGGCAAGATCCAGAGACCAAAACAAGGCTGGAAATCGAGACAAAGGTGGGAGGAGCAATTTTGGATATCCTCAAAGTTCTGGGGTTTTCTGAAGTAAGGAAAATACTCAAAGAGAGAGATACCTATGGTTGGGGCAGGCTAAAAATTTATCTAGATAGAGTGGAAGGACTGGGGGAGTTTCTGGAAGTAGAAGGAAAAGTCTGGGAGGACAAGGAGAAGATCTTTGGACTTCTGGAGAGGCTGGGTATTCCTGGTGAAAGACTTATTAGAAAATCCTATCTGGAGATGTTGGAGGAAGGGTAGGGAATTTAGCCAAATGGTGAGAAGAACTTCCAAGAAAAAGGACCTGGATGATTAAAGTTGTATCTTTTGATGTAGATGGAACCTTAGTTTCACCTGATTTCAATGATTTTATATGGTTTGAAGTTCTGCCTCGGCTTTATGCGGAAAAGAGAAGCCTGAATATCAAAAAGGCTAAAGATGAGGTATTTAAGGAGTACAACCGAATTGGTGCTGATGATTCCCGCTGGTACAGTTTGGATTTTTGGTTGGATTATTTCAGGCTGGATTCAGATCAAAATAGCTTATTAAACAAATATGCAGATAAGGTAACACTTTATCCCGATGTTCTGCCTTCTCTGGGGAAGCTCTCCTTAAGATATGATTTGGTGGTGGGTTCA
Organism: Candidatus Aerophobota bacterium; assembly: GCA_030602545.1. Taxonomy (GTDB): domain Bacteria; phylum Aerophobota; class Aerophobia; order Aerophobales; family AE-B3A; genus SOJT01. Next base: position 3,358 of record JAUVZN010000023.1, read on the forward strand.
GGAATGCCGGATGATTTCATTGAGATAAAGATGAGGAAAGATAACATCAAAAGATTCTTCAAACGCACGTTTTCTTCTATTAGTGAATTTGGATTGGTTAAAAAAGATGAAAGCTTCTATGTCCGGATGTGTCAGGAGCTTGGGATTGACCCTCACCAACTGGCTCACATAGGTGACCATTATCAGGTGGACTATCTCGCTGCCCTTCAGGCAGGGGCTCTGGCCTTTCATCTGGATCGGAAACAGGAAAGAGAAAAACATCTGGGTACTATTTATGACCTCAATGACCTGGAGAAAAGACTGGAAACTAGATGATAGCTAGAAAAACTTTAGAGCAGTAAACCCTCCTAGAGACAAAATCTCTAACAGGGCGCGCGGATGGAGCCTTCTTTCTAAGGGGGTAAACATTGAGAGAGGTAAGAAGATGCAGAAAAAACCCATAGGCAAGATAGGAAAACCCACTGTGGAACAGTTCAGGAAAGACAAAAGAAAACTTTATCTGGTACTCCTGGTCTATCCTGGGAGTGAGCTGAAAAAACAATCCCAGAAGGAATACGGGAGGAAGATAGAGGAGTATTGGGAGGAAGTCAAAAATCGAATCCAAGATTTAGAAGCAAAATTAGGGAAAATTAACCGGGTATATCATGAGATGGTTTACCAGGAAGGCAAAGAAGGCGCACAGATCCTGAAAAAACTCAGCCAGAAGAGCTACCCCATTGTTCAGTCTTCCCTTAAGAGGGGGTCTTTGCTTCAGGCCACCGAGGATGAGGAGCTAGTCAGGCAGAGTATGGACTGGGCTCGGTGCCTGGCTACCAATCCTCAAAATGACCAGGTTCTGGGTAAGCTCACCGGATTCTATATCCAGACTATGAAAAGAAGAGACGAGGTCATTGGCAAGAAAATCGATGAGAGTCTAAAAAGCGGTGAGGTAGGGATCTTGTTCATCCGGGAAGACATGAAGGTAAATTTTCCCTCTGATATAGAGATTTTCAGGATCTATCCCCCTGTTCTAGACGATATTCACAGGTTCCTTAACGATCTATATGCACCATGAGGATCTACTCGATCAGAGTATACAAATATATGCCCGCGGCCAGGAAAATGAAGTTAGGGAGCCAGGCAACAACAAAGGAAGATATAGCTCCGCTTTTTGCCAGAATCTTGAAAAAAGCCATGGTTTGATAGTAACCAAAACCGATGATCAAACTCAGGCCAAAGCTCGCCCCTCTTCCCCCTTTTTTTAGAAGCATTCCCAGGGGAATACCCAGGAAAAGAAAGATAAAGTTGGTGAAGGGATAGGAAATCTTGAAGTTAAGCTCGGCCTTAAGATCGAGGATTTCCAGCCCACTTTTGCCGTACTCGTCGATTTGTCGATTCAACTCAGCAATGTTCATCTTCTCCGGAGGGAAATACCTTTTGCTAAAATAGGCCGGTTCCTTATCTAGAGGCAGAAATTTTTCCTCAAAAGGGGTTCCTTCCAGCTCCTTTCCCAGTCTGTAATCCATTCCTTGTTGCAGGAGCCAACCGCTCTTAACCCAACTGGCTTCTTTGGCCGCGGTAAGACGAGGGGGAGAGGTCCTCTCATAGATAAGAATGTTTTCCATCTTGCTCTGTTTGGGATCAAAGCTCCTTATGTAAAAGAGATAAGATGGGGGAACGTGAATAAAGATATTCTTTTGGATCTGTTCGGGTGGAGGACCCAGAAAATTCTCCTGATGGAGTCTTTGAGCTACTTGATTGGCTCTGAAGATAAGGGTCTGATCCAGGAAAAGGATGACGAAACTGCTAATTATTCCTATGGTAAGGAGGGGAAGAACGATTCTCTTTACCGGTACACCGCTGATCTGAGCCGCCTGAATTTGATATGTTCCTCCCAGGTGGCTAATGGTCAAGAGAGTAGCCATTAATACTCCCAGGGGGCTAAGAAGGGAGAATAAAGGGGGTATCTGCAGAAGATAGTACTGAACCACGGCTAGAAGTTTTGCCTCCTCCCCGAGGTTAGCTATGGAGGTGAAAAAATCCGTTAAGAGAAAAAAGGCGATGAAAAAGGGGATAAGCATGAAATACAACTTGAGGTATTCACGAGAGAGGTATTTATCCAGAAGTCTCATTCCAACATTCCTTTTCTAACTTAAAGCCACCCTTAGATGTAACCAGACCCCGGCTGCGCCTATTAGTATATTGGGAAACCACATAGCTAGATAAATGGGGAGAAGTCCTTCCTGGCCCATAAGTTTTCCTGCCAAAAAAAGGACATAGTATCCAACAACTATAATTAGACTAATTCCCAGACTGATAGATTTTCCCCCTCTTTCGATCCTGATACCCAGGGGAATAGCTACCAGGCTTAGAAGAAAAGTTGCTAGAGGAATGGCCACCCGGCCATGAAAATTAACCTCTAACCTCCTTATTTTCTCCTCAATCGGGTTGGGATTAGCCTTTTCCTTCTCCAGCATCGATCTTAGCTCAGTTAGATTCATCTCATCCAGAGTTTTCTTTTCCATCGCTTTCTGGGGAAGATAGGCTTTTAGATACAGAGTCTGGGAGGAGAATCTCCCCTGCTGGGTTATGCGGTAGTTTTCCCCAAGCTGATAGAAAGAAGTCTCCTTTAGCTGAAGGACATCCTCTTGGAACCATCCTCTTTGAGCCAGGGTAATCTGGGGAAACAAACGATCTCCTTCAGGGAGAAACTCATAAAGGATTATTTCCTCCATCCGGTGAGTTTTTGGGTCCAGCCGGTAGGCGTAGAGTTTACGATTCTTAAGATCGGTAATGATTTTTTCCTTTATCTGGAGGGTTGGTCTTCGCAGTATTATTTCCCGGTAGGTGCGTTTGTATTCAAAATTACACCAGGGAGTAAGATAAGCAGAAGAGTACAGGGCAAGGAGGCTTAAAAAAATAGCTAGGAACAAGACGGGCCTTTCTATCTGGAAGAGACTAACTCCTCCACTTCTTAAAGCGATGATCTCTCCGTGAGAACTTAGCTGACCGAAAGCCAGGAGAATAGCGAATAAAATGGAAACCGGGATCACCAGATCAAAAAAAGCAGGTAGGTGGAACAGCACCAACTTTCCTACCTCGAGGGGGGGAGCATTTTCGATGAAGAGGAGTTCGGTGAGATCAAATATGATGCTGATGAAAAGAATGAAGTTAAAAAATAAAAATCCAAAGACGAGTGAACCCAGGAGCTCCTTAAGAATATACCGATGTAGAATCTTCATTACAGTATCTTATTATTTTTTTCTGGATTGACAAGAGGAGATGAGCTTGATAGTACCAGGAAAGTCCCTCCATACTCTTGACAAACGGAGCTTGGGATGATAGATTGCTTAAGACAGCCTCCGTGGGGAGCGCTGATAAGCCTCAAGAATTCCTCGGGTGCTGGCGGCTGGGGAGCTTTTAAATAAAGGGAGGGTAAGCAAAGAGGTGAAAAAAATTGGGGTTTTGACCAGTGGAGGAGATTGTTCAGGGATGAATGCCTGCATCCGGGCGGTAGTGAGAAAGGCTGTCTATGAAGGAATAGAGGTGGTGGGGATCAGGAGAGGTTTCGCCGGCCTTACGGAAGGAGATTACTGTCCCTTGAATGCCCATTCTGTGAGTGGAATTATCCATCAGGGAGGTACTATTCTAGGCACGGCGAGAGCCGAGGTCTTCTTAACCGAGGAAGGGCAGAGGATGGCTTCTGATACTGTGAGGAAGCTGGGTATTAAAGGATTAATAGTTATTGGAGGAGATGGATCCTTCCGGGGAGCTTATGATCTGAATAAAAAATGGCAAATTCCTACCGTGGGTGTTCCGGCCACCATTGATAATGATATTGCGGGAAGTGACCTTACCATTGGATTTGTCACCGCACTTAATACCGCTCTGGAGGCCATAGATAAGTTAAGGGACACCGCCACCGCTCATAACAGACTTTTCATTGTGGAGGTTATGGGAAGAACATCGGGTTACATTGCCCTCTGGGCAGGCTTAGCTGGTGGGGCGGAGGAGATCCTTATTCCAGAGATGAAGACCGATTTAGATGAAGTTTGCTGCAAATTAGAGGAGGGACGAACTAGAGGTAAAACCAGCAGTATTATTGTGGTAGCTGAAGGAGATGAGGCCGGAGGAGCTTTTGAAATAGGGGAGAAGATAAGGAAAAAAATCGGCTATGAAATTAGAGTCGCCGTGTTAGGGCACCTGCAGAGAGGAGGGTCTCCCACAGCTTTGGATAGAATCCTGGCCACCAGGCTGGGGGCGGATGCAGTGGATATGCTCAAAAGAGGAGATGAAGGAAAGATGCTGGGACTCATCTCCAATCAAATTGAGGTTTTTCCTCTGGAGCATGCCTGGCAAGAGAAGAAAGAGATCGATCTCAGCCTTTACCAGCTTTCCCAGATTATGGCTATCTGACCTTACCCGTTGCTTGTCCAGTGAAATCTGGGCGGTGTATTCAGTCTTCGCTTTTTGAGAGACTTCTCGCTGTAAATTGTATTCTTTATGGGTGAGAGAGTGATGAAAATCAAACTCATCTCCCTGGGATGCCCCAAAAATCTGGTGGATAGCGAAGTTATTCTGGGAAAACTGGGGGAGAGAGGACATTCTTTTACTTCCTCAATAGATGAGGCCGATATTATTATCATCAACACGTGCTCTTTTATAAAAAAGGCTCGCCGGGAAGCCTATGCTGCTATTTCTCGTGCGATCTCAAAGAAAGATTCCTCCCAGAGGATTATTGTCTGCGGATGCCTCCCCCAGTTGGAGAAAAAGGAACTTTTTCGCCATTATCCTGGAATAGATGCTCTTTTGGGCAGTGCCGACTTTTATGAAATCGATAGAGTGGTAAATACCCTGGCTAATGGGTCATCAGGTCTATATCTTGTGAATGAACCCCGTTTTCTCTATGACTCCAGCTTCCCTCGTCTTCTGAGTACCCCTCCTTCCTATGCTTATCTGAAAATCGCTGAGGGTTGTTCTAATCGGTGTTCCTATTGTCTCGTTCCCTATCTGAGAGGAAAGTACCGCTCAAGGCCTGTAGAGGATCTCCTCAAAGAGGCTAAAGCTCTTGTAGAGCTGGGAGTAAGAGAACTTATCCTGGTTGCTCAGGATACCACTTTCTATGGCCGGGATCTGAGTAAAAAAGCCTCTCTTCCTCAATTGATAAAAAGATTGGAAACCATAGAAAAACTGCGATGGGTTCGCCTTCTTTACATTCACCCTGCCCACCTTACCCTATCTCTTATTCGGACTATGGCTTCTTTGAAGAAAGTCTCCAGGTATATTGATGTTCCTCTTCAGCACACTCACAATGAGATCCTGGCCAGGATGAAGCGTCCTCAGTTCAAAATAGCAGAGAGACTTATCGATCAACTAAGGGAGAGCATTCCGGAAATTGTGATTCGCACCACATTTTTGCTGGGGTTTCCTGGAGAAAGAGAATCTCATTTTCAGAAGCTGTTGAAGGATGTGGAAAAACTCAAATTTGACTGGGTAGGAGCCTTCATCTATTCTCCCGAGAGGGGTACCTCTGCCTACTCTCTGGGTCCAAAGGTTCCTTCATCGGTAAAGAGGAGAAGATATAGAGAGCTTATGAAGATCCAGAGATCCATTACTTTTAAAAAAAACCAGAGGTGTATAGGTAAAGATTACCTTGTTTTGGTAGATAAGAAAGGTGAGGGTCATACAGAATTTCAATGTCCTAGCATTGACGGCAGAGTATTCTTGGAAGATGGACATAAGCCGGGCGAGATGATCCGGGCTCGAATTAGCGGGGTAAGGGATTATTATGATCTCACGGCGTCTTGCTGCAGTAGCCGTCAGAGGAGGATTGGACAAAAGAGGAGTTAATTATTTTATAAGGAGGTAGATCATGCCTTTGGTAAGGATTGATATGTGGGAAGGAAGGAGCGAGGAGACGAAGGAGAAGCTCATTAGAAATGTTTCTGATGCTGTAGCCAGGAGCCTTGATATTTCTGTGGATCACGTTACGGTCATCCTCTACGATGTTCCCAAAAGTCACTGGGGGATAAAAGGAGCACCAGCCAGCAAGATCGCTTCAGACTAAAATTAAAAATGTAGAGCGTTCGGAGCAAAAGATCTTGGAAGCAAAGGAGAACGAGGTGCAAAGTGGTATTTCACAAAAAGCAGTTGCTCTTTTTGAGAAAGGTTTTAATTGTGCTGAGTCGGTTTCAATGGCTATGAGCGATTTTTTGGGAATAAAGACCGATATGATTCCCAAGATTGCCACTCCTTTTGGGGGAGGAATTGGAAGGAGGGGCTCAGTTTGCGGAGCTGTAAGTGGTGCCATAATGGCTATTGGTCTAAATTACGGGCGGATGGAACCCGATGAGGATAGAGAAAAAGCTTATGGGTTAGCATTAAAATTTTATGAAAGATTTGAAAAAGAATTTGGAAGTGTCTTTTGTTATGATCTGATTGAATGTGACCTGAGGACTCCTGAAGGCAAAAAGAAGGCCAAAGATTTAAGGGTACATGAGGAAAAATGCTCCAAATTCGTGGCCCGGGCCGTTGATATTTTGGCAGGATTAATGAGAGAATAAAAGAGTCGGTTTTTACGCCACGGGCAAACTACCCTTTCGCCATTCCCTGCTCAAAAAGAAAAAAAAGACGATCAGTGCGGAAACGAGGAGGCAGGAATGAGCATTTGCAGGGTTTAGAATTTCACTAAATTGAGGTCAGAGTTCTTAACCTGGTAGACATCGGTAAGAGTATCCTTGTACCAGATTCTCACTTCTGCGATTCCGGTCTTAAGGTTGGGAGCAATGCGAAGCTCAACCTCTTTTCTTAAGGGAGCTTTGTGTACCCGGAATTTAAGATTATTGAAAGAAACCTTATGGTAAGGGTCCACTTTTCTGGTTGCTCTCAGACAGAAAATATCCTTTACTGACTGGTAAGGAGGAAATACCGTAAAGTCTCGGAAGAGGGAATTCTTCTTTCTTTTAGCTCTTTCAAATTGGATGATGGGAATCTCTTTGGTGGTACTGTGTACTTGACGGTAGTTGTATCTCTCTACTTCGGCTTCCAATACCTTCTCTGCCTCTTGAACCGCTCTTACCTCCTCTCGGGCACAGGTTCTCACGATCCTATCCTGCAACCACTGGTAGGGTCGCTCTATCTTCTCCTTTTGATCTTTAGTATCTGCAGGATATGGGGAAGTTTTTTCTTATCCTCCAGGTACTTTTGCAGGAGCATCTTCACCTCTTGGGTGGAAAATCTTTTATGCAGTTGTTTAGCCATACTATCCTCCTTTTGGATAATTCTTAAAGAGGATAGTATGGAACAATTTATTTTTTTGCCAAAGGAAACGTAGTGCACTTTTAAACTTTAAATCACTATAGAATCAGTACACTTTTAAAATTTAATTGACAAATTTGACGCGGACACTTGATAAATTAAAACTGATGTGTATAATATATTAGAGATGTATTCATCAGTATATCAACTGTCAAGCAATAGAGTCGGGATTTTTCTGTAAATGTCTTCCAGGATAAGGAAAATATACCTCGGGGAGTACTAAATCATTTTCATCCTCAGGTTATCTTTGATTCTTTTAAATGAAGTTAGATCCCCATGAAAGATCTGAAATTATGGGACCCAATCAGAGAGTAGTGAAAAAAAAGAAAAAAGACTCTTTAACGCTTCAGGCGTATCATTTATTAAAAAAGAAAATCATTTCTTTAGATCTTGAGCCAGGAGAAAGGCTAAATGATAAGAAATTAGCCCTGGAAATGTCCTTGGGAAGGACACCTATGAGGGAGGCAATGCTCAAGTTAGAAGGGGAAAATTTAATAATCATCGATAAAGCCATCTATGTAAAGCATATTACTATCGAGGATATAAAAGATCTTTTTGAGACCTTAATTGTTATTGAGAGGTTTGCTGCTCGTTTAGCTTCCCAGAGAATTAACGCAGAACAACTTAGAGAAATGAAACGGGTTAACAAAAAGATTGAAGAGGCTATGAAGAAGAGGGATTTCTTGGAGATCACTTTCCAAAACAGCAACTTTCACCAGCTTCTTGCTAAGGCCTCCGGTAATCGATTTATCTCTTCAATACTCACTAGCATACAAAACGAAGGGCAGAGATTAGCCTATCTCTCCTACAGCAAGGAAATGGCCCCCGATTTTCACCTGGACAAGCACTTTGAGCTGGTTGGCCAACATCACCAGAACATAATTAACTTCCTGGAGAACAGACAAACAGAGAAACTGGAGAACCAAATAGTTGAACATGTTAAGCTGTTTAGAAATAGAATAATGAGATACTTAACCTCCAAGGAAAGTGAGAGTTTCATATTCTAAAGCTAAGTAGTTTCTAAGAGAAATACTAAATTTAAATTCTTCAAGACTTTGATAAAAAAGTAAGTAAAAAAAGGGAAAAAGGAGGAGAAGGCTATGCAGGGAGGACTGATAGGCAATAAATACAAGGTGCTTTCTCCAAAAGAAACAGAGCTCATCCACCGTTCTTCTCTTAGGGTTTTACAGAATGTAGGAATACAGGTGAATAATAAAAGGGCTCTGGATATTTTTCAGGAAAAAGGAGCAAAAGTAAGCAGAGAAAAAAGAATAGTAAAGATTCCTTCTTCCATGGTTGAGGATACCGTTGCTCAAGCTCCATCTAAAGTTATTCTCTGTGGTAGAGAGGAAAAACATGACCTCCTGCTGGAGGATAATAGAATATATATGGGGACAGGAGGAACAGCTCTCAATGTCCTGGATTTGGATACAGGTGAGAGGAGACCCTCTACTTTAGAGGATGTAGCAAAAATTGCCAGATTAGTAGATGCTCTGGATAATATTCACTTTTATCTCCTGCCAGTTTATCCTAACGATTTACCCAAAGAGAAAGTGGATGTAAATAGATTTTACGCAGGATTATCTAATACATCTAAACATGTAATGGGTGGGCCTTATACACTTCAGGGAGGAATGGATGTGATTAAAATGGCCCAGGAAATAATGGGGGGAAAAGAAGGATTTGAAAAGCGACCAATTATTTCATTCATACTTCTTGTGATAAGCCCTTTAAAGATAGATGATACTTACGGAGAAATTCTCATCGAAGCTGTTCAACGGGGACTACCTGTGGCCATTCCCACAGAGCCTCAATGCGGTACCACTGCTCCGGTAACTTTAGCTGGTAATCTGGTGCTTTTTGGAGCAGAGACTTTAGCCGGGGTGACTCTAGCTCAGTTGATTAATCCGGGAACACCTGTCCTTTGTGGTTATGTGGGTACTATAGCAGATATGCGTACTATGGGTTATGCTTCAGGAGCTGTGGAGATGGGGCTTTTGAATGCTGCTGCTGCTCAACTTGCCCAGTACTGGCAGCTTCCTTTTTATGCTACAGGAGGAATGTCCGATTCCAAAATTCCCGACGTCCAATCAGGATATGAGAGAGCATTAAACCTGTTGCCAGTGGCATTGGCAGGAGCTAACTTTATTCATGATGCAGCTGGCCTTTTAGAATTCGCTATAACAGCTAGTTACGAACAGTACGTAATAGACAACGAAATCATTGGTATGGTGATGAGAGCATTGAAAGGAATAGAGGTTAGTGAGGATACTCTGGCCTTGGAGGTGATAGATAAGGTAGGGCCGGGAGGAAATTTCCTGGCCGAACCACACACCGTAGCTCATATGAGATCGGAGTTCTTCTTTCCCAAAGTCAGCGATAGATCCAGGAGAGAGAAGTGGTTGGAAGAAGGAGGAAAAGATGCCCGTCAAAGAGCCAGGGAGATAGCCATAAATATCCTGGCCACCCATAAGCCCTTAGCCCTCCTCCAGGAGGTGGATAAGAAAATAAGAAGTTCAGTAACGGGCTTGAGAGAACTTAAGAGTGATAATAAATGAAAGTAGGATTAGCACAGATCGATTGCAAATTGGGAGATGTAAAAGCTAACCTGGAGAAAATACGAGGATTTATCTCAGAAGCTAAGAAAAGGAAAGTGGATCTTCTAGTCTTTCCTGAGTTAAGCCTCACCGGTTATTCTGTGGGAAGCCTTGTCCCGGAGGTTGCCATAAGAGTCGATAATCCTTTAATTAAAGAGTTGAAAAAAGAGAGTAAAGGAATCTCCTTAGTGATAGGATTTGTGGAAGAATCAAAGGAGCATAATTTCTATAATTCAGCTCTGTATTTAGAGAAGGGCAGAATAAAGCACCTTCACCGAAAGATATATCTACCCAATTATGGGGTGTGGAAGAAAAGATGTGTATCATTCAATTCTAAGAATAAGGAGTCAGGCGGAGACCCGTTGACAAAAACGGTTAACTGTGCTAGATCTTTAACGAAGGGAGCCTGGGGTCTTAGGAATATGCCAATGCTCACTCGGACAAGATCGGGCTCTGGACTCCTCAATATCCCTGCGATTGATAAATACAGGAGGTGATGTTTATGGAGTAAAGCACAGTGAAAGGCCGCCATAAAGAGCCTTGAACTCAAAAAGGAGGTAAGGAAGAGATGAAGAAGATTACGGTGTTATTTCTTGCTGTTGTGGTGCTCGGGGGGCTCTTTCTTATAGGAGCCATAAGTGAGACTGGTGCGGTGGACATCCAGCGCGGCGGAACTTTGCGCGTGACCGGCCAAGGTTTAGGGCGCATCGATCACCCTGCACGCTACTCTTGGGTAAAGGATTCCAATTGGACGCGTCATATAGCTGAGTATCTGACTTTCACCGATCAGAACAACGTCACCCACCCCTGGCTGTTGGAGAGGTGGGAGGGCAGCGAGGATCTCATGACCTGGACACTCCATCTCCACAAGGGTATCAAGTGGAACAACGGTGATGACTTCACCGCGGACGATGTCGTCTTCACCATGAAGGAGTGGCTTGATCCTGAGGTGGGCTCCTCCACCTTGGGTTTGATGGCGTACCTTAGGCCGGAGAACATAGAGAAGGTAGACAAGTACACGGTCAGGCTCCAGCTAGATTCGCCGCAGATCGCTGTGCCGGAGCATCTGTACCACTACCCGAACCAGATCATGAACCACCGGACCTTCGAGGGCGACTTCCTCAAGGCTCCGGTCGGCACTGGCCCATTCGTGTTGGAGGAGTTCGTCCCGGGTGAGCGGGCGGTGCTCAAACGCCGTACGGACCCCCCCTACTGGCGGATGGGTGCCGATGGTAAACCTTTGCCCTACCTTGACAAAATCATCTACGTTGACCTGGGCGAGGAGGCATCGGCCCATATCGCGGCTATACAGGGCGGGTTGGTAGACGTCCTCACCGAGCCAGATACCGTGCACTTCTTGGCTCTGAAGGATAATCCAAACCTTCAAGTGATCGGCACGCCCACCGCCATGACCCGGGTCCTACGCATGCGGGTGGATAGGGAGCCCTGGGACGATAACCGGGTTCGTATGGCGCTCAAGCTTTGCCAGAACCGCGAGAAGATCCTGAAGATGGCCCATTATGGTGAAGGCCTCGTGGGTCAGGATCACCACGTAGCCCCAATCCATCCAGCATACTGCGAGGTGGAGACGCCTGCATATGATCCGGAGAGGGCTAAAGCTCTGCTGGCCGAGGCTGGCTACCCCGACGGTCTCACGGTCGATCTTCACGTGGCGACCGGCTGGGTGGATTGCGTCTCTTACGCAGAGATACTTAAGGAGGACGCCGCCGCGGCAGGTTTTGATATCAGGATAAAAACCATGCCCGTAGCCGCCTACTGGGACGTGTGGACAGAGGTTGACTTGGGAATCACCCCCTGGACACACCGCCCACTGGGCACGATGGTTCTGGGCCTGGCCTACATCGCTGACGAGGAGGGGGTGCCGGTGCCCTGGAACGAGACCCGCTGGGTGGACGATGAGTTCTCGGCACTGCTCAAGAAAGCCCAGGGGACCCTCGACGTGGAGGAGCGCCGGGAGATCATGGGCAAACTCCAGAGGATACAAATGGAGCGCGGCTCCATCCTCATTGCCTACTGGCGAAACGTGTGGTCCATCGCGCACAAGAAGGTCCAGAACTTTATAGGGCACCCGACCCAGTATGACCTCTTCAGGGAGGTCTGGCTCAAGGAGTAAGCCGTCGGTGAGACTATGAGCAGCTTTACTACCGGGCAGATCTATCAGCGGTCCAGGGTGGGGCAGGTCGTGGTCGGTGTCTGGCCTGCCCCACCCCTGGAGCGAGCTCTTGCGGGACTTATGGTAAATAGTAATTAGTCTAATCTCTTGTAACCCAAGCTCGGCCGAGCTGTATGTGTGTAGACGGCTTCGGCGTAAAGGCTTTGGATAAACGTACTGGAGGGTACACGTTAGAACTATGGCCAAATTTATCG
>JAUVZN010000102.1 GCA_030602545.1 Candidatus Aerophobota bacterium
GCTAGCTCTTTTGCGCTCAATTGCCACCTTTCCATTTTCACCTCCCAATCATCACATATTGGGAGGACAGTATATCAAATTCTAGGGAGGGGTGACATTTTCACTTTGCAATACTATGACATTATCATTTTGCAACGACAGCTCCTGAGCTTTGGTCTTCGGAAATCAATCTTCTCTAAGTCACCTTAGTGACACAAAATAGCTATCCGAACTCTGGTTCCCTCATCTTTCTCTGAGCCCTAAGAGGCTAAGAACTAGAGAGGCAAATGAGAGAAATATTTACCTTGCGTATGGCATATAAAGACGTTCCTCATAGATCCTTTTTTCCTGTAGGCAATCTCGGATAACCTGCGTGCTAGTGCAACAATGGCAATATTAGAACCTTTACGCTGTTTAATTCTCTCAAAGTAGGATCGACAGTAAGGTGATGTGCGAATAGCTGTCCAGGAGGCTTCAATGAAAACATACTTTAGCCAGCGGTTACCAGTGAGGATTAGATCACCATGGTATACCTTTCCTCCACTGGCAAAAGTAGAGGGAATAAGGCTACAGTAGGAGGCAAATTTAGCCTTGGTAGCAAAGCGGTTAATATCATCAATCTCTAGTGCTGCTAGGGCTGATAAGATTTTGCCGAATCCTGGCAGGCTATCTAAAATGGGAATGAGAGGGTTATCTTTAAGTACCTTATCGATCCAAGCTTCAGTTTTTTTAATGTGCTCGTGAAGCTCATCCAAAATCTCCAGATGGTCTTTGAGAAGTTTTGCATTAATACCTGATAGACTTAAATTATGGAGAAACTTTCTCCCAGCTACACCAAATAAGCTGCTAAACCCTGGTGTTTTGACATGGTTTCTGTCTATTACTTGGTAGATACGGTTCTTTGTCATAGTCTGGGGTTTAATAAGCCAAAGTCTGTGACGCAGAAGGTTCTTCTGTTCCCTAATCTCTTTTGGGGAAACATGGACTTTCGGGATCAAGTTAGCACGGAGAAGATGGGCTAGTGTTCGGGCATCTATTGAGTCAGACTTGATTTTTGCATCAGCAATTGCCCTTGTTTTGAAGGGATGGGCTACAACTGGTTCTATATGAAGTTCCTCCAGTAAATCATACATCATTCCCCAATTGCGTCCGGCCTCTATTACTACTTTGCATGGTTCTCTGAGATATTCCTTAAACAAAGCAAATGCCACTTTCTCATTAGCTATCTTCCCGTTCATATGAACTTCACCTTTTTCATCCATTACTGCCACCTGCGAGAACCTCTTATGATGGTCTATCCCGAAATAGTACATGGTGTATCTCCTGAAGAGGATTTTCAATGCATTTTACCAATTCCCCAGGAGTTGCACAATTTATATCATGCTATCTTTCTCTTCGTTTTTTTTCAGTTTTTCCTTCTTGTAGTTGACTTGGCAAGTTTAATTTTAGCAAATGTTTGGCACTACGAATTTTCAAAGATCAAGATAAAAATCCCCTATTTATGTGGATTTTCGAAAATCAAAAGGTCATTTTTCAGCTAGAAAGTGTCAAGGCCGGGTTTCAACCTTTGCCAGGCTTTGAAGTGAAGATAAGAGAAAGACTTATGTTTGAGCCACGAAGGGGCGAGCTTAAGTTTTTCCCATTTCTCCAGTTAGCTCAAAAACTGAGATTAGGCTGGACATCCAGGGAAGGAGAGGAAATTAGCCCCTCTCTGATCTTGGGGTAAGCACAGGCAGCTATCATAGCGGCATTATCCGTACACAGAGAAGGAGGAGGAAAGAAAATCTTGAGGTCCTTAGGTTTTTCCTTTTGAATGAAGGAGCGAAGAAAAAGGTTCGAGCTTACACCTCCACCTAATACTATCTTCTTCACTTTTTTTAGCGAAGCTGCTCGGAAGACTCTCTCTGCTAGAACTTCGGCTACTTTTGCCTGGAAACTTGCGGCAAGATCAGCCGTGGGAATAGAAGCCCCCTCTTTTTCTAAATCCATGACATAGTAAAGAACAGCTGTCTTTATACCGCTGAAGCTAAAATCAAAGGTATCCTCTTTGAAACGGATGGAAGGAAGAGGGATGGAGTGTGGCCTGCCTTCTCTGGCCACTCTCTCAATGATGGGACCTCCCGGGTATCCTAAATTGAGGATTTTGGCCACTTTATCGAAAGCTTCCCCAACAGCGTCATCTCTGGTAGCACCCAATACCTGGTAATTTCCCTTACCAGAAAGAAAAATGAGTTCCGTGTGGCCTCCGGAAATAACCAGCCCCACAAAAGGAGGACGAAGATGAGGGTAGCTAAGAAAATTAGCATAGAGATGAGCCTCAAGATGATTAATTCCTATTAGGGGAACTCTCAAACCATAGGATATTCCTTTGGCCACTGTCAATCCGACCAGGAGAGAACCTAAGAGCCCTGGTCCGAAAGTTACAGCAATACCATCCAGGTCTTCTAACTTCATCTTTGCTTCTATTAAAGCCTGTTTTATAATGGGGATGATTTTTTCTACATGGCTTCTGGAGGCTACTTCGGGTACAATACCACCAAATTGCCGATGCAATTCAATCTGGGAGCTGACTACGTTGGAGAGGATTCTCTTCCCATCCTCCACCACCGCAGCAGCCGTCTCGTCGCAGGATGTCTCTATGCCCAGAATTACCACTTAACTCTCCTTTTTCCCTAAGAGGCTGACCCCTTGGGGAAGAGCTGTTTCTCGCGACCTTTCCTCTTAATGACCTTAATGATGCTATGCCCCGGCTCATTTTTTCCTTAAGCCTTTTCTTTTCCGAACAATAGCGGTTTTCTCCAGGTTGTCAATTTCTTCAGGATCATCTTCTCATCTTCAGAAGAACCCTCCAAATGATCGGATGATAAAAGGTGGGCAGTTGCTTTATTTTTGCAAGATTGACTTCCTTGGGGAAAAAACTATAATTAACTAAATAAATTGAGAGGCAGGATGAAGAGAAACTGGATTTTACCCTCAGGACTTAAGAAGGAGAAATACCACTTTCTTTCGAAAAAATTAAACCTTTCTCCCTTACTTATCCAGACATTACATAATCGAGGGATAAAGGGGGAAAATATCCAGGAATTTCTTAATCCCCGACTGGAGAATTTGTGCGATCCTTTCCTGATGAAGGGAATGGATCTGGCCACGGAAAGGATTCTTCGGGCCATATCCAATAGAGAAAAGATTCTAATCTACGGTGACTATGATGTGGATGGGATCAGTGCCGTAAGCATTCTTTTGCTCTTCCTGCGCCAGGCAAAAGTTGCTGGCTATTTTTATATTCCCCATAGGGAAAGAGAAGGCTATGGGCTAAACCGAAATGCTGTCAAGAAAGC
>JAUVZN010000006.1 GCA_030602545.1 Candidatus Aerophobota bacterium
ACCTTCTAAAATTTCCAAACTCTTTGATCTCTTTTTAAAGATGGCCTAACGCCATTTGCAATTTTTTGTAATTGAATAAGTATTTTTATTTTCTTATCAAAGGAGATTTTTGAAAGTTCTCTATGGAATAAATCTTTAGCTTTAAACAATTTTTCAATTTCTTCTCTGGATAAATTTCTATTCTCCATAGTACCACCCGCGGAAGCGCTCGAATCTCTCTTTTAAATTATATTTTTGTAAAATTTTCATAAGATGGTTCATATTTATTTCTGCTTCATCTAAAATTTTTATTATTCTTTCCTTATCCTTTGGCCTGAATGTTTGTAGCATTATTGCTATCAAGTGTTCTGCTCTGGTAACTAAGGTTTTTGTATTTTTATATTTTATTTCCACTGCTTCTTTAACAGCGTCTTCTATCAATTCATTATAAACCGGAATAAATTGAACAGGGATGCCTTCTATAATAATATGTTCCTTGTATGTTTTATAACCTTTTTCTTTAAGCCATTTGTAAATTGGTGAAAGTATTGTTAAAGTTCTTCCTTTTTCTGAAGGAATAAAGAAAATATCTAAATCGTAAGTCAAAATTGGCTCAACATAGAATATCGTTGCTATTCCACCACCCATAGCATATTTTTTCATCAATCCTTCTTTTTGAATTTTGTTTATAACTTTTATTGTCTTCTCCATCGCTTTACCACTAGATTAAAGACTTAATTAGTCTATAATCCAATTCTTTTATGTTGATTTTCTCTCTGCATATCCAAATACAGTTTGCCCCAAAAAATCAAATTAGAATTGCCCATAAGACCGCCCCTTGATATATTGGGTAGAAATAAGAGTAGTTTTATCTGTTTTCTTGCCCAAATATCATCTGGATGTTCTTTCGTATAAGTTTTTATAATCTCTATGAGCCTTTTTCGTTTCTTATTATACTCCCAATTGGGTATCTTGGAGAAATTAGACATACCGTATTCAAGGCCTTGCGTAAGCGTCCTCCATCTAAGAAAAGCATCAAACAATACTTGAGAATAAAGATACATATCAGTTATTAGTGCATCTACCTGGAGGTTATAGTAACTCATGCTATCGAGGTAGCTCTCTAGATCATTAGTCCAGCTGAATGCTGAATTAACAAATAAAAAAGTAATTCCCAATATGTCTGCTGACATTACCCATTTCTTAATTCTTGTTGTCATTCCCTTATCCTTTGATACTTGGTGTTAACAAATCAAATATAGCAAATATAAAAGAGGTGGTCAAAATGCGAAGGATGAAACCCGGTTTTGATCTAAGGACAGAACGTTTGACAGAGGGGCGGTCGTCTTATAAGATATTTGATAAGCGGGAAGGAATGATTTAATCTCTCCTTGTGAGGGGATGCTGAGAAACTAACCTGAAAAGGATAAAAATACCCACCTTCTTTGGCTAATTTGGAAAGAGAGCCTGATGACAGAATTTATTCATCTTCACACCCACAGTGATTACAGCCTTCTGGATGGGGCCTGCTCCATTTCCCAGCTAATTAATCAAGCCTACCGATTCGATATGTCTGCTCTAGCTCTGACCGACCATGGAAATCTTTTTGGGGCTATAGATTTCTATACCAAGGCCAAGAAAAGGGGAATAAAGCCCATCATTGGCTGCGAACTATATGTAGCTCCCACCTCTCGTTTTAAGAAAAGGAAAAAGAAGGAAGAAAAAGCAGCCTATCACCTCACCCTCCTGGCCAAAGATAGACAGGGCTATTCCAATTTGATGGAATTGGTTAGCTGTGGTTACCTGGAAGGTTTCTATTATAGCCCGCGGGTGGACAAGGATATCCTCTCCCAGAAAGGGGAGGGCCTGGTGGTTCTCTCTGGTTGCCTGAAAAGTGAAATCGCCTCACTTCTTCTCCAGGATGATCTTAAGAAGGCAAAGAAGGTCTGCTTGTTTTATCAAGATCTATTCGGAGAGGATTTTTATCTGGAGCTTCAATGGCATGGCCTGGAGGAACAAAAAAAACTTAATCAAGTTCTAATTGAGCTATCCAGAGAACTCTCCATTCCGCTGGTGGCCACCAATGATGTCCATTATCTCACCAGGGAAGATACCAGGGCTCAGGATGTTCTTCTGTGTATCCAGACAGGAAAAACCCTGGAAGATAAGGATCGCCTGCGTCTTTCCTCTTCTGAGTTTTATTTTCGCTCCTCTGAGGAAATGAATGAGCTTTTTTCCCATATCCCTGAAGCTCTTTCCAATTCTAAGGTTATTGCTGATAAATGCACCCTGAAGATAGAACTGGGCAAGACCTATCTTCCCATTTATCAAACACCCCCCGGCTATGATTTTGATGAGTATTTGAGGAAGCTTTGCCAGGAGAGGCTCCCTCATCGCTACCCTGGGGTCTCTCCCCAGGTAAGGGAGAGGATGGAAGATGAGCTCCAGATAATCGGCAAAATGCGATATGCTGGGTATTTCCTTGTCGTCTGGGATTTTATCAGGTACGCCAAAGAAAGGAAGATACTGGTGGGGCCGGGGAGAGGTTCAGTGACAGGAAGTCTGGTGGCCTATATACTGGGAATAACCAATATCGATCCCCTGAGCTACGGTCTTTTTTTTGAAAGATTCTTAAATCCGGAAAGAACGGCTATGCCCGATATTGATATTGATATTCAGGACGGGAGAAGAGGAGAGGTCATTGAGTATGTAAGACAAAAATATGGGCAGGACAATGTCGCTCAGATTATTACTTTTGGAACTATGGCCGCCAGAGCCGCGGTGCGGGATGTAGGAAGGGTACTGGGGATGCCCTATAGCAAAGTGGATCGGATTGCCAAACTCATCCCATTTAACAGGCAACTTAAAATAGCCCTGGAGGAGAGTTCAGAGCTAAAAGAGCTGATTAAAGAAGAGGAAAAGGTAAGGAGCCTTTTTGAAATTGCCCGGAGAATAGAAGGGCTAACCCGCCATGCCTCCACCCATGCAGCGGGGGTGGTCATCGCCCCGGATAAGCTGACCCACTACACTCCTCTTTATCGAAGCAGCAAAGATGAGATAACCACTCAGTATGAGATGCATTCTCTGGAAAATATTGGCCTTTTAAAGATGGACTTTCTTGGTCTAAAGACCTTGAATGTTATTAATCACAGCCTTGAGCTAATTAGGAAGAACAGGGGGAAAGGGCTGGATCTGGAGAGAATCTCTCTGGAAGATACGTCCACCTATCAGCTTCTTTCCCGGGCGGAGACTCTGGGAGTTTTTCAGGTAGAGAGCCGGGGCATGCAGGATCTTTTGAAGAAACTTAAGCCCCAGAAATTTGAGGATCTCATTGCTCTTTTGGCCCTTTACCGACCAGGGCCCCTGCACAGTCGGATGGTGGACGAATTTATTAACCGAAGGCATGGCCGCAGCGAAGTCAAATATCTCCATCCGAGACTCGAGCCTGTTTTGAAAGAAACCTACGGGGTGATTCTCTATCAGGAGCAGGTCATGCAGATTGCCAATCTTCTGGCTGGCTTTAGCCTGGGGGAGGCAGATATATTGAGGAGGGCTATGGGCAAGAAAAGGCCCAAGCTTATGGATGAACAAAGGGAGAAGTTCCTTGAGGGAGCCACCCAGAAGGGGATTGAGATCTCCACGGCCAGACGGATCTTTGAGCTGATGGCTCATTTCGCCGGCTATGGTTTCAACAAATCTCACTCCACCGGGTATGCTCTTATTGCCTACCAGACAGCCTATTTGAAAGCTAACTATCCTCTGGAGTTTATGGCGGCTCTCCTCAATTCAGAGAGGGAAAACACGGATAAGCTGGCTTTATATATCAATGAGTGCAAAAGGATGGGAATCCCGGTTCTACCTCCCAATATTAACCGCTCATTGGCTACCTTCAGCGTGGCAGGAGACAGAATAGATTTTGGACTTACAGCGGTGAAAAACGTGGGAGAAGCAGTCATATCCTCCATTGTAGAAGAGAGGAGGAGGGGAGGGAGTTTTGCCTCTATCTTTGATTTCTGTAAAAGGGTGGACCTGAGGATGGCCAATAAGCGAGTAATGCAGAGTTTGATTCGATGCGGAGCCTTCGACTCTCTGCCTGGCCATCGCTCGCAGAATCTGGCCGTGGTGGATCAAGCTACCGAAGAAGCCTCCCTGGTTCAGCGTGATAGAGAGAGGGGACAACTTTCCTTCCTGGAGGCCCTGGAGAGTCAGGAGAAAATTTCCCTGAGGGAAAGATTTCCCTCCATAGAGGAGGTTCCTGAAAGGAGAAAGCTCCTCTGGGAAAAAGAACTTTTAGGTATATATGTGAGTGGACATCCTCTGGATCGTTATCGTAAGCGAATTACCCATTATCTGGCCAATTCCATTCGGGATGTCCGGACAATGAAGGAAGGCTCCAGAGTAAGAATTATAGGGGTGATTAATAATCTTACCCTCAAGAAGGACAGGAGGGGGAAAAGGATGGCCTTCCTCAGGCTGGAAGATCTTACCTCAGAGATAGAAGTGGTTACCTTTTCCCATCTCTATGAAGAGTCTTCTTCTTACCTTGGGGAGGGTAAGCTTGTGCTACTTAAAGGCCGCTTAGATATGGCCATGGACTCTCCCAAAATTGTGGCTGAGAAAATAGTTCCTTTCTCCAAAATTAACGGTTCCAGTCAGAAGCTCCATATCAATATTCCAGAGGAAAAGTGGGAAAATATAGATTTTGGGAGACTAAAGGATATTGTTCACTCTCATAAAGGAAAACATACGCTTTACTTGCATCTCACTGATTCCAAACAACAAAGGGTGACCATTCGCTCAAAGACCATTAAGGTTCGGTTTTCCGATGAACTCATTTCTCAGCTAGAGAATGCATTAGGGGAAGGCTGCATATGGTTGAGTGAGGACTAGCAAGAGACAAGCTAAATAAGCACCACCCAGCCCTGGTAAAAATTAGGCCGTTCAGTGAAGAAGATAAGAGTGCATGTACTCATAAAGGGTAGAGTTCAGGGAGTTTTTTTTAGAGCTGAGACTCGCCGAGAGGCTATCCAGCTCGGAGTGAAGGGATGGGTCAGGAATACATGGGGTAGCGATGTAGAAGCTGTTTTTGAAGGGGAGGAGGAAACCGTCAAAAGGATGATTGCTTGGTGCCATAAAGGTCCTCCTGCAGCCGGAGTGGAAAGGGTGGAGGAGAAATGGGAAAAGTTCCGAGGAGAGTTTGATACCTTCTCCATTCGCTACTGACAGGATTGACCTCTTTGACCAGAGATCCTCCATGAGTTAGCTCACCCCTTCGCCCGTCCAGTGTTCCTTGGGCTACTGCTTCCCCAAAGAAGTTTTTATTGATGAAGCTCTAGTAGGGGGCGAGTTGAGAATCTATCTCTTGGATATGGGTAGGGAGAGAAGATGGAAGAGAGAGGATATTGTATAATCAGGCTTGAGGGAAGGATGAGCCTTCTTGAGTTCCTTCCTTCCGGTGATTCCTGAGAGAACAAGTACTGTAGTCACACCGGCTCTCTTACCAGCCAGAATGTCTGTTTCCAAGCGATCTCCAATGAGGATACTCTTAGCCAGAGACCATCCCCTCTTTTTTGCTAGAGTTTCAATTCCAAAGGGGTTGGGTTTGCCCAGAACCAGAGGATTCTTGCCTGTTGAGGCTTCGATAGCCTTGACGATGGACCCGGCAGCAGGAATGGTCCCTCTTTCTACAGGGTAGGTTAAGTCCGTGTTGGTAGCCAGAAAGCCAGCTCCCCTGACGATAGCCTGGTAGGCAAGGTTGAGTTTGGCAAAGGTGAAATTTCGGTCCATTCCTACCAGAACAGAGTTGATCTCCTCTAAAAGGGAAGTTATTTGAATCCCCGCATCCTTTAGCTCCTCCATCAGACCCACTTCTCCAATGACGAAAACTTTGCTTTTCTTTCTTTCCTTATCCTGGCTAAGGTAGAGTGCTGCTAGATAGGAGGAGGGAAAAAGTTCTTGGCGCTCTACCTTGATTCCCATCTTAGTGAGTTTTTCTTGGTAGCCGGACCTGGATAAAGTAGAGTTATTACTGAGGAAGGAAATTTCATCCCCTCTTTGCCTGAGGGAGGTTATGATCTCCTTGGCACCGGGAAGGAGCTTTTTCCCACGATAAATCACCCCGTCCATATCGAAAATGTAAAGACTCACAGACTCCGCCCCATTCTTAGCATCTCCAGTTCATTATCCTTTAGGGGAACTACCTCTAGGTATTTCTTTTCTTTTCTCGACACTCGATAGTACTCTACTTGAGCTGCATCCTCAGGGGCATCGCTATACCGGCAGGTGATGGAGGCTGCCTTGAGGAGGGTTTTCTCATCTATCTCTCCTCTTAAGACGCTGATTGGTCCTTGAAAGCTGACTACCTGAAGACAGAAATCATCCGGGCAAGTTAGATCGAGGAGCCTCCTGTTCTCTTTCTCATTCCTTCCTACTACCAATCTGGAATTTGGTCCCAGACGAAAGTGCCTTCCTACCTTGAGGAGCTCAATCTCATTGAGATTTATTTTCCCCCGTATCAAAAGATCCTTTAGCTTCTGGGAAAAGATGGGATCGGTAAGGAGACATCCACCGGCGGGAGTGGGGAATTTTTCTATGCCCATTTCCCCGGCCAGTTTAAGCTGAGGACGGCGGCTTCTTCCTTTGATTGCAAATAGTTTTTCCCGATTTACCCATCCTCTTCTCTCGGGCAAGGTAGGGGCTAAATTTTTGGCAGTGAGGGGACGAAGAAGGTAATCTCCCCAGCTTGATTCTTCCCCCACTACTCCCAGGGCCCATCTATTCTGAGATTTTGGCCGCTCTCCCAGCACTTCCCCGGTGATGAGGAAGGAGGCTCTAATCTTGCCCATAAGAGCTGCTGCTTTTTTTACCATAAGGATGTGGCAGTCAATGCAGGGGTTTGCCCCCTTTCCAAAACCGTGAGGAGGGGATTTAACAAGAGAAAGGATTTCTTTGGTGATATCTTCCGTGTGAAAAGAAATTTCCAGCTTCTTTGCAGCTCGCATGGCTTTATCTGCCGCGAAGAAAGGGGAGGTGAAGGACAGCGCCTCCACCTCGATCCCTTGATCCTGAATGATTTTGGTGGCGAGGATACTGTCCAGGCCTCCCGAGAGTAGACTCAAAGCTTTCATTTCAATTTGTTTATCTGGTCTTTGGTCAGATCCTTTCTTATTCCATTCTTTGTCTGGGCAGTTATTGTTTGTTTTAATAGATTCCGCGACACTATTTCCATTTTCTCTCCTTGCCACCCGATAACCTCTCCTACCTGGGGAAGATCTTTCTTTAAGTTAGAATAAATGGGATATTCAAAATTCAGGCAGCAACGCAGTCTTCCACATATCCCCGAGATTTTGGAGGAAGCCAGAGGAAGGTTCTGAAGTCGGGCTGCCTCCAGGCTAACCGAATCCAATTTTCTCTTTACATTACCCAGAAAGGAAGCACAGCATACTCTTCTTCCACAGATGCCACAGCTTTCTGTGATAACTTGAGGCTCATCCCTTACCCCAATTTGTTGCATCTGAATCCTCATTTTGAATACTACCGCCAAATCTTTCACCAGAGTTCTGAAATCCACCCTTTGTCTTGCCGTGTAGTAAAAGGTGATCCGGTCGGTACCCAGAGGATATTTGGTGGTTACCAATTTCATGGGTAGACGGTAATGGGAAATCTTTTCCAGAGCGACTTCAAAGGCTTTCTTTTCTAGTTTCAGTCTTTTTTCAAATTCCGACTTATCCTCAAGGGTGGCTCTCTTCAGGTACCTCGTATGCTCTGGTGGAGCTTCTTGTTGGGTGAGGATAATGAATTTTACCAGACCTATTCCCATTCCCTCCCTTAGTTTGTATATGCACCAGTCTCCCTTCTGAAAATCCTGCCCCTTGGTAAAAAAGTAGGTGATCCTTCCCTCCGGGTAAGTTTCAACACCTACAAAGTTCACCTTTTCCACCCCCCCTTTTTGCCTTTCCCCCTCTTCGGTTATCAAAGACTCAATCTTTTTGAGAGCGGGCGAGAGGTTGATTTTTTACTTCACCTGAAGCTGTGTAAAATCGGCAATACGAGTGAATAGCTTCCCTATTCCATTGAGGAGGGAGAGGCGATTTTCCCTTAAGTTTTCTTCTTCACACATTACCAGAACTTTCTCAAAGAAATTATGGATGGGTTCCTTAAATCTAGAAAGCTTCTCATAAGCCTCTACATATTCTTGCTTGTCCAAAAGGCTCTCTATTTCTCCTCTAAGCTTTATGCATAGCTCATAGAGCTCTTTTTCCTCCTTTTCCCTCAAGAAGTTCTCTCTCACCATCTGGGGCACTCGTACCTTCCACTGCTGGGCTTGCTTGAGTATGTTGACTAATCTTACAATGGCAATAACTTCATCTTTAAATTCCTTTCTTTGGGAAATTTTTCCCAGAGCTTCTCCCCTTTTTACAGCATCAGTTATGTCAGTAAAACCTATACTAAGTACTGCTTTAATTTCATGGGTTCCTATTCCCTTCTCCTTGAGGATATTTCTTATTCTGATCTCGAAGAACTCCTTGATTTTTGGGATGATTTCTTTATCATTCTTAGCGTAGAGCGCTAAAATCTCCTCAAGGAAATAGTCCAGGTCAATTCGCCATCGGCGGTCCAGAATGATCTCCACTATCCCCTGCACCTCCCGGCGCAGACCCCAGGGATCCTCGGATCCGGAGGGGATAAATCCTGCCCAGAAGGAGCCTACCACTGTGTCCATCTTGTCAGCCAAAGCCAGAATTGCTCCTTCCAGCGTTTCAGGCAGCTTATCATTGCTGAAGCGGGGGAGTCTATGTTCCGAGATGGCCTGGGCTACCCGGGGGTCTTTTCCTGAAAGAAGAGCGTATTCTCCTCCCATGGTTCCCTGGAGGGAGGGGAATTCTTTGACCATCTGGGTCACCAGGTCGGCTTTACATAGATTAGTTGCCTCTGTTACTCTATTCCAAAGTTTAACGTCTTTATTCTCTACTACTCGGGCAAGGATTCTCTGTGAGATGTCGTGCAACCTCATAGTTTTGTCATAGTAGCTGCCTAATTTCTTCTGTACCACAATTCCTTTAAGCTGAGGAACTCTATCCTCTAAAGGTTTTTTTGTATCCTCGGAGAAGAATAACTTAGCATCTGCCAGGCGGGCGTTGAGAACCCTTCGGTTTCCCTCTACCACCTCGTCCAGATACTCTTTATTTCCTTCCCTTACCCCGGCAAAGTAGGGAAGAATCCTATCCCCATCTGCCAGGGAGAAATGTTTCTGCTGGTCTCTGAGGCAGGCTCTCAGCACAGGGACAGGAAGGGACAAAAATTGGGGATCAAACTCTCCCAGGAAAGGAGTGGGATACTCTACTAGATAAACCACTTCCTCCAGAAGCTCTTCATCGTACAGTATTTTTACCTGGGGGTGATTCTGCCTCAAGGAGATAATCATCTCCTCGGCCTGTTTGAGAATAAGTTTCCTTCGCTCTTCCGGATTCACGATAACATATCTTTTCCGGAGCTCAGAAAAATATCCCCTGGGGTTTCTAATAGAAAAGGTAGAGGGAGAGAGGCAGGGATGTCCTCGGGTCTTTCGGTCAGAGGAGATACCTGCCAGCTCAAACCTGATGACCTCTCCTCCCAAAAGTGCCAGAAGAGAGCGGATGGGCCTTGCAAAGGAAAAATCTCCCTGGCCCCACCTCATTGATTTAGCGAAGCCTAAAGCTTTAACGAGCTGAACCAAAAGGAGAGGGAGGATCTTTTTAGTCTTTTCTCCCTTGATTTTTCTCCTAAGATAAACGTAATCTCCCTTGGATAATTTTTCGATCCGCAGATTCTCCTTTCTGTCTCCCTTAGCTTTCAAGTAAGCCTTACCTTGAGGGGTGAGCTGTCCGCTTTGGGTGAGGACCACGGATCGGGGAGGTCCCATCTCTTTTTCAATTCTCTCCCTCTGATTTCTTGCTACTCCTTCAGCCCAGAAGACCAATCTCCTGGAGCTGCCAAAGGTACTAATCCTCTCATAATCTATATAGGAGGCAGCAAAGAGCTTCTCCCCTTCGACTTTGAGCTGGGTGAGAGTCTCTCCCACGGCCAAAGGGGGAAGCTCCTCCACTCCTATTTCTAAAAGGAGGATCTCAGACACGGGATTCCTCTTTGTTCAGATAAAGGTGAGCACATCGGTTAGCCAGGTAACGTACCCTTTTGATGAATCGCTCTTTCTCCCCCGCTCCCAGAGCCCCTCGAGCATCCAACAGGTTGAAAGTATGGGAACATTTAAGAACGTAATCATAGGCTGGAAGGTAAAGCCTGTTTTTGAGCAATCTTTTTGCTTCCTCCTCATAGATCCCGAAAAGTTTTAGCTGAGTGGTCGGCTGAACCTCCTCAAAATTGTAGCGGGAAAATTCTACCTCGGCCTCGTATTGAAGATCTTTGTATCTTACCTCGGGGTTCCAGCGAAGATCGAATACGTTGTCCACTCTCTGAAGACACATTCCAATTCGCTCCAGCCCGTAGGTGAGTTCCACAGGAATAGGTCTTAGGTCAAATCCTCCCATCTGCTGGAAGTAGGTGAATTGTGTAATTTCCATTCCATCCAGTCTTACCTCCCATCCCACTCCCCATGCTCCCAGGGTAGGGGATTCCCAGTCATCTTCAATAAATTTAATATCGTGGTGCCGTGGATCAATACCCAGTTTTCTTAAACTTTTGAGGTAGATGGACTGGATGTCTTGGGGAGAAGGTTTGATGATAACCTGATACTGGTAATGGAGTCTTAGCCGGTTGGGGTTCTCTCCATACCTGCCATCGGTGGGGCGACGAGAAGGCTCCACATAGGCTGCTCTCCAGGGTTTTTTATCCAGAACCCTGAGGAAGGTAGCCGGATTAAAAGTACCGGCTCCTTTTTCCACATCGTAGGGTTGGAAGATAAGGCAGCCCTGCTTTTCCCAGAAATTTTCTAAACTTATAATAATGTCCTGAAAATCCACGCTATTATAATTACCACTAACCTAAATTTTGTCAATTGAGCGCACTCCAGTAACTGTTCAAGCAAAAATAGCCCTTTTTCGAGGTATTTTTGAGAGAGCAATCTTCCAAATCCGCATATACAAAGATTTTAAAACCTTAGGAAATCACATTTTTGTCTCTTCTGAAATCCTTTATTCATGCAGATTTAGAGTTTCGTGAAGGCCTATTTTATTAAAGTTAAAGAAGGATTTTTCCACTCGACTTTGACTGTCAAAGTCGAGGTCAGGCTGGAAATTACTCCAGAACTTCTCCCAAAGATTTGATTTTATTTTGAGTTTCATCATAACAGAAGGTAGGGACCGGCAATGCGATGAAATCATTGGCCTCTCTCTGGAAATCTTTAAGCTGAGTAGATTCCATGGTGATGCTATTGAGCAGGACCATATCTCTAAATTTTCTAGGGAAATGATACTCTTCAATCTTTTCTAAGACATCTCGATAACTCTCGGGACCACCAGCCCTAATGGCAGCATTCACCTCTCCTAAACCAGAGTGGACCATTACTCTCAAGTTCATATTATGATAGGCTTTATCCACTCCTTCTATAAGATTCTGAAAATAATCCCTCCATCTAATTCTTTGTTGAGAGGCCGACAAAGAATCCCAGAAAATCCAGGTACAGGCGACTATAGCAAAGGCGGGAATGCCGTGGGAGATAAAAAGCCAGGGAAAACCGAGATGCACCAGATTATACCATAGATAAAGGGGATGTCTCCACATCCGCTTGCCATAAACAGCCGGTAATTCTCTAAGATAGTAGCTTATAAGAGAGTCTTGTTGTCGGAAAGTGTCTAAAAGAGCATTTTGAATGCGCATTCCTGTCTCTTTTCTTTTTTCGAGCTGGAATTCTTTGGAATTTCTGGGGTTAAAACCAAGTAAAGCTTCCTTTTCTTCATTTCGACCCACATAGAGTACTGCTTCCAGGGGAAGATTTCTCCTTTGAATATTTTCAAAAGTTTCTGCTTGAAAGACAAGGGAAAGAATGTTTTCTCCAGGACAAGGAATGACTATGCCTCCTCCCTCTTTAGTGCGAAGAAGAAACATCTCTAAATTATTACCATCTACTCTCTCCGTCCTTCCTATTACTTTACTCTGAGAAATACTGGTGGGTGAAGATAAATTTCGATAGAGATTTCTTACGGCAAAGATATTATCAGGGTAAGGAAACTTTTCTGTGATATGGAAAAAATTGATTATCCTTTCCCGTGTTCCTTTGGGAACAATTTTTAAAAGAAGACTCTCGCCAGTAAGCTGGGAGATAATGTCTCGGTAAGCTTCCTCTACTAATTCGTAGACTTCTGTTTTCTCCTTTTCTTTTTCTTCTCGGCGTCTTTTCTTAAAATAATCTCGTAAATACTGATACTTACACAAAGGTTCAGTCCGTAGAGGGTCACTGTCTAAATTAGCATAAACTTCTTTTGCCTCACTTAAGGCTTTTATTAACTCTGGGTTTTCTCCCCTTTGCCAGAAAAGGGTAACAATCTTTCTTGTCCGTCCTACTATTTTCAAGTGAAAATAATTTATAAAATTAGCCAGAAGAGTTTGAGGACGAAGGAGAATGATGATCCAAAACTGTTTTATGGATAGAATCATCATTAAATAAAGAAAGAGTCCCCGAATACCTTCTTTTCTTAAGCTCTTCCCCATCCCACCCAAGACCTCCTGGAAGTAGAGAAGAGTTGAATAAGCCTGTTCCCGGGAGCTAATCTCTTGAGTTAAATACTGGAGTTCCCCATCAGAAAGAGGAAATTGACTCTCTGGTTCAAAAATTTCATACTTTACTGTATACCAGCTTCGAGAAAATCTTCTAAAAAAATCCTCAGTCTTTTGGGTCCAGGCAAACCAGGCTCCTCTTTTTCCTCGACCTTGATTAAATCCTGGAACAACTAATATCACTCTTCGTATATGTTTACTTTTTACAGACCAACTGGGCATCTTTATTTACCTCTCTTTATATAACCTCTTCGGTTATCTTTGAGACGAGGCTCCGATAGCCATGGGAATCCATAAAGATCACCCTGGCTTCTACATCCCTTATTTCAATAAGAGAGGAAAAATAGGGATTTTCTTGAATTCTTTCCACCAGCATCTGAAGAAGCTCCTGCTTTTTTTCTTCTCCTAACCCCCCCTGGAGGGTTTTTATTAATTTCTCAGTTGAATATTGATAAAGCATTGTCCTTTGGATGACAGACCAGACAGTTTCGAAACCTCTCAATTCAAAAATGCTTTCAGGATCAGACAAATATTTTTTGAATTCTTGCGGAGATTTCCTTAAAGCACCATATTCTTCTTTAACCTTTTCTAGAGCATCCTTCTTTATGTGTTCAATCTGGCTCTTAAACTCTTCAATTTCAGCCAACTTTACCTCTTTTTCTTCCTTTATAAGAACACTATCTCTCACTTTTATCTTCTCTCTTTCTAGACTTCCTAAAATCAAATCTATACCAGGACTTATCATCTCCGAATATGTCCCATACTGATAAGTCATCACCGGGCTTCTAAAAATCTGAGATTTTATGATTTCCTTCATGCTCCCTTCATTCCAAAGTCTTTTGAAATACGAACCAGAAAAAATTTCTTCCATCTCTTCCCCATCTTCAAGGTCTATTAAGGGGCTTTTTTCAAAGTCGAAAAGATCTCCTCTCCATTCGCCATCAACTATAGAGGTAATATCTCTTGTCAGTCTTTTTGTTCCTTTACCATCATAGTCATAACCCACCCAGGCCTCTCTGTCTTTAGGAAGAAAATCGAAGCTAATCTCGACTATTTGGTAATATCCTCCATATGCTCCGGCTAAGAGCTTCAATCCCCTCTTATACAGAGTATCGGTAGGAGCTGTAAATATCATATAGGAGGTGAATCTTTGGGGTTGGATAAAGTCTATATTATGAGTGTAGACCAGGGGGATGGGGAGTTGCCAGAAGAGTTCTTTTTTCGGGAGAATGGGCAAACCTTCGCCGAACCGATAAACTTTGACCCCTCTTGAGAAAATAGGAACCTTCTGGGTAGCTGTCTCTTTCACCCCCCATCTTAAGTAAGTACTAGTAAGAACCTCATCTGGCCCCAATACCTTGCAACTCAAAAGAGAAGCAAAGGCAAATAAGACTACTCCAGAAAAAACGAAGCTTCTCTTAAAATCTGTCCCAAAGAAACTAAAGAGATGAGAGATTTTCTCATAAACTTTTTTTGTGCTTATTCCTTGACAGAGGAGACGTTCTACCTTTAACCTCAACTCTTGGATTCTCCTTCTCTGCTGGCGCTCGTTTCTTATCTTAAGACGTCTTACTAAGACTCCTTTGACCGCTTTCTCTCCTTCAAGAATGTCTAGCTTTGCCTCTCCAAAGAGATGATAGAGTTTGTCATAAAAATCACTCAAATTTTCCCCTCTTTCGTGAACAATGTATGGATTGTCCCCAAAATGAAAGTTTCCTACCATATTCCTTAAATTCTCAAAACCTTCCTCAATGCTTTCTATGAGTTTTATTCTTTCTTTTTTTTCTTTTGCTTCCTTTAAAGAATCAAAACTGGCATAGATTTTCTCACTTATTAAGGAAGTCTCATCTAAAAAATCTTTCAGATTCTTTGCCTTTTCTCTAAAACCTTCTGCTAAGAGGCTTGAGGGTAAATCAAAATTTTGGCCAAGAAGAGAAAAAATCTCTTCCTGGGATAAATTTACCCTTGCCACCTTGAGAGGAACCATCTGAAAACCTTCCAAGTAATGAAGAATTAAATCACTTCTTAGCTTGTCAAGCTTAATTACTACTCCTTCAAGAAAAACCTCTTTTTTTGCTCTCTGACTAAGGTTTTCAAGAAGTTTCTCAAGGCGTCCGGACCAATCTTGGGCGAAATCAAGACTTACCTCGTGCTTACTTAAGATCTCTTCTAAGATATTCTTTATAGCACCAACTTCTACGTAAACTTTTTCTTCCTGGGCCATTGTTTCAATATTTTTTAAGCACTTTTTTACTTCTTTGACGAAATGCTGCCGAGAGCTCTTACCAAATTGGCCATAAATCTTAGTATATTGGGAACGGAAATTAGCTCGAACCCATCTCTTGGCTCCTATGAAATTCTTTATGAAACTGAGCCCAGGAACAAAAGCAATGACCACTCCCTGAAAAATCTTGGTCACAATGTCCCCCAGAATATTTTCCAATACAACTGTTGCTGGGACCCAGAACCAGGGAAAATTAAAGATTGTCCAATAGATAAAATAACCTACTCCGCAAGCGGCAGTGAACCTTAAGAATATCCTCAGTTTAGAAATGCCCCAAAAATGAGAATCTTGAATTTCGGCGTTTCGCTCAAATCTTTTTACTAGACCAAGATCTTCTGGATTGGCTTTTTCTTCCGGGCTGATGAGCACTCTTAGAATTCGAGGGAGCTCGGCTGGACCGCTCGATTTCTTATCGTCTAGCAAGGCCTTAAAGCATTTTTCACTTAATTTTTCTGGATCAGAAATGACAATACTTTCTTTATCTTTGTCAAGAGGGTGAGGAATTTTAAAATACTCGATTATATGATTAATCATTTTCTACGTCTCTCTCCCCATTGTAACTCAGCCCGATCACTTTCAGTTGTGCCTCAAGGGCAGCTAAGGTCTGTTTAGCTCGAACCACCAGATCCTGCTGGAAACTCTCTGAAGTTAATCCTTCAAAACCAAGCACGTCTGGTCCCAGTAGAATTTGAGGGATTCTGAACATCATTCCGCCAATATAGATACTCTCATCAATCCTGATATCTCGCTCTACCTGGGGAAGAAAAAGAAAAGCTCGATCAAATCTCTCTTCCATCGTCCTTTGACCTAGTTCTCTTATTCTATTTCTGATTCTTATAATTTTCTGCAGGCGAGGATCATGCCAGAGTAGCTGTTCTCTATATATTGGTCCCTCTAAAGGATTGTGATCATTAATAAAACTCTTAAGTTTTCTCCACCAGCCCAGGCCAGGCTCTAATTGATTAAGCGAGGCAAGTCTGGTATCTGAAACGTAAAGGTGAGCCATGAGAAGGATCCCTCCGTAGGTGAAGGCGAGATCTGGCCAGTGAGTAAATTCACAGGTTTCGTGAACGTCATAGACCCAGGTGGCTTTTCCACCTAAAATTTTCCTGTAGTGAGCTTGGTTAGAACGAGTCAGGACATCCTGCGCCTCAAGACTGTTTCTTCCCTGAGCACTATTTCTATCACCCAAGCCCCAGGGATTTGGCAAACCTGGCTGAGCCCATCCTTCACCAAGAAGGGGAGCGTTAACTCCCATTCCTTCCCGGGTTACAGCTCCACGAGTCTGGTTATTGAAACCGCCTGGGTCAACTACGGGATCAAAAAGAATAGTCCCTTTCTTAAGAAGCTTATAGCGCTCCTCACCGGGATGGGCTAATTGAATAATTCCTTCTAGAACGGCTCTGGCTAGCCGTGACTCTCCGCCGTGAGTACCTGCTAAAACTAAGATTCTAAACTGAGGATTCTCAGTGTTTCCTAACTGGAAAGTGTACTTAGGAAGAATTTTCCCCGCTACATTGAATCCATTTCCGTTATCAATATTTTCCACTTTATGAACTTTAATTTTACTATTTCCTTCTTTACGGCAAAGTTCATTGGAGGCTTCTACCTCTTTTAACTGTATCTCGCTAAACTTTTCAAAAGAAGCAAACTTTGTCTGGGCAATTTTTGGTTCAGTAACAGCATCAATGTCTATCAGATCCGATTTAACTGGGGGACGCCGAGAACCAAATCTACCTTTCCGAGTGAGGTAGCCATCGATAATTCTATCTGCTTGGCTATCGATTCTTTCTCTCCTTCGTTCTTTTAAGAGTCTGACTTGTTTCACTTTATATCTCAGACTATCAATAAGCTCTAACATTATCCCCACCTTCCCTAATCTTTTTTACCTTTCTCTTTAAGTTTCACCTTAGATACGTATTCAGAATAATAGAGGTCATAGTATTCCTCCTTTGGCTGGCCATCTTTAGTAAACATTGAGTCTTTTTCAATGTGAAGTTTTATCTCGATAACTTTTACACCGTACGTTCTTTCAATATAATCTATCCAGGGAGAAACAGGAACGTATTCTTCTATCACCTTAGGGGCAAATTTTTCAATCCAGCCATAAATGTACCTGTTTACAATCGCTTCCCTTTTCTTTCGATATTCCTCTTGTTTTTCAAACCACTGAGAGGCGAATTCTTCAACCCTATTGATAGTTACACTCTTGTCTACTTCTAAAGAAACATTTTTGGCAAATTCATATGCTGGTTGCCAGTCTCCGGTTCTAATACCCTGGGCTAAAAGCCGATCAAATTTCATCTTATCTTCATTAGAAGAAAGACTTTGCCGCACCCTCTCCCGGTTATCTCTACCAAAGACCAACCGCCAGTTGACTTTATATTTCTTAGCCAGTTTTGCTAGAGTGTCACCTTTCTTAATCTCATGGAGGAGAGAAGGGCGTAGTTCAGTGATGTCTTCCCCACCTAGTACTTCCTCAATAGCTGCCTCCCATAGAGCCTCATTTTCCTCAGCTGTAACTCTCCTTATATCTAGAGCAAGCTCAGTATCGGCCTGGGAATAGTACTTAAAGAAAGGAATGAACTCTTCCTCTTTTATGTTCTCCCATTGAATCTTCTCCCACTCTAATTTTTCTTCCTGCCAGAGAAGGGAAATTAATCCAAGAGGATCCTGAAAAAGATATTGCTGATCAGTTATATATTCTCTCACTGTGGATAAGATTTGAGAGGGATCTATTTTCCCAGCTTCGAGTTTACTTTTGAGATCAAGATAAAACTCCTGAGCAATTTCAATGTCCAGGAACTTCAAAGCTTTTTCTACTTTTCGAGATAAAGCTGCCAGATGCTGTTCCCTCAACAATAGCCAGGCATACTCTTTTGCTGGCGAAGAAAGATCTTGAAGATTATTCTTTGCCAGGTAGTCATTGAAGAGCTGAAAAGGCTTTTGGCTGGAAAAATAGGGCAGCTCTTCTAATAGCTCTTTCTTCATTAAATCCTCTATACCTTTTTGAATCTCCTCGGCTCTTTTTCTATCCACTTCTTTTAGTGGATCTTCATCAAATTTCTTTCTTACCTCATCAACGGCCTTCTTTATAGATTCAACTTCGCTCTGCCGCAAAGCAAAAGTAATGTTAGACTCCAGTTCCATTATAAAGGAACTGTAAAGATTCTGAAGATCCCTGGCGCTGGCTATAAATCTAAGATCGCTTCCTTTGAATTTCAAAAACTCCTTAAAACCTTGGCAAGTTTTTTGAATTTTTTCTTTGCCGCTATAAGTCTTCTGACGATTCTCAAGTTCTTTTAGATGTCTCTCTGTTTGTATTAAGAACTGTTCATACTGATAAGCCTGATAAGCCCGTCGATAAATTTCAAGCCTATCTTCACCAAAGATAACTCTCTGCTGAGATGCCTCTGGACCGATATCTTCATTATAAGGAGACAGGGTTAGTTCTTGAATATCCTTATATTGCTGGGCTAAGAGTTCATACATATTTGGTCCAGCAAACCAATACCAGGGAATTTCCTCTTTTAAATACTTCTTTATCTTTTCTGCAGCCTTAAAATGGTAGTGATCTAAAAGAGTAATAAGAAAGTTTCTTCGGGTTATCAGTTGAGAATATGCATAATTAATTCTGGTATTCAAATTCATTGCTGGATAGCCTTCTTCTGTCCGAAGAAACTTTCCAAATCTATCCGTTGCTTCTCCGCTCCTAATAATATTTTCTATCAGATAAGCCACCACTTCAAATCTATCTTTTACTAAACGAACAAAAGGGCCGGCCTTTCTCCTCTCTTTGTTTATCTCGTCTAAATCAATCTCCTGGAAAAACTTCTGCCAGTCTTTAACTTCCATTTCTATATCAACTAGGTAAGCCTGAACATATTCTTTATCTTCTGTGTTTCCCGTAACTTTGTCAGTGGTATACATAGCAAATCTGCTAGCAATAACCTTTGCCTCATCCTTGATTGGCTCTTCTGCTACTCCTATTGAAGTTCCCAAAATTCTTGGCCATTTCCACATTCGAGTCGGCTTATCAGTTTTATTAACTAAAGCTCTTACTCCACCCGGCTCGTAAACTGCCACCACTGATTGCGGCTCTATCTTATTGGTAAACCATCCATCAGTGATTACGTAGGCAAGCGCTAATATCAAAACTGTTAAACCTATCCATTTCCCCCGTTTGGGAGCTTCTTTTTCTTCTTCTAACATCTTCTGCGCGTCATTTTTGTCAGAATTATTAACCCAGATTCGGTAAAGTAAGGCATTTTACATTAAAAAAGCATTTTTTTTCTGTTTTTTCAAATAGAATTTGGAATTTCACTTCAGGAGCATAGAGATTTATCTTAAGATTATAGGATATCCGGCCAGGTATCTTTTGGCCAGCCTATGCGGATTTAAGTCTACACAGCTCCCCAGGCTCCTGTATTATACCAGCCCTTAAGTAGCTTCGAGCTACAAGCTCCGTCCGTCAGAGTGGAGTAGTTGACTAGGTGGGAAGTCCAGGGTGGTTTTTCTATTATCCTGTCCTCTTAAGATTCCCCTCAGCGTCTTTCAAGGGTAATAAAATTCCTGCCAATGTCAAGTATATCTCGGGAATTTTCAGAAGAAACTTAATTTGACAAAATGGATAAGTATATTAAAATAAATCCAATATATTAAAAAAACAATGAAAATAAAACCAGAATGTATTTCACAAAATTTGCGTTTTCAAATTAGAAAACTAAGAAAGCAACAAAATATAGAAGGAGGAAGGGATTTTGTATAGTTTGTTAGCAGGAATTGTGGGTCCAGAGAATGTCTCCAGGGAAGATTTTGAGCTCTGGTGCTATTCCAGAGATGCTGGATCTGTTTTCCCTCAGCTACCCGAGTGTGTGGTAACTCCCAAATCTAAGAAGCAGGTGGCCGAGGTGCTCAAAGTAGCTGACAGGTACAAAAAGCCAGTTATCCCCCGTGGTGCAGGTAGCAGTATGTGCGGAGCACCCGTCCCCCTCAAGAGAGGAATCGTAATAGATCTTACCGGCCTGAAAAGAATTAAGATACAAGATGAGGGGGGATTATTTGTAAGGGCTGAGGCCGGCGTAATCTGGACTGAGATAATTGAAGTTCTTAAACAGAGGGGGCGAGGGATAGGGCTTGAAGGTCCATGGTCGGCTCCCTCGGCCACTGTAGGGGGAAGTATAGCTGTTGGTGCTATCTGTATGGGAACAGCAAAATATGGAGGGCTGGGAACCCAGATACTTGGCCTGGAGGTAGCGTTAGCTGATGGAAGCATAGTCAAAACAGGTTCCGCGGCCAACCCTAAAAATGAGATGGTGATGAGAGACTGTAATGGAGCCGACCTAACTGGTTTGTTTATCGGATCCCATGGAACGTTGGGCATAATTACCGAAGTCTCTTTAAAGACTTATCCTCTCCACCAGGCCGAGGCCTATTATGCTTATTCTTTTGAGAGCTTGGAGGACGCGGCTAAGGCGGTATATGGATTGGCCAAAGATGAAATTGCTTTTGACTGCCGCATGTTTGTTTATCCAGTACCTGAGGAAATAGGGGGTAGGGCAGGGGTAGTTTATATGTTAAAAGGAAGTACCAGCCAGGTCCAAGAGCTGGGGGAAAAAAGTAAGAAAATAATGCGGCTTGCTCATGGTAAAAACATCCCTAAGTTTGGAGAGCAATACTATAAAGGTAGATTTACGGCCCGGGTGAAGGCTTTTGGAGAAGCTGGACCTGGATGGCTGGAGGTAGCCGGCTACATTCCTATCCTTCGATACCCAGACATAGCTAAAGAAATTATCAATTTTTGGGAAAAACGTGAGGAGGAAGCTAAAAAGCTGAATGTTAAGTGGAGTTTGGGAGCTTTGCTGGAAACTCATTCTATAAAT
Source organism: Candidatus Aerophobota bacterium (assembly GCA_030602545.1). Lineage (GTDB taxonomy): Bacteria > Aerophobota > Aerophobia > Aerophobales > AE-B3A > SOJT01. Next base: position 20,857 of record JAUVZN010000006.1, read on the forward strand.
ATTCCCGTGGCTATCTTCTGCAACGAAGTAAAAAGAGAAGCCTGGCAAAGAATTAATAACTACTGGCATGAACTGGCTGAGTTAATGTATGAAGGAGGAGTAAGTCCTTATTGGATCGGGCACATCAGTTCCCATATTGTGAAAAGATGGGGTTCTTACTACCAGCTTTACAAAAGGATCAAGAAGACACTGGATCCTGATAATACCCTAAATCCGGGAATGCTTTAGGGAGAAGATATTGAAACTCAAGGATCTTACCGAAGAAGTCTACAAATGTATCCGGTGTGGATGGTGCAGGGAGAAGGTTTGCCCAATAAGGGAGGAGTTGGGTTTTGAGTCTACCTACGCCAGAGGGATAGTACTTACAGCCAGAGGGCTGTTAGAGAAACAGCTCAATTATTCAACTAGACTGGCTAACCGGATGTATCTTTGTCTTGAATGTGCCAATTGTATGGAGCATTGTCCCCTTGATGTAGATGTTGTAGGCATTATGAATGCTATGAGGCAGGACTTGGCCAAAGCGGGCCTGGCTCCAGAGATCTTCAAGCAGGTGGACCTTTATGTTGACTCTACCAAAAACCCTCTTGGCATTGAAAGAAGCGAGATGGTGAAATGGAGCGAAGATTTTAACTTACCGCGGAAAGGTAAGGTATTGTTCTTTGTCGGTTGCTATTCCTCGTATAAATTCCCCAAAACTGCCAGAGCAACGGTTCGCATTCTTCACCAGGCTGGTATAGATGTAGCCTACCTGGCTGAAGAAGAATGGTGTTGTGGAATAGCCCAATATATAGATGGTTCAGCCGACCTGGCGAAGAGGTTGATGGTGCATAATTTGGGAGAGATTAAAAATTCTGGAGCCAAAAAAGTTGTTACTACCTGTGCCGGCTGCTATACTTCCTTGAAGCATGAGTATCCTAAGAGAATGGGGGAGTTGCCTTTTCAGGTTCTCCACATTACTGAATTACTGGAGGATTTGATAAATGAAGGAAAGATAGATTTTAAAAACAAAATAAAGAAACGGGTAACCTATCATGATCCCTGTCATCTGGGAAGACATTCCGGGCTCTATGATGAGCCAAGGAAGATCTTAAATCACATCCCCGGATTGCAACTGGTGGAAATGCCAAGGAATAGGGAAAATACCAGGTGTTGCGGAGGTGAGCTTGTTTTAATTAATGTTTTTCCTGAACTTGGAAAAAAGCTTCCTGAGATAAGAGTAGACGAAGCAGCCAATTTAGGAGTAAATGACCTGGTTACCTCCTGTCCTCTATGTGTCTCGAATTTAAGGATACCGGCTAAGAAAAGGAAAATCAAGGTTTATGACTTGCCTCTTCTTGTAGCTGAAGCTATGGGGGTGGACGGGAAATGCTGGAGATAGCCTGGCTTTTACTACTCATTTGAAATCTCCTCCTTTCTCATTATACTTATTTTTGAGGAGATTTTGAGTCAAAGTTATGACAAATTAATTTTTTGCTGAGTCCCATAAGGTCTGGCACATTGGCAAGGGAAGAGCTAAAAATGAGGCCGGAGGGAGGTGAGAAGGTAGACAGGCCGTTAGCTGGGACAAAGGAGAGCTTTCCGAAGAGAAAAATGTGGAAAGATTAGTTTCTCTTTTGGGAGGTTTCCACAGAAGAATGAACAATGTCTTCACTACAGGTGAAGATTATACCAGGAGGTTTAAGTATGAAAGTGCAAAGAGTTTTGAGAAGGTTGTGTGTGGTAAGTTTATGTCTCATCTGTCTGGTCGCCTTTTCAGTTTCAGGAGCACAGGCAGTTAAAGAGATCAAGGTTGCCACCGTGGCCCTTCCTGAGACCCTCCTCTATCAAAGCCTGGTGAAGTGGCAGTCTGTTCTGGCTGAGCGTTCCGGTGGGGAGTTAAAAGTTAAGATCCTTGGACGGGGAGTCATGGGGGGTGACCGGGAAATGATTGAAGCCTGCCGCCTGGGTACCCTGGATACGGCTGTTGTCAGTGGCTCCGTACTGTCCACCATTGTTCCACAGTTCATCATGATATCCTTACCTTATCTATTTAATAATCATGATGAGGCTAGTGCGTTCCTGGATGGTCCCGTTGGCCAGAAGTTGTTCAAGATGCTGGAGCCGAAGGGTCTCGTGGGTCTGGGCTGGGCTACCTGGTCATTCCGTGGTGTCTGGAACAATGTCAGGCCCATCACCAAGCCTGAAGACCTCAAAGGCCTGAAGCTCCGATGTTTGGAAACGCCTCTCGATATGTCCATTACAACTCATATGGGCGCCATTGGCACCCCAATGGCCTGGAGCGAGGCTCTTCTTGGTTTGCGCCAGGGAACCGTGGACGGAATTACTACCACTTACGGGTTGGGCTACCCCCTCAAGTTGTATGAAATTGCCAAATACGCCACTCGAACAAAACATTACTATGAAAGTGCGCCTTTGATAATGAGCAAAAAGCTGTTCGATAAGTTTAGCCCAAAAGAACAAAAGATTATCAAGGAAAGTGGGGCGGAAGCCTTGCTCTGGGCTAGAAAGGAACAGGCGCAATTTGATGACAAGTCGAAAGCACTGCTGGAGGAAAAGGGCGTGAAGGTGAATTCGCTCACCCCGAAGGCCTTTGCTGCATTCAGAGAACTGACCAAGCCCGTTTATGTACAGTTTCGGTTCAAGGTTGGTCCCGAGTTCATGGACGAAGCTCTTGCCTTCATCGAATCTCTGAGAAAAAAATAAGTTTAACTATCTGTGATCCGGGACGGGACATTGGTCCCGTCCCGGGAGAGGAAAACTGTTATGATCAAGAGGACCCTGGACACTATCGAGCTTGCCATGAAGGTCATCTGTCGTGCGTTCATAGGCGTTATTGTAGCCATTCTCTTTTACGCGGTGGTTATGCGGTATGTCTTTCATCGTCCGCCTTCCTGGTCCATAGAGCTGGGCCGTTTCCTGTTCATCTGGATGGTCATATTCACCGCTGCTCTTGTAACTCGTGAGCAGAGCCATATGCAGATCACCTTTCTTGTCAATCGCCTGCCAAAGAGATTGAGATTTCTCTGGCTTACCTTTAGCCGTGTACTGATGTTGGGTTTCTGCTGGTTAATGATCCAACAAGGTCTGGTTATATACCCCATAGTGGCCAGTGCGGCATCGCCGTGCCTCGGAATATCTATGGGTTGGTGGTATCTCTCTATTCCCGTTGGCGGCTTGTTAATGGGCGTTTACATTCTGGAGACCATAGTCAAATCCATCATTGACCATGTAAAGATGAATTCCTCTGAGGAGAAGTGCATATGCTGATGTTATCAGTAGTGATTGTTTTCTTGTTTTTTACCTTACTGGGGATGCCCCTATACTTTTCCTTTGGTCTGGCAGCCAGCTTTGCATGCCTTGCTGGAAACCTTCCCCTAGAGATCATCGCGCAGCGTCTGCTAATCGGAATGGACTCTTTTGTCCTTTTGGCCATTCCGGGTTTTGTGCTGGTCGGGAACATTATGTCCCAGGGAGGGATATCCAGGCGGATTGTGGATTTTTGCAATTCGCTCGTCGGGCACTTCAAGGGCGGTCTTTCCATGGTGACTGTCTTAACCGGCATGGTCATGGGCGGCATCTCGGGCTCAGCTATAGCAGATACTGCTGCAGTGGGCACCGTTCTTATTCCATCTATGGAGGAGAATAACTATCCAAAGGGATTCTCTTCGGCAATAGTTGGGACAGCCGGGCCCCTGGGTAATATCATTCCGCCATCCATTCCAATGATTGTCTATTCCATGACAGCAGGTCTTGGCGTCTTTGAGCTTTTTCTCGCTGGCTACATTCCTGGGATGATGATCGGGTTTAGCCTGATGGTTCTCTGCTATTTTATCTCGAAAAGGAAGAACTATGGGCCACCATCCACATTCCGGTTTTCCTGGAATAGACTGATACTGACATTTAAGAGATCTATCCTGGCAATCCTTACACCCTTAATCATTGTTGGGGGTATTGTAGGCGGTGTGTTCACCGCCACTGAAGCAGCCATGATTGGTGTGGTCTACTCCTTGATCGTGGCCATATTCGTGTACAAGGAAATGACCTGGAGTCAGTTGCCAAGAATATTATTGGAATCAGCGAAAATGACGGGAAAGCTGGTGATTATTATAGCAGCTGCATCAGTCTTTTCCTATATTTCCATCATGGAAGGGGTTCCGGAGCTGCTCAAAGATTTTATATTGGGCATCTCCAGTAACAAGTATGTCATCTTACTTATACTGAACGTGATATTACTGCTTACAGGCCTGATTATAGACATACTGGTGGCAACGATTATCCTTGTGCCGATTTTGATCCCTCTGGAGTATGCCATGGGAATAAATCCCTTGCACATTGCCATGATTTTTGTTTTGAATATGTCCATCGGGCTCTTGACTCCGCCTGTCGGCTACTCTCTTTTCGTTTCTGCGGAAATCGCCAAGATTCCCATGGAAGAGACAGCTTTTAACGCCATCCCTATAGTTCTGACCATGATAGGGATCCTTTTTTTAATAAATATTTTTCCTCAGCTGTCACTCTTTGTGCCCAGTTTAGTCCGCTAATAAAGAGATCCGCAAGGGGAGTACCGGAGATTTGATCGAAGGAACTTCGGATCTAACCAGAAAGGAGGTTTAGAATGCATTATGTTAAGGAACAGGATATTGATGGGCTCCAATTGCCGGGCCGACTCTGGAAAAAGTTGATCGGGCCGGAGGAGGGTGGATGCCAGAACATGATTTTTGGAGTTGTCGCCTTCCCGCCAGGCAGTGATCCGGGAACTCACAAACACGAGCAGGAGGAAGAGATCATCTATGTGATCTCTGGACGTGGTGAAACCCGTGTTGGCAACAAGGTTTATCCACTGGAGCCCGGTGCGGCTGTGTTCACCGAGCCCGGCGTGGAACACGGCGTCAAGACCCTGGGGGATGAGCTCCTGGTGCTGATCAGTGTCTTCAGCCCCCCTGTGAAACCCGGGTCTTACGATAAAAAGAAATGAAACACTACTTTTTTAGGAGGTCATACAATGGAACGAAACATGTTGCTGGAAGAGGTGAAGCACTACTTTGTCGAATCGGATCACTGGCGCCGGCTCTGCGCGGCATTACAAGATCCTGACCCGAAGGGCTCTCACATCCATGCCTATGTGGAGACCTCGGTGCATCCCGACTCACTGGAAGCCATCATGACAGGATATTTTGAGCGTATGGGCTGGCCCTCAGCCCGCAAGATCGACCATATGGCGCCCAAGGCAGGTATGGGCAGCTTGCACGGAGTCGAATCGAAGGGGAAACCCCACTTCGACTTTCAGTGGTTCTTCCACAAGGACGTGGGGTTAAGGCCTTGTGAGGGAGGAGAATCGGGCTGTAACCTGGTGGTCTGGAACCGCTGGTATATTAACCAGTTTTATAGGCAATTCCCGTTCAGAGAGGTGGGAGCCGAGGAGGAAAAAACCCTGGAGGAATACTTCAAATCTGATCATTTTCTCAAGGGTCTGGAGTTTCCGGTGATGCCTACCACCAACCATATGCACATCAACGTGCATTCCAGTGTCCATCCGGACTATATTCAGAAGTACGCCGAGGTGGCTTTCCAGCGGGAGGGCTTGAAGATCTACTACACCTGCCCTAATGTGTACCTGGTGGGTGGCAAGTATCGAGGTAAGCTTGTCTTTATGGGGCAGGAGCCTGAGGTAGTCTTCGATATCGGATGGAAGTTCACCCCCAAGATGGTGATTGAGCCCGCTTGGGAGTCCTGGATCTTTGAGGCCAACCCTGGCTATGACGTCTGGACCTCAGATATGCTGGCGGAGGTGATGGACGAGGATTATGTCCGGCTGACTGGCGAGGAGATCCAGGAGATACTGAATGCCTGTAAATTTCCCAAGTAATGAATAACCGAAGAGATGGATTGGTCAGGACTCCTCCTGGCTCCAGGCCAGAACTAGCCACAGGGAGTCCTTGCCATCTCGTGCCCACCCTGTTCGTAGAAAGTTCGATCGCATAGATCTGAGCCATGAGTAGCAGCTATCCTTTAATGTATCGTGTTCGCCAGCAGTTGGATGCCACCGCCAGTGGAGACTTGCTGGCACCATTCGCCGTGAATTCTCCCGTCTAAAACGTGGTCAAAGAGTTCGATGAGGTCAGAGGGTGGCTGTGGCTGTTGGCCCAACTGCCACAATTAAGTAGAGAAATTAAGGCATTTTTCAATAATTCAACAGATTAAACCCTTTATTTATCAGGTTTTTCTTTTTTTGTTATTGTTCTTTTACCAAAACCTTGCTCATTTAACTGACTGATCGCTACCCACTTTTCCATTGTAATCATCCCCTTTTTACCTCCTGAAATTTCTTATCCCATGAAGTCTCATTTTTACCCATGGGGGCACAATCTTTGGGTAGCCTTTTGTGAATCTGTTTTTGCATGGGTAAGCCTCCCTATTTTTATAGGGAAGTTTACCATCTAATTTCAAAGAGCACTTTCTCCTGCATTTACCTGAGCTTTCTCCAGATCCCTAAGATTTTTTCTCCAGAATCTCCTTTTTATTTCCTCCAGGAAGACGCGTTGAGTCGTATATAATGTAACCGAAGGGTGACTGGCTCTGCCATATGAAATGTAACTGAAATTATGATACATTAATCCCTGGTTAGATAACAATTAACCGGGGAGAAGGAGAAAATGGATATGAATGCAAGAAACCAGTACCTCGCGTAGAATTGACTTGTTGAATGCCAATTAGTATATTTAGTATGGATTTATCCCTGTATATCCATGGAAAAAACCAGATTAAAAAGAGGTTTCTATGAGTCAAACATACCTCTTGGATAAGGTTCTGCAAAGAAAGAGTATTGAGAGAGAAAGACTGAGGTTGGCGAGTATTGAGAAGGCAAAAAAGATACTGAAAGAGATGAGCAAGAGTATCAGCTTTGAGAAAGCCTATCTTTTTGGAACCATAACCAAGCCTTACAGATTTTCTGAAGAATCAGATATAGATATTGCATTTGTTGGCCTGAAAGATGAGGATTTTTTTTCGGCTTTAGCCTATCTTTCCAGAAATCTGGGAAGAGATGTAGATATACTACAACTTGAGAAGCACAGATTGAGAGAGAAAATAATCAAAGAGGGGATAGTATGGACGAGGCAAGATTTTCAATCTTTGAATCCGAAATAGGAACTCAGATTAGATTGATAAAAGAGACTTACAGAAAAATTGAGGAGAGAAAGAAAGGTATGGAAAGAAGTAAATCAAAATTAGAAAGCCTGGCTTACCAGCTCCATAACCTGTACTGTGCTTTTGAGGATTTATTCAAAATAGTGGCTGATTTTTTTGATAATACCGTGGAAGAGAAAGGCAGATATCATGCTGAACTATTACGGAGGATGTCTATTTTTATCAGGGGGGGTAAGACCGGATTTACTATCCGATGAGGCATATAAGTTGCTGGATAACCTAAGAGCTTTCAGGCGTTTTTTCAGACATGCCTATGGTCACGAAATAGAGTTAAGAAAAATAGAAATAGTGCTGGATGATGCTCTTAGACTGAAAGAAATCTATCCAGCTTTAGTAAAAAATTTTTTGGAGAAGGTAAGAGAGTAACCTTTAAATCAATATTTCTTCCCACCATTTCTTCTAAATCCCCATATACCTTGGAATACCCATCTTTTAATCCTCTAACAGCTATATCAATATCGGAAAATGCATAAAAATTGCCCTCTTCCAGAATGGAACCAATTATATACGCCTCTTCGGGGAGAAGAACTATCAAGCTGCTACCTAACCTGGGTAGCGAAGGCATAAGGGGTCACATTTTAGGCCTACTGGGAATGACCCGGGTGTAGGGGTCTTTGGCTTCAATAGCCTTAGCCAGGCTCTCGATCAAAGACCTATTTTTTATGCCGATGGCTGCATAATTGGCCAGAATTGAACCAATGGCTAAAGCCACCTGTCCGGCAATAAAGGAAAGCAAACTTTTTCTAGTTCCTCCTCGAATTTGGAGATGAGGTAGGAAAGGTAGCTTTCATCCAGATCCGGCCTACAGCTTTCACTCCCATCTTCTCACTTTTTCCTCCGTTTTTAACGCACGTCTTCCCTTAAAGCAGTAACAAATTTCTTCATAGCCTGACCTCTATGGGGAAGTTTGTGGGGATCTGGGAGATTATGTGGGCAGGAAAAGATCGCCCGGTGGGAGTTTCCTCTTACTTAGTCTTTCTCGGAGGTTCTCTCGCCTACCGGACGATTTCCCATTTACCATAACTATTATCGGTAAGATCGTCGGAAACTTGACCCTTCTACGATTTTTTGATACACTTCTCAAAAGGAAGAACATAGTGAGGAAAAGTAAAAGAGCTCTTCAAGATATTGTGGCAGTGGACTGTGAACTTTACAAACAGAGATCAAGAGAAATAGATATAGTCTTTTTGCAGAACGCTCCTATGCCTCTGCAGTAACTTCTTCTCCATAAGATAAAGGTTCATCTTTTAATGTAATTACTAACACATCATCTTCCAGATTATATTTACTTCATTTCTTTCCTCTAAAATACCTTTTCTTTTTTCAGCCGCTCTACAGCATGTGATTTGACTATGATTCTCTTCTTTTTAGGCATTACTCAATATGAATTAGTTAACGAGAGGGGAGTTTACCTACGGCAGTCTATTCTATATGCAAAAATATCTATGTCACTTTTCCGCGTTGGGTCATGTAAAAAAGAATACTGAAAAGATTATTCTCCAAGCGAACATCTGTGCAGGCACCAAAAAGAACCTATGGTGGATTTTTTACCTGTATTTTGTAGAATAGACCTATATTCTTAGTGCCGGACAAGCTGGGATGAAAATTAAGAGGGAGAAATGGAAGCAGGAAAGCGAGTTCGCCAGAGCAGGATCAAAAGATTCGTCAAAGATTTAATAAGAATTGCTGACTCTCCAGAGAGAATTGCTCGAGGTGTGGCTATCGGGGTTTTCTGGGGAGTTCTGCCTACTTTTGGACTTGCCATTCTCTTCTCGCTGCCCACCGCCTTTCTCTCAAAGGCAAATAGACTCTCCGCTATCCTGGGTACCTTTGTCTCTAATCCTTTGACCTGGCCCTTTATCTATCCCTTCGGATTCAGGATAGGCCAG
>JAUVZN010000033.1 GCA_030602545.1 Candidatus Aerophobota bacterium
TTTCTGCCAGGGCCTACCACAGGGTTCTTAAGATATCCCGTACTATCGCTGATTTGGAAGGGGAGGAAAAAGTCCTTGCCTCCCATATCTCTGAGGCTCTGCAGTACAGGTGTCTGGATAGGGAGCTCTGGAGAAGATAAGGTCTCGATTCAGTCTAATCCAGCATCAACCCGGATAATTTGACCTGTAATTCCCTCAGAGTCTGATGATGCAAGAAAAACGGCGGCACGAGCAACCTCTTCCGGACTAACCAGTCGTCGCAAGGCAGCCTCGTCCATGGCCCTTTTTCTGGCCATATCGGGTGATATTCCCATTGCTTTTGCCCTCGCCCTGAAGACACGATCCATTCGCTCACCCTCCACCGGCCCCGGACAAATCGCATTAACTCGGATTCCATGAACACCGACTTCTAAGGCTAGCGTCTTAGTCAAACCAAGAATACCCGATTTGGAAACGACGTAAGGAGCACGTCTCCATAATCCCTTTATTCCAGCTGTGGAACTTATGTTTAGGATATTTCCACTTTTGTTTTTTATCATATGCTTTAAGGCAGCCTTTGCACAAAGGTACGCTCCTGTAAGGTTTACCGCAAGAACTCTGTCCCAATCCTCCATAGCAAGATTGACTACAGGGACAGTTGGTCCTGCAATTCCGGTATTGTTGACCAGGATGTCTATCCTCCCCAGGTAGCTGACAGCTGAACTGACGAACTCATTTACTTGGTCCTCATCAGAGATATCTGCCACAAACGGATATGCACGTCGTCCCATTTCCCTGATTTCCTTGGCAGTTTCTTCAAGAGGAGACTTTGTCCGGGCTGCCATGGCAACATCTGCTCCCTCTCTTGCAAAAGCGAGCGAGATTGCCCTGCCTAGTCCCTTTCCACCGCCTGTAACCAGCGCAACCCTGCCTTTTAGTTTTATTGTTAGGCTCCTTTCCAGTTTCTTGGTATCGTCTAGTCAATAATCTTCTCTAGGTCTCCGTCTTTCTCCAGATCCTGCACCGTTTCGATGAAGTCATAGCTCAAAACGTCCTCCCCGAGCCTGTGGGGAATGTAGCTTTCAGGGATGACTTTGAGCTCCTTTTCGATCTTCTCGCCCGCTCGCATGTTGGCTAACTTTTTCAAAGGGGTATTTGCGAAAAACTTCATCCACCGAATGGCCTCGTAAGATACCAGTTTTCCAACCCTCTTTCTACTGCAACTTGAACACAGAATTCCTCCCTCATATCCACTAAAATAGACTTGCCGGCTCTTTTCTATTCTCCGATGGCAGTCTACGCAGCCTGCAAGATATGGGCGGTATCCCAGAATGGTCAGCATCTTTAGCTCAAAGGAGCGCATGAGGACGGGCAGGCTCTTTTCGGGAGTCGTCTCCAGCAGGAAGAGCATCTTCAATACGAGATCAAAAAGAAACGGAGGAGTCTCGGCTCCCCGAATGAATTTCATGATTAGCTCAACAAGATAGTAGCCATAGGAAAGCCTTACGAGGTCATTTCTGATTCCAAGAAAGGGAGAGTTGATCTTGCATTCATTAAATGTATCTACCTCTATCCGCTGGCTCCTGTAAAGAACTGCGTTTACATATGAGGGCATCTGCACAGCAGGGGCAAACCTACTTTTCAGTCTTCTCGCACCCTTGGCTACCGCCCTTATCTTTCCGTATTGATCGGAAAGAAGGGTTATTATCTTGTCCTGATCTCCCAGCTCGGAGTCTGAGAGAACGATGGCATCGGTCTTATAGAGTCTCATACTTTCATCCTTAATCTATTTCAGAGCTCAGTTTCTATCTACCTCACATGGTCCGTCTTCCATTCAAGGCATGAGAGAGCGTATCCTCGTCAGCGAACTCCAGGTCTCCTCCTACCGGAAGGCCCATCCCGAGGCGAGTTACCCTGATGCCCCGCTTCTTAAGTAGTTTGGCAATGTAAAGAGCCGTTGCCTGTCCGTCCGTATTGGGATCAGTAGCCAGAATGACCTCTCTTATCCTGTTGGTCCTTACTCTTTGCATAAGCCCTCTGATATTCAAGTCCTGAGGGTTCATCCCTTTTGTGGGCGAAATAGCCCCACCAAGAACATGATATAGCCCCTTAAATTTTCCTGCTTTTTCAAAAACGAAAATATCCCAGGGCTCCTCCACAACACAAATAATTGACGTATCTCTTGTCTTATCTTGGCAGATTGGGCAAGGGTCAGTTTGGGTAACGCTGCCACAGATAGAACAGTATTTTACTTTCTCCATGACTTCTCTTATGGCCTCGATGAGTCTTTTCGCGTATTCTTTGGAAGTTCTTGAAATGAAGAACGCCATACGCTGGGCCGATTTCTCTCCTATACCCGGTAGGTTGCTGAATTCCTTGATCAGTTTATCAATAGACTTTACAGAGTACATGGGCTTATCTCCTCACGAGCCCTCTTGCTTGATGGAAAGCAAGAGTTAGAGATTCTTATCCCCAACTCACGGGGATTCTAAGGATCCCTTTATTCTTGTCTTCAAACAAAAGATAGTCGTTTTCCTTGCCAAATTCATAAAGCTCCTTAACCAGCTTAACATCATGCCTGCAGTACTCGCCAAGTTTATCCGTCCTGCCTTCTCTAAACCAGCGTATTGCATCCAGACCGTTACCGATTTTGCCATAGCCCAGGGTAGCTTGAGACAGTCGCTCCAGGCTCAATGGAAAACCCAGAAACTTCATCACAACTTCGTGTATGTCTAGAGTTGGAATCTTTTCCTGATCAAAATCGGTGTAATAGGTAAGCACCTTGTAGTCAAATCTCTTTATATTAAAGCCCACCACTAACTCTCGCGCCAGAAGCTCCTCTACGAGCTCCCTAATGTTGCTTTCCGTAAGCAGTTGGAATTTATTGTTTCTCAGGCTATAGACTACCGCGACTGATACCCTCATGAGGTGACTCTTCTCCCACCCTCCTACCTCCTCAGCTGTCTTCTGTGTCTCAAGATCAAAAAAAACGATGTCTTTTAGCTCTGTTGTGGTTCTCTTTTCAGGTCGTTTGTTTATCTGAACTAAAGCCTCTTCCTCAATTTCTTCAGCAGCCCTGGACTCTCCCGACACCAGATAATCCAGAACCATGATAGCTCCTTCTTTGTCCAATGGCTTATTACCGCTGCCGCATCTTGGTGATTGAATACAGGAAGGACATCCTCTCTGACACGGGCAACTCCTGATGAGTCTGAGAGTAGTCTGAAAAAGGTCTCGGGGAATGTCAAATGCCGTCTCAGCTAAGCCTACTCCTCCGGGATAGGCATCGTAAATGAAGATGGTGGGTGTGTGAGTCTGGACATGAAAGGGGAAAGAGTAGCCTCCCATATCGTGTCTATCACAGGGAACTTTTAAGGGGAACATTGCTATGGTAGCATGTTCGACAGCGTGCAGGGCACCGGCAAAATCAGCCCCTTTTACCGCAACAATTTCACTAAAGTTCGAGGGCAGTTCAAGCCAGAGTGAGACTGTCTCGAAATTTCTTTTGGGAAGACTGAGGGAATGTTCACTGATCAAGCTTTGATCGCGTTTTTTGTACTTTTCAAAGCCTGTGACGTGTTCAGTTACTCTCACCTCCCCGAGACTTAGTCTTGAGGCGCCCACCTGTCTTGTCCTGAGGGCTTTGAGGATTTCCACTTCCTCCCAGGAGCTTGTCTTAGTGTAGTAGTCAACATGTCTTCGATGAGCATAAACGCACCTTGCGGCCTGATTAAGGTGCAGGATCTCGTATTCCTCTGAGCGGTGAAGATATATAGCCCCGGGGTGGCATTCATGATAAAGTCTTGTCTCATCCACATCCCCAACTGTCTTCCCAGTCTCGAGGTCAATGATGGCAAAAGTATCGCCAATGGAGCGGATGTTGATATTTCTTTGGGGATACTTTCTCCGAGGATACCACTTTCCTCCTTCCTTATCTCTGAGAAGCTTACCCTCCTTCTCCAGCGAGCTGAGGAGTGAAGAGAAACCATCTCCATAGATTGCTCTATCGCTTCCAGATAAAGGATGCTCTGCAGCTGCACAGGGAAGATGTTCGTAGGTAATAGGCTTGTTTTCCAGGTTGATTATCATCTTTTCCCACCTTCGGGAAAAAAAGTCTTCTGGATGATGAATAAGATACTGATCTAGGGCATCATCCAAGCCTATCATTATGATAAGAGCATCTTTGGTGCCTCTTCCGACTCTGCCGCCTCTTTGCCAGGTGCTGACAATTGATCCGGGATAGCCTAAGAGAATACAGCAATCCAGCTCTCCCACATCTATGCCGAGCTCCAGGGCACTGGTTGAAACAACCCCAGCGAGTTTTCCTCCAAAAAGATCAGCTTCAATCTCTCTTCTCTCAGAAGGAAGATAGCCTGCTCTGTACGAAGCCACCTTTGAGGCGAGATCCGGGCGCTCCTCCTTGATCCAGGAGGATACAAGTTCAGTTATTCTTCTGGCCTTAGTGAAGAGGATTGTTTTAAGACCACAGTCCAGACTTTCCAGAAAAACGTTGGTTGCTTCCGTGTAAGAGCTTGCTTCACTCTCCCAGAGGACAAAGTACTTCTTTCCCGAAGGAGCACCGTCTTTTTTCACCGCTAGGAATTCCTCCCCAGTTAGATTCCGGGCAAATTCTTCAGGGGCATCTATAGTGGCGGAGGATGCAATGAACTGAGCCTTGCTCCCGTAGAGGGCAAGAATTCGTTTCATTCTTCTCATAATATGGGCTACATGAGTTCCAAAAACACCCCTATATGTATGAAGCTCATCTAGAACGACAAAGCGGAGTCTAGAGAGGAACTCTCTCCAGGCAGAATGAAAAGGCAGAATCCCCATCTGGAGCATGTCAGGATTTGTAAGGACAATATGAGGCGGTATCCTCTTAATCTTTGCCCGCCTAGAGGCAGAAGTATCTCCGTCGTAAATGTCAGCTCTTATCTTTAGATCCTCACATAACGGAGCAAACTCCTCAATGCTGGTTAGTTGATCCTGAGTTAGGGCTTTGGTGGGGAAAATGTAGAGAGCCCGTGTCTCGGGATCCTTCAAAACTTTTTCCCATACAGAAAGATTGTAAATGAGAGACTTCCCGCTCCCGGTTGCCGCAGTAACGATGACATTCTTACCTTCTCTAACGGCCTCTATTGCCTCCACCTGGTGTGAGTATAGATTTGGAATCCCCTGAGATGAAAGATAGGAGTTGATGGGTGGGGGGAAGGGCACCTTTGGGTCGCGGAACTCAGCTTTGCGGCGAGGTATCTCTTCAACGTGCACTATCCTGCTGGAGTAGCCACGGTCGCGCTTCAGAAATTCAAGAAAGTTTCTTACCCTGTCCATGAAAGGCTCCCTCACTGGTTATGTGTATGGTAGCCCTTTGACAGGGAAAGGTCAAGCAAGGCTCTCTTAGATCCTCTAGTCTCATCTCCGTTCGCTTGATACATATGGACCATCCCTTAGATAAGACTGAGTATTTCCAGACTCCACCTTTAGACTGTACCCTTTTTGTCCTTCTCGGAGGAGCTTGGAGGGGCTTTTTTTCTTAATTGAGGAAGGTTGAAAAATATTTTTCGAATATCAGGGCTGATTAGCCCGTCTACCCTCCACTGATTACAGGAAGAACACTAATTTCATCGCCATCTTCAACTTGACAAGTAACATCTTTTGGGTTCCAATAGAGTGAATTAGTCCACTTCTAACCCCAGTCTTTTCAAAGTCTCGGGGTAGGGCCTCCCTTCATTGTCCCACCCTCGCAGGCGGTAATATTCATCAAGCATTGTCTTTAAACTATCCGAATCTAAGTTCTCTCCGGCACTTCCTCCTTCAGATAGGACTTCTGCGAATCTCCGGGGTAGCGTATCGTCACTTCGACTTATCCCTTCTCTAGCATCAAAAAGCCTTCCAAGGTTGAAAGTTCTTTCTCCAACCTGGAGAAACTCTTCTATTGTAAAATTCCATCCTGTAACCAGATTCAAGAGCTTTACCAGGCGAGCAGGAGTCAAAGGACGTGGGGGAATCATCGGGAATTTGCAGATAGGAAGCGCATCGGACATTATGCCCCAATAGTCCTGCAAGGTTTTTACTAGAAAAGGTTTGCCGTCAAATTGTTTTCGCGACATAGGTTCCTTGAGACCAAGATCAGGAAGAGCATTTTCTTTTTCAAATGCCTCATCGTGCATACTGGATTCATGGTCTGCTCCTTTAAGAGCAGTGGCATATGCCAGACCCATCCCTTTTTTTCCACGGGGGTCATGCATGGGTACTTCCGATCCTTTTACATGCATAGCCCAGTTTTCAGATCCTTTTCCTATTTTTTTTGAGGCAAGCTTTACTCCTTCAGCCAGGATATCCCCTATTCCCTCACGATGAGCTATAGTTTCTATGGCTTTTAAAATTTCCTCACCTTCTCCCCATTTTAAATTGAACCCTAGATCATCCTCAGTTAATACTCCTCTATCTATACACTCCATAACAAAGGAGATAATGACCCCTGTAGAAATAGTGTCCATTCCGTACAAATTACACAACTCATTAGCTTTAGCGATTACTACTGGATTACCATTAAAGAGTAACGGACCCAATGCTGCTACTGATTCATATTGTGGACCTTCTAAATCTGGAGAAACAGAGTAAGGTTTTTCGACCTTTACCATGTGTCTGCAACCAATCGCGCATCCTGGACAGGTTCTTTTCCCTACCCAAATACTATTATGCATGGCGTCGCCATCAATCTTATCTATATATTCAAATGTGGTCTTCTGAAAATTTTTAGTAGGTAGGATTCCCTTAAAATTGGCGGGACCGGTAGTATTCCATGTACCATACTTGGAAAGAGTATCACAGCTTCCATCAGTCTTAATCAGGTAGTTAACTTCTTTAATTAGGGTTTTTATTCTCTCAGCATCGGCTACAGGAGTCTTTAACTTTCCCCTAATAACTATCGCTTTAAGATTTTTAGAACCCATAACTGCACCGGTGCCCCCTCTTCCCGCAAAATTACGGAGGTCTGAAGCTATAGCAGCATATTTAACGAGGTTCTCACCAGCTATTCCAATTGAAGCTACCACGGCTTCCCCATCATTTATCTTGGATAAAATTTTTTCCTGGGTTTCTTTGATGTCCTTTCCCCAAAGCTCTTTAGCCTCTATAATATCAACGGCATGTTCAGTAACTTGCAAATATACAGGTTCAGAGGATTTCCCTTCTAATATTAAGGCATCGTATCCAGTTCCCTTTAGAACTCCTCCCATTCTTCCTCGCATATCTGAGTCCGCAATCAAGCCAGTAAGGGGAGATTTAGTAGCAACAGAGATTCCAGTACTACCAAGAAAACTGATGGAACAGAGAGGTCCTGTAGCAAAAATTAGCTTATTTTCGGGAGATAGAGGGTCAGTCTTTGCAGGAAGAGTATCATACAGCCACCGAAAGCCAAAGCCTACTCCCCCAATATATTTCTTTGCGAATTCTTCATCAAAAGTTTCTTCGTAGATTTTTCTCTGGGTTAAATCCACCTTTAAAGTCTTTCCATGGTATCCGTACATCTTTTACAACCTCCTCGGAGAAAGGCAGGCCTTTCAACTTAGTTTAGCTTATTGTTTAACAGCTCCGGCAGTGAAGCCTCTAGTCAGAGCACTTTGTAGGAAAAGATATAATATCACACAAGGTAAAGAGGCAATAATAGATGCCCCCATCAGCTCTGCCCATCTTATGCGAAATTGCCCCACCAATTCCGTAATTCCCAAGGTTACAGTTTTGAGTGAGGGACTGCTAAGTAAGCATAGGGCCCATAAGAGATCTCCCCAGGCTAACAAAAACGCAAATATGGTTGTAGCTACTATTCCAGGAGCTATAAGAGGTAGCACAACCTTAAAAAAAGCCTGCCATCTTGAGGCACCATCAACCATTGCTGCCTGATCTATCTCTACAGGAACCGTATCTATAAATGACTTTAACATCCACACACTAAAAGGAAGCGTGATGGTCGTTTGCGCAACGATAAGACCTATGCGTGTATCATATAATTTGATTAACGTTAACATCCTAAAGTAAGGGCCTACCAGAAGTACACCTGGAAGAAGCTGGGAAGCAAGAAATACAGTCATAAGAGAGGTTCGCCCTTTGAACGTGTACCTGGAGAACCCATATCCAGCTAAGGCTCCCACGAAGCTTGAAATAAAAGCTGTTGAAAAAGAAATTATGGCGCTATTCATAAAATAAGTGATAAATCCTCCCCATACCAGTATATTAGCATAGGGCTCAAGAGTTACAACGTGGGGCAAAAATGTAGCTGGATAGCTTTTAACCTCTGCCTCCGTTTTTAGAGAAGAAAAGATCATCCAGAGAAAGGGGGCTAGATTGTACACACAAATAAAAATGAGAGCGCCGTAGATTAATAATCTAGTTAAATCGGAGGTATTTCTTTTGGACATAGTCTACAGCTCTTTCATGCTTGCTTTAAGATAAGGAAAGCTTATTAGCATCATAATAAGTGCCAAAACCACAGCAATGGCAGCTGCATAACCGAAATTAAAGAAGACAAAGTAATTTTTATATACATATAAAGAGAGAACCTCAGTTGCGTGGCCCGGATTACCACCGGTCATATTATAAACCAGCCCAAATCGTCTGCACTCCCATATGAAATCTAAGGTAAAAGCAATCATAATTATCCTACTTAAGTTTGGTAAGCTAATATACCAAAATCTTTTCCAAGCAGAAGCACCATCAATTTCTGCAGCCTCGTACAGGCCTTGCGGTATTGATTGAAGTCCTGCTAATAGAAGTAGCATCACGAATGGATATCCTCGCCAGACTTCGGCAAAGACTACACTTGGCAAAGCCAGACGAGCATCACTCAGCCAGGTAATGGGTAATTGAATCAGGTTTAATCTTGCCAGAACTGAATTAATTATGCCGGATAAGGGATCGAACATAAATCTCCAAATTAAACCGGCAATTACATCAGGTATTGTCCATGGTAATATAGCTGCCACTCTAAAAAATCTTTTGGCTTTAATTTCCATATTTAGTAACAAAGCTACTCCTAATCCCAACAATAGATGAAAACCTACGGTAGACACAACAAAGGAGAATGTTACAATGAGATCGTTATAGAAGACTCTGTCACGGAAAAGTCTCGAATAATTTTCAAATGTAAAGCCTAATAGTGAACTTTTTACCCAGGCAAGGTTCAGGCTCATAAGTATAGCCATGACAAAAGGAAATCCCAAAATTACAATTAGCATCGAGAGAGCTGGGAGTATGAACAAATAAGCTTCGTATTCTTTCGTTCTTAACCTCACTTGGAATCCTTCCTAGAAAGTTGTACCCTCCGTGGCTTATTGATATTGTTAGACAAGAAGGCTAATCCAGTTCTGGATTAGCCTTCTTGCAAAAAACTAATTTCTACTTATCTTGCCAGAATCTCGTTAATTTCCGCATGAGCTCTGGCCAGAGCCGCATCTGCAGCTTCCATTCCTGTTACAGCGCTGGTGAGAGCACTTCTAAAGGTATCCAATATCTCCGGCGTTTGTGGAATCAGAGGCAGGAAATCTCCACGTGGTATCTCTTTAGCGACCAATCCAGCGTACTTACTTTGGAGTATCGGAGGAAAAGTCTCGTTAACACTTTTTCTGCAGGAAAGCATAGACTGCCACACAAACCATGTTTGCATCTGTTCGGGATCAGTAATGAACTTGATAAGTTTCCACGCTTCCTCTGGGTGCTCGGTATTGGGACTCATGAATAGGCTTTTCTGATAAAGAACTGTATGAGTTTTAAGATCTAGACCTTTTTTGATAGGCACTGGTGTCATTTCGAGGACTTCCCAACCGTGTAAGTCTGGGTTCATTCCACTTACCTCTGGTATGGTCCACATAGTTCCAATAATCATAGCTACCTTTTTAGGAGCTAATAGTCTTCTCGCCTCGTTAGCACCAACCGCATCAGGACCTGGAGGCATTACTTTATATTTTCTTACAAGGTCAACCACATAGTTAAAAGCTTCTTTAGCCTGAGGACTATCCAGGGCACTGCGCTTCCAATCTTTTGTTAAGAAACTTCCACCATGACCACGCAGGATACCAGGGAATCTGAGGTCGAATCCAGCTTTAGCCATTACAATGACAGTTCCCCATTGGGTTGGCGGCTTGGTAAGCGTCTTGGCGGACTCCAAAAATTCTTCCCAGTTTTTCGGAGGATTACTAGGGTCCAAGCCCGCGTCTTTGAACATTTGAGAGTTATAGACCAGCATCATAGCTACGATATTCTTCGGAATGCCCCAGGTTTTTCCATCCACTGTCACGAGTTTCAATGAGACAGGATAGAAATCCTCCAAAAATTTTTCTCCCCCTTCTTTTTCCACAAAGGGTGTTAAATCCTTAAGCCATCCATTATCTATGAATTGACGAGGTAAATCAGCTGTAGTAGCAAAGACATCTGGACCTTTACCTCCCATTGCGGCAACTGAAAGTTTCGTCCCCAATTGAGCTAGGGCTATGGGTTGATCCTGAACCTTTATATTCGGATTTAATCTCTCGAATTTAGCGAAAGACTCTCGCAGAATTCTACCCCAGATGACCTGTCCCAGCTGCCAGTCGGCATAAGTTATAGTTACTTTTTTTTGAGCCTGAGCCATAGGAGACTGAACACCTATCGCCAGGACAATAGCCAGTACAAATACCAGAGCTACTGCTGAAAGCTTTCTACGTAACATTTTTTTCTCCTTTTGCTTGTAAGCATGTCACACGAAGTCTACAGTTTTTTTTGAAGAGTTTCCCATCTTGTTTTGATGGAAATTTCCTTTTTAACCTACCCAGCCCTTTAACCATCACTGTGGTGGGTTACCTACTTTTTCACCTCCTTCCGGGCTTAGTTTTAGAGGCTCTCTAAGATCCAAAGCACATGTCCCACTTCGATAAAGCGCGTTGTGGCTTTCTTAGATTTTTAGAAGAACTATAGAAGACTTAGTTGCTGGAGTACCCTTCTTAATTCCTGTTTCTTAGCCTCTGGTAGTGATTTGATTGGTTCTCTTGCCAAACCAACATCTATTCCAATTAGGTTCAACGCATCTTTGATAACTACCGGAAATGAACCTAAACTAAAAGCTCTCCTGAGCGGAGCTAGTCGATATTGTGCCTTTCTTGCCTTCTCTAAATCTCCCTTAATATATGCCTCGTAGATTTCTACCACTAATTTAGGGGCCACGTTTGCTGTAGCTGCAATTGACCCTTTCCCTCCGTACAAAAGTGTTCCGTAAATCAGGGTATCTCTTCCGCATAAGACAGAAAAATCTTCTGTGGTGTTCCGAATGTACTCCGCGGTCAATGTTAAATCTCCACTACTATCTTTAATTCCTACTATGTTTTCTATCCTGGAGAGCTTCTTTACCAGGTCTGCCGATAGATTTATGCCAGTTCTAGCTGGGTTGTTATAAAGAAGAGCTGGTAGGTTTGTAGATTTTGCAATGGCAGCGTAGTACTCGTAAAGCTCATTTTCGGAAGGAGAAATAAAGCAAGGTGTAATCACAGAAGCGGCATCAGCTCCGATTTTCTCAGCCATCTTGGTTAAGAAAACAGCTTCTTTTGTAGTTATGGCACCTGTCCCAATGTAAACCGGAACTCTTTTATTAACCTCGTCAACGACGATCTCTGTTATCCTCTTTTTTTCTTCCTTTGTGAGTGCATAGAATTCTCCCTGGCTTCCTATGGCGAACAAGCCATGCACTCTCCCATCTATGAGGTAATTAATTAACTTTCTTAAGGCAACCTCGTT
>JAUVZN010000057.1 GCA_030602545.1 Candidatus Aerophobota bacterium
ATGGTTGCGAGATCCAAGACAGAGTCATTATCGGCATGAATGCCACCATTATGGAGGGAGCAAAGGTAGCTCGAAACTCTATTATAGCCGCAAACGCCCTGGTCAGAGAAAACGCTATTATTCCAGAAAGTTCATTGGTGGCAGGAATTCCCGGCGAGATTAAGCACAGGAAGACGGATTCAGAGTTAATAATGCGCAGCGCCCTGGTTTATTACGAGCTTTCCAGGAGGTACCTTAAAGGAGAGGAAATTTTCCCTGAAGGCCAGGTTGATAAAGTTATTGAGATTTACAAAGAGAAGGGTCTTCTATGAGGATTTCTCTGTAGATAAAATGAGCCAAAAGAGGAGGCGATAACTATGGCTGAGGTGGTGACAATGGGCGAAGCTATGTTGAGGCTTTCCCCATTGGGGTACAGACGTTTGGAACAGGCTGATAGGTTTGAAATCAATGTGGGGGGAAGCGAGCTAAATGTAGCTGCAGGAATATCCAGACTCGGTCTCTCATCTTCCTGGATCAGTAAGTTGCCCAATAACCCTTTGGGTAGAATGGTGGCTAATAAAACCCGCGAGCACGGGGTGGATACTTCACAAATCGTTTGGGCCAATGAGGGCCGAGTAGGTATATACTACCTTGAGCTGGGCAGCGCCCCCAGAGCCAGCAGCGTGATATACGACAGGGGCAGCTCCACCGCAAGTGAGCTTACCCCCGGAGAGGTAAACTGGCAGATGGCTTTCAAGGGAGCAAAGCTTTTCCATGTTAGTGGAATTACTCCTGCCCTGAGCAAGGGCTGTGCTGAGGTGGTAGGTGAGTCAATCCGGGAGGCCAAAAATCAAGGATGCCGGGTCTCTTTTGATATTAACTACCGGGCAAAACTCTGGTCTGGCGAGGAGGCAAGAAGATGCCTTTCCAAGCTGTTGGGTGAGGTAGATATAATCATCACCACGCAATTTGATGCAGAAGAAATCTTTGGATTGAAAGACTCCTATGAAGAAGTAGCCCGAAAACTTAAGGAGATGTTTAACCCCTCGGTGGTGGTAATTACTCTAAGGGAAGTGAAAACCGTTCTTACCGGAGGATGGAGGAGTATTGCTTTAGCTGACAAACTCTACACAGGAAAAAGCTACGATATAGAAATCATAGATCGTGTGGGTGCAGGCGATGCTTACACAGCCGGCTTTTTGTATGGATACCTCAGCGGCGATATCGAGAAAGGAATCTCTTTCGGGGACGTAATGGCTGCTCTTCAGCAAACCATTCCTGGGGATCTAAGCTGGTTCAGCCTAAAAGAGGTTGAGAAACATTTAGGAGGCAAAGATTTTCGAATTCAGCGCTAAAATATTAGGAAGGGAGATAGATCATGAGTTCAAAGGAGAAGAATTTTAGGCGTCTCTTTACCTGTGGAATAATTCCCGTCATAAGAGCTAAATCGGCAAAGGAAGCTCTGAAAGTGGTTGAGGCAGTGAGAGAAGGAGGTATAGACATCATTGAAATAACCATGACCGTCCCCAACGCTATAGGTGTAATACAAACCGTTGCTGAAGAATCCGGCGGGGGAGTGCTCCTGGGGGCAGGGACAGTTCTTGATGCAGAAACTGCCAGGGCTTCTATCTTAGCAGGAGCTGAGTTTATTGTGGCGCCCTGCTTCAATGAGGGACTGGTTAAAGTGTGCAAGAGATACAGTAAGATAGTGATTCCAGGGGCCATGACTCCCACAGAGATAGTCAGGGCCTGGGAACAAGGGGCAGATTTAGTTAAGATCTTTCCGGCTCAGCAGTTGGGAGGACCAGATTATATTAAGGCCATAAAAGCGCCTTTGCCTCAAGTCTTGCTCAATCCAACAGGGGGTGTAGATCTAAATAACGCAGCCGATTACATCCGCTCAGGAGCTTCTGTTATTTCTGTGGGAAGCGCCTTGATAGACAAACAGGCCTTGGCCGAAGGCAAGTTTGAGATTCTGACCCGGAAAGCACAAGACTTCCTGAAGAAAGTTCAAGAAGCTCGCCAAAAACTTGTTGCTTGACCTCTTACTCCTCTCAGTGGGAGCATATCAATGTCGAAAGTAGTGGTTACAGACCTACAGTATTCCAATGTTAACTACGAGAAAGAAATTCTGGCTCCTCTGAAAGTAGAACTTATTGTAGCCCACTGCAAAAAGGAGGAGGAAGTAATTAGGATTTCTAAAAACGCAGATGTTCTCCTCATCTGTTACGCTCCCATTACCAGGAAAGTTATAAACAGTCTAACCAAATGTAGGGGGATGATAAGATACGGAGTGGGAGTTGACAACATTGACGTTGAAGCAGCGACAGCTAGAGGCATTTTGGTCATCAACGTGCCTCACTACGGGGCTGAAAACGAGGTTTCAGACCATGCTTTGGCCTTACTTTTATGTGCGGCAAGGAAGATTTGTTTTTTAGACCAGAAGGTGCGGCAAGGAATCTGGGACTACAGAGTGGCTAGAACTATTTTTAGAATAAAGGGTTCAACCTTAGGTTTGGTGGGCTTGGGAAACATTGGCAAAATGTTAGCCCGTAAAGTCAGAGTCCTTGATATGAAAGTGATTGCCCACGATCCTTATAGAAAGAGGGAAGAATTTGAGAGAGAAAAAGTGGAAAAAGTAAGTCTTGAAGATCTACTGCAAAGATCTGATTATGTATCTATCCATGTTCCACTGAACCAGGGAACCCATCACCTGATTGGAGAAAAAGAACTCAGGATAATGAAAAGAACCGCTGTGCTTATTAACACCGCCAGGGGTCCAGTGGTTGACAATCAAGCCCTGTACCTTGCCTTAAGAAATAAATGGATCAAATCAGCCTGTCTGGATGTAGTAGAAAATGAGCCTTTGCGGAAGGATGATCCCTTACTTGAGCTCGATAATGTAATCATAACTCCCCACTCTGCTTTCTATTCGGAAGAGAGCTGTGCTACTCTTCAAAAAATAGGCGCTGAAGAAGCTTCACGACTATTAAGAGATCATTTGCCAGTCTCTATAGTGAACAAGGAAGCAGTAGCAAACTTTCTTTCCCGATTCCCGCTAGCTAAGAGAGATGAGAGTCTCGAAAGCTACTAAATTCTGGCTAATCGAGCCGATAACTTTTCCAAACCAAGCTTTTAGCCCACTTTGCAGGAGCTGTTAGACTAACGTATGCCCTCGCCTTGAAAGTCAAAAAGGAGAATTTATGTTAAAGAGTGTGGTTTCAATTACAAAAGTGAGAAGGAATCCAGACTTTAAAGAAATAGAGAAAGCAGTGAGAAGAGGGATTAGTTTAATTGGAGGGATCGAAGATATTATATCTTCAGGTGACTTGGTTTTAATTAATCCTAGCTGGGTTGCTCCACCCGCAGACCCTGAATCAGCAGTGATTACCTGTCCAGAGGTAAGCAGGGCTGTTGCCGATATGGTTGCAGAGATGGGAGCAGAACCTGTTATTGCTGAGTCATCCTGTGTGGGGGTGGATACCGAAAAGGTTATAGAGAATTCTGGATACAATGATTTACGGAATCGGGGTTACAGGATTGTTGATCTGAAAAGGACGCCGAAGGTTAGAATTCCCATTGATAACGGATATGTTTTGAAGGAGGTCGAGACCTTTAAGTTAGTAACTCAGGCCCATGTAATCATTAGCGTTCCTAAGCTCAAGACCCATGATCAAACGGAAATGACCTGTAGTTTAAAAAAAATGAAGGGACTGGAGAGTGATAAAGACAAAAGGCGGATGCACCAGGTAGGTATCTTTAAAGGGATATCTGATATCAATACAGTATTTAAGCCCGCTTTAACTGTAGTGGATGCCATACTTTGTCAGGAGGGACTGGGGCCTATTTTTGGGCGACCCGTAGAAATGGACCTGGTGGTGACTGGAAAAGACCCGGTGTCAGTAGATTCTATTTGTAGCCAAATTATAGGATATAAACCGGAAGAAGTATTGGTTACCAAATTGGCGGCAGAGCGTGGACTTGGTGTCATGGATAATGAATTCATTGAAGTAGTGGGAGAGAAACTGGAAAAAGTGAAACGTAGATTTATGAGATCTATAGAGGATAATCCCGTTCAAGTTGAAGGTTTTTCACTGATATACGGAGGAGTAACCTGTACTGGATGCCGGAATGGAGTTATGAGTGCACTTGCTGATATGCGCCGTGACAATCAATTGATGTACCTTCCTGGAGTAACAGTCATTACTGGCGATCCACCTGTTCCGGTAGGAACTTCAAAGGATAGTATTGTGGCGGTGGGCCAATGTGTCCCGGCTAAGAAAAGAGGGAAAAGGTTTGTAAAAGGATGTCCCCCAAACAATGTATTTATTGTTCAGGCGATCATGGGTGGGAGGGGAAGGTGACTACCTCACCTCGCAGGTGTTCCAGATTCTTTTGAAATACTCCTCAATCTCCCCCGCAACCTCCCTGGATTTGATGAGAACTGAAACTTCGTTGTTTTTACTTAAAGAATAATACTTCCAGTTGGTGCTCCCCAGGATACTAATCTCTCCATCAATGGTAATCAGTTTAGCATGAGTGGTAACTGAGGGGGAGTCGAAGGCTACTGCAATCCCCTCCTTAGAAAGAAGCTGACCGACTTCCTGGTTGTTCCGGTTAACCTCGTCAAAGATGCCTAGCTCAAGAATAACTTCTACTTTAACCCCTCTTCTATGAGCTTCTATTAAATCTTTAATCAAGATGTTGCTAGGACTATCAGGGTACTTCTCATAGTAGCATGCTTCAAACATTATCACTCTTATGGACTCCTTCACTTCTTTAAGAGCCCGATGTACTGTGGGGAAGTATTCTCTGTTCTGGATAACTTCTACATCTTCCGCGGGAAGAGCCGAAAGAAGGACTAAGAGGAGGGAGATGGTAAGAACTAAGCTCGCAAAGATGCCCCAGAGGAGGGATATTTTTCTCAATTACTTACTCCACAGTGACGCTTTTGGCCAAGTTTCTTGGCTGATCCACGTGACAGCCCCGTCTTATAGCCACATGGTAAGCAAAAAGCTGCAGGGGAATAACTGTCAATATGGGGGAGAATTCTTCCCGGATAGGAGGAACAAAAATGGTATGATCAACTAACCTGGTAATTTCTTCATCTCCTCGGGTGGCAATGGCGATGACTTTGCCTTTTCTAGCCTTCACCTCCTGGATGTTGCTGATCATCTTCTGGTAAACTGAGCCTTTAGGAGCTATGCAAACTACCGGCATTCTCTCGTCTACCAAAGCCAGTGGTCCATGCTTCATCTCCCCAGCGGCATACCCTTCAGCATGGATGTAGGAGATTTCCTTAAGCTTTAAGGCCCCTTCCAGGGCGGTAGCGTAATTGAACTTTCTCCCCAAAAAGAGGAAATTGGATGATTCATAGTATTTCTCGGCGCATTCCAAAACTTCTTTTTGGTTATCAAGCATTTCCTCCATGTAGTAGGGGATCTTCTTTAGCTCTTCTACCATCCGGATAGCCTCCTCTTCGGAGAGGGTCCCTTTAAGAGTTCCCCAGTGAATGGTGAGAAGAAATAAGGCCAGAAGTTCAGCGGTGTAAGCTTTGGTGGAGGCTACTCCAACCTCTGAGCCAGCGAAAACATAGATAACTCCATCCGATTCTCGGGCTATGGTGCTCTCTATAGTGTTGCATAAAGAGAGAACATCCAGGAACATACTTTTAGCTAACCTGATCCCGGCCAGGGTATCGGCGGTCTCTCCCGATTGAGAGATGGCCATAACCAGGCTATCTCCTCTAACTACAGGCATACGGTATCTAAACTCGGAGGAGAGATCGACCTCTGTATGGAGGCGCAGATACTTTTCAAAGAGGTATTTACCCACCAGGCCAGCGTTCCAGGAAGTTCCACAGGCTTGGATGATAACCCTACCTATATTGAGAAGCTTTTCTTTAGTGATGTTGGTATGCTCGAAGTAGATTCTTTTGGCATCCTGAGAAACTCTTCGCTGAAGGACATTCCGGATAACGAGGGGCTGCTCATGGATTTCTTTAAGCATAAAGTGTCTGTATCCATCCCTTTGAGGTCCTCCCAGAAGGTGCCACTTAACGATCTTGACCTTTTTCTCTTGAGGCTTGCCTTCTCTATCAAGTATCTTAACCCTTCTCTTGGTTATGAATCCAATCTGCCCGTCCTCCATGAAGATCATATTGGAAGTCAGATTAAGAATAGCTGAAGCATCGGAAGCCACAAAATTCTCATTCTTGCCTACTCCAATGACCAGGGGTGATCTAAACCGAGCTACCACAATTCTGTCGGGATCTTTCATAGATATTACTGCCAGAGCGTAGCTTCCCTCAAGTTTCTTGACTGCTTTCCGCACAGCCACCAGAAGGTTCTTATTTAGATGCTTTTCCACGAGGTGGGCGATGACTTCAGTGTCTGTCTGGGTACGGAAAATGTGCCCCTCTCTAAGGAGCTCCTCCCTTATCTCGGTATAATTTTCAATGATTCCGTTATGCACTACCGCCACCTCACTCTTACAATCGGTAAGGGGATGGGCATTCTCCGTACTGGGCTCTCCGTGAGTAGCCCAACGGGTGTGTGCGATTCCTAACTGACCTTCCAGAGGCTCTTCTTTTAGAATTTCTTTCAAAGCTTGAATCTTACCTACCTGTTTTCTTATCCCCAGTTTTCCCCTGTTCAGAGTAGCAATGCCGGCAGAATCGTATCCACGATATTCCAGCCTTTCCAGGCTTACAATCAGCAAAGTATCCACCGCTTTGTCTCCAACGTACCCTATGATACCACACATCCGGAGCCTCCTTAACTTTCATTATCGTTCTCCAAAGCCTTCTCGTAGATTCCTACTATATTCTTTAAAGTGGCCATACGCGGATTATTGCTTAATCTTCGTTTATTCTGCATAATCTCTCTGGCAAATTCCTCAATGACATGTCTTTTTATACTTTCCTTCTTTAGTTTTTCAGGCAGACCCACCTCTGCCAGAATTCTTCTTATCCCATTTACCGACCGCCTCGCTGCCTCTTCCTGCCCCAGGCCTTTTACCTCTTCCCCTAAGCTCTTGGCTAAAAGGGCATATTTTGCAGGGCCAGCCTGAAGATTAAATTCAGACACCCAGGGAAGGAGGATCCCATTGGCTCTGCCATGGGTAAGGCCCAGATGGGCGGTGAGTTTATACCCCATCCCGTGAATCAGAGTTGTTCCAGTTTGAGCAATAGCTATTCCAGCCAGAAGAGAGGCGTATAAACAGTAGGAACGAATCTCAATATTCTC
>JAUVZN010000072.1 GCA_030602545.1 Candidatus Aerophobota bacterium
GTCGCTATCATAGGATATGGAAACCAGGGTCATGCACAAGCACAAAACCTTCGCGACAGTGGGGTTAAGATCATAGTGGGAGAGCTGGAAGAATGCCCCAATTGGAAAAAAGCCAAAGAAGATGGGTTTGAGGTAAGAGGCCCAAAGGAAGTGGCAAGAAAGTCAGATGTTATTCAAATTCTGGTACCCGATGAGTTTCAAGCTAAACTCTACCAGGAAGACATCTCGATGTGTCTTGAAGAGGGTATGGCTCTTGGTTTTTCCCATGGGTTTAACATCCATTTTAACCAGATCATTCCCCCAGCCGGGGTAGATGTCTTTATGGTGGCCCCTAAAGGTCCAGGTCCCCTTCTCAGGAGGATGTATCTAGAGGAAAAGGGAATCCCCTGCCTTCTGGCTATCTATCAGGACGCTACTGGCACGGCTAAAGAGCTGGGTCTAGCTTATGCCAAAGGGATTGGAGGAACAAGAGCCGGAGTCATCGAGACCACCTTTCGGGAAGAGACGGAAACCGACCTGTTTGGGGAACAGGTTGTCCTCTGTGGAGGAGCTACCTCTCTCATTAAGGCAGCTTTTGAAACTTTAGTAGAGGCTGGCTATCAACCACAGATGGCCTATTTTGAATGTATGCATGAGCTCAAGCTCATTGTAGATCTTTTGTATGAAAGTGGACTGGCAGGGATGAGATCAGCCATAAGTAACACTGCTGAATATGGAGACCTCACCCGGGGGCCGCGTATTATTACTGAAGAGACTAAAAGTGAGATGAAAAAGATTCTCTCTGAGATTCAGTCGGGAAAGTTTGCCCGAGAATGGATCCTGGAGAACTCGGCTTCGAGACCTGTCTTCAATGCCCTGGCTAAAAAAGATGCCCAGCATTTGATAGAGAAAGTGGGTAGAGAATTAAGAGGAATGATGAGCTGGATTAAGTCAAGGGAGAAACAATGAGACATACAATCTCTGTGCTGGTAGAAAACAGGTTTGGAATTCTGGCAAGAATTGCCTCTCTCTTTAGTGCCCGGGGATTCAACATTGACAGTCTGGCGGTGGGGGAAACCGAGGACCCCACTGTTTCCTCCATGACCATGGTGGTCCCCGGAGATGATCAGATTATTGAACAGGTCATCAAGCAACTGCGAAAACTCATTGATGTTATCAAGGTGGTGGACCTCACCGGTGAGGGTAGGATAGAGCGGGAGTTAGTGCTGGTGAAAGTAACAGCTAGAGGAGGTGACCGGGCTGAGATTATGCGCATAGTGGATATCTTCCGGGCCAAAATAGTGGACGTCAATCCTGATGCCTTCATCATAGAGGCTACCGGTTCAGAGGAAAAGGTTAGAGGTATTCTTACTCTCCTTAAACCCTTTGGTATTAAGAAACTTATCCGAACAGGGAAAATCGCCCTTCCCCGAGGGGAGGGGAAGGTTGAGAGAATAAATGCTTGAGATACGTCCTTTTCCAGCAGTTATCTATAATTCTGATAAAATAGATGATCTTACCAAAGTAACCACTCCTCCATATGATGTTATTTCTCCAAAAGAGCAGGATTTTTATTATACTCTAGACCCCTATAATATCATTCGCATCATCCTGGGTAAAGATTTCCCGCACGACAGCTATAAGAAGAACAAGTACAGTCGGGCAGCCAGATTCTTCCGAGAGTGGCTCAAGGTAGGAATTTTAAAAAAAGAGAAGGATCCGGCTATATATGTTTATGACCAGGAGTATACTCTCCGGGGAAAGAGAAAGAAAAGAAGAGGCTTTATGGCTCTGATGAGGCTAGAAGATCTGGGGTCAGGGGTAGTTTTCCCCCACGAGGAAACCTTCCCCGGGCCTCAGGAGGATCGCCTGATGCTCCTCAAGAGCTGTCATGCTAACTTAAGTCCTATCTTCAGCTTATATTCGGACCCCTCTTTCTCCCTTGATGAGTGTCTTAAGGGGAGTAAGACTTTAGCCAACCTCAGAGACAGAGATGGGGTAGGACATAGACTGGGAAGAATAAGGGACGAGGATAAAATCATAAGAATATGCCAGATGATGAAGGATAAAAAAATCTTCATTGCCGATGGCCACCACCGCTACAAGACTGCTCTTGCCTTCCGGAATGAGGAAAGAGGAAGATCCTCATCCCCTCGGGGGGAGGACTTTGTCCTTATGTACTTCCTCAATATGGAAAGTGATGCGGTTACTGTTCTACCTGTCCACAGGATGCTGGGAAACCTCAGTTCCGAGGAGCTGGCCAGAATAAAATCAAGGATAAAGGATTTCTTCCAGGTTCAGATTCTGGAAAGGAAAAAAGGAGATAAAGCAGCGGAAAAGGAGATCATGCAGATGATAGGAATAGCTGAGGGGACTCCTCGCTTTGGCATGTACCTGGGCGATGATAAATACTATATACTAACTTTGAAAAGAAAACCGTCCTTACTGGAAGTAGACTCAGCCGTCCTGAACGGAATACTAAAGGAAATCCTAAAAAATAAAACCTTGAGGAAGGGAGAAGAGATTGATTTTGTGAAGGATGCTAGACAGGCCCTCAATCTAGTTGAAGAGGGTAGATATCAAATGACCCTCCTGCTCAAGCCCCTATCATTAAAGAAACTTAGGGAAGTCTCCCTCTCTGGAAGAATAATGCCCCCCAAAACTAGCTATTTCTATCCTAAGCTTCTCACCGGACTGGTGATGAGGGACCTAAAGAATGGAGTTTGACAGGACATGAGCTCTTATAGAGAATGGATCATCTTAAGCAAGATTCCCCATCTCGGTCCCAAAAGATGCCGCCAGCTTATGGAATACTTCGGCTCTCCAAAAAAGGTTCTCTCTGCCTCTTCCAGTAGTTTACTGAGGGTTCCCGAAATGGGAGAGAAAATAGTGAGTTCTATCATCCAGGAGAGGGAGAGAATAGAGATAAAGGAGGATTTGAAAACTATAGATAGGCTGGGTATACACCTCATTAGCTTTCAGGATGATAAATATCCTCAAAATCTTCTCCATACTTTCAATCCTCCCTCCCTTCTTTATATAAGGGGAAGCCTTAAGGAGGAGGATAAAGATGCCGTGGCCATGGTGGGAACCCGAAGAGCCACCACCTATGGAAAAATGATGGTGAGAAAACTGGCTCGAGATCTGGCTAAAGAGGGGCTTACCATAGTTAGTGGAATGGCGAGAGGAGTTGATACGGCAGCCCACCTCGGAGCTCTGGAAGCAGGAGGAAGAACCATCGCTGTTCTGGGATGCGGAGTGGATGTGGTCTATCCCCTGGAAAACAGGAGACTTATGGCCGAGATCATCGAGAGTGGAGCGGTCATCTCTGAGTTTCCTTTGGGAACATCACCGGAGGGTGGTAATTTTCCCCGGCGCAACCGGATAATTAGTGGACTGAGCAAGGGCGTGGTGGTAGTGGAAGCTCCCCTTCGAAGCGGGGCTTTGATTACCGCTGATTTTGCCCTGGAAGAAGGAAGAGAAGTTTTTGCCGTTCCCGGAAATATCAATAGCCCCTACAGTCAGGGGACCAATCGACTGATCAAGCAAGGAGCTAAACTAGTAGAGGATGCTCAGGATATACTGGAAGAGCTGGATCTCTCCCTCCTGGGACAGATATCGAGGCCAGAAAAAAGTGCCCAGAGAAAACTATCCCTTTCCTTTGAAGAAGAAAAAATCCTGGACCTTTTAGGTGAGGAGCCTTTGCACATAGACCTTCTGGTTCAAGAAAGCAGCCTTCCTGCCTCCAGGGTAGCTGAGGTTTTGATGAGACTGGAGATAAAAGGCCTGGTAAGACAGCTGGCCGGTCAGCAATTTCTGAAGGAGATATAGAGAATCGCCAAAAAATGCGCTCTGTCCGGAGGAAGAACAAGCATGAGGACGAAGAGATGATTCAAATATACTCAGCCGGATCTTACGTTGAGGCAGAAATGATAAAATCGATCTTAGGAAATAGTAACATCTACTGTGAATTATGGGACGAGCATGCGGGATCAATGTTTCCTCCTGCCACTTTCAGTAGGGGGATAAGAGTGATGGTTAGGGAGAAAGATTCTGAGAAGGCAAAAAATCTTATTGAGCATTAACTCACCTTCACCGGTGAGATTTGCAAACCGCAGGATCATGCCTGGATAGAGATTAACCTTAGAGGATAAACAATGAGATCTAGAGACGCAACACATACCTCGCGCCCTCAGGTTGCCATTATAGCCCCTAGAATTACCCGCAGTCATCCAGAAGGAGCCTTTATGCGATTCATCAGAGATAATGCATCTATTCTCCGCAAAAGATACACTCTCATAGCGCCAGAGGGTACACACGAAACCATCATAAAAACTGGGTATTTTGAAGAGGGGAAACATATTATCGGTCTTCCACCGGGAGCTCACGGGGGGATCCTTGAAGTGGCGTATCGCGTGGTTACAGGCCAGTGCGGAGTAGTGATTTTCCTGTACGACCCTGAGGAGATAAGAAGTGAGTCACCTGACACACGCGCCCTTACCCGTGTCTGCATTCACAAACAAGTGGCCCTGCTCACCACATTAGCTACTGCAGATTATTGGTTAAAGTACCAATCCCGAGACTACGAGCCTCCGAAAGAGCTTGATTGGTTAAAGGGCCGTGAGGGTGAGGCCGGTAACTATTACGAACTTGGCCCTGAACACTCTACTATCGCACTCATCGCCCATGATGTAAACAAGAAAGAAATGCAAAAGTTCGTGGAAAGACATGCTGAATTTTTAAAGAAATTCAAGACGATCATCGCAACCGGGACTACCGGTGCACTTATCAAAGGCTGGTTTTATGAGTTTCCTGATCTTACTGATAGAGTAGTGCTTGCAAACTCTGGGCCCGAGGGGGGAGACGTCCAGATAGCACACGAGATTCTAAGTCGGCGTTGTCAGGTGGTAATATTCTTGCATGACCCTTTAACTGCTCATCCCCATGACTCGGACATAGGCCTTTTGCGACGAACCTGCCAGTTGCCGGGGATTTCGGTCATCCTGCTTTCAGACATACACTCGGCTGAGGCCTGGGTAGAATCAGCTTCCTTCCCTCCCAAGCAAACTCTGGCTGAGCGAGTCCGTAATCGATTCAAACTTAAAGAGGTACTGGTCATTCCTGAGGACATGGTGAATGAAGCTCTTAAATATCTGACGAATATTCCTTCTAAAGAGCAAGGGTGGGGCCGCAGTGACGAAGATTGGTCTCGGCACAAAAAGGCATGGCAAGAGGTTACATTCAAACTCTGCACGGTGGCTGCTCGTTACATAGATATTATCCTCAGACAGGAAAGAGAGGAGGAGATTTGGATAGCTGCCAACCTGGGCCGAACTATGAATATTCTTGCCAGGGCTATTGAGGAAATGAAGCCCTTACCCATCTGGGGACTCACCGTAAAAGCAATGGTTGGTATACCCGGGGTTGTCCGTAGCGAATATAATGCCAACACTATTGCTGAGCGCATAGCCAGGACATATGGAGGCAAGTCTTCACTAAGTGAGTATGAATTCTTTACTACCGGAGCAGATCCCCTCAGTCCAGCTCAGCACCAAGAGCTGTTGAGAACCAGAATTGTACTCACAAGCATCGGGCCAATTCCCAAGAATAGGGCCTACTCCAAAGAAGTTGACCTTGTCCAAGATAGGGTAGTTGACCAGGAAGTAATAAATTTAGCCACCACCAATGGTGCCATCGGTGCTATTGGGGGAATTCTCATTAACGAGCATGGTCAGGAGGTGCTGACCAGATATAGACCTGTAGGACTGCGGTATAGCGATCTGGTAAAAATAGCACAACGAGGTCAGGTTGTGCTCGTGGTAGGAGGAGACGAGCGTCGATACCCTGCCATAAAAGCTGCCCTGGGGGCAGGGCTGTGCTCGGTTCTCATCACTGAGCCAGAAACCGCGCAAAAATTA
>JAUVZN010000080.1 GCA_030602545.1 Candidatus Aerophobota bacterium
TTCATCGATCCTATCCAGGGAAGGTAGGAGCAGATGGTGATTCAATAATTATTGATGGGAAAAAGATAAGGGTTTTTTCCGAGAAGGATCCATCAAATCTTCCCTGGGCCGAGCTGGGTGTAGATGTAGTAATAGAATCAACCGGATTTTTCCGAAAGAAGAAAGAGGCAGCCTCCCATTTGAAGGCAGGAGCAAAGAAAGTTGTTATTACCGCTCCGGCCAGAGGGGATGAGGAAGTGCTTACGGTGGTCATGGGAGTAAATGAAGGAACCTACAATCCTGCTGTCCACCACATTGTTTCCGGAGCCTCCTGTACTACCAACTGTCTGGTACCCATGGTCAAAGTCCTTATGGATAGTTTCCTGGTCAGGCATGCCTCAATGACTACCATTCATTCCTACACTAACGATCAGGCTCTGTTAGATGCTCCTCATAAGGACTTAAGAAGAGCCCGAGCCGCTGCCTTATCTATGGTTCCTACCACCACCGGAGCAGCCGTGGCTGTATCCAGGGTTATTCCAGAATTGGAAGGAAAGATCGATGGGCTGGCTATACGAGTTCCCACCGCTGATGTGAGTCTGGTGGATCTGGTGGCTGAGGTAGAGAAAGAGACAACAGCAGAGGATGTTAATGCTGCCTTTAAGAGAGCCTCGGAAGGGAATCTCAAAGGCATAATGAGATACTGTGAAGAGCCCCTGGTTTCCTCAGATTTTATTACTGACTCCTCTTCCTGTATTGTAGACGCAGACTCAACCAAAGTTATCCATGGGCGAATGGTGAAAGTGATGGGGTGGTATGACAACGAGTGGGGATATTCCTGCCGGGTGGTGGATTTAGCCTTATATATAGGGGAGGGGATAAACTAGCAGCTATGCAGATAAGAAAGTTATCCGTTAAGGATCTGGACCTTAAGGATAAAAGGGTACTGGTGCGGGTGGACTTCAATGTTTCTCTGGATGAGGAGGGAAAGATCAGAGATGATACCAGGATAAGGGCGGTCCTTCCCACCATCAAGTATATTCTTGAGGAGGGCGCTTCTCTCATTCTCCTCTCTCATCTAGGAAGACCCGGTGGCAAAGTAGTAGAAAAACTTCGGCTCAATCCCGTGGCTCACCGCTTGGAGGAGCTAATAGGGCGGCCGGTATTAAAAATGGATGAATGTGTAGGGAACAGGGTAAGGCAAACCACTCGAGGCACCAAACCCGGAGACATTGTCCTTTTAGAAAACACTCGTTTCCATAAAGAGGAATCCCAGAACAATCCTGAATTTGCCAGGAAGCTAGCGGATCTGGCTGATTTGTTTGTCAATGACGCCTTTGGAGCTGCCCACAGAGCCCATGCCTCTACGGTAGGGGTGACTAGATTCCTGCCAGCGGCAGCCGGACTTTTGATGCAAAGGGAACTTGAGATGTTGGGAGAGCTTCTTACCAACCCGCGGATTCCCTTTGTGGCTATTCTGGGGGGAGCTAAGATCTCGGACAAGATAGGTATCCTGCATAATTTCCTTAAGAGATGCCAGGATATTCTTGTAGGAGGGGGAATGACCTACACTTTCCTCAAGGCTGAGGGAGCTCAAGTTGGCAGGTCTTTAGTGGAGGAAGAAAAGATAGAGGAAGCTCGAGAAATACTGAAAGAGGCTTCTGGGGAAGGATGTCGTATCCGTCTTCCTCTGGACCACCTGGTAGCCAGAGAGGCCAGGGATGGGGTCGGGGTGAGGCTTGTGGATAGGGGAGAGATTCCTCCTGATTATCTCGGCTTGGATATTGGACCGAGGACCATCGAACTTTTTTCCGGGATCATCCGGGAGGCAAGAACCATCTTCTGGAACGGTCCTCTGGGAATGTTCGAACTGATCAGTTTTTCTCAAGGTACCCGGGCCATAGCCGAGCTTCTAGCAGAATCTGGGGCTACTGTTGTTATAGGGGGAGGGGAAACGGTGAGTGCGGTGAAAAAACTCGGAATAGAAGGTAAGATGACCCATGTCTCTACGGGAGGAGGAGCTTCTCTGAGCTTTTTGCAAGGGATCGAGCTTCCCGCAGTAGCTAGCCTGATGGACAAGAAGTAGGAAAAGGAGAGGCTCTTGCGCAAACCCATCATGGGTGGAAATTGGAAGATGTACAAAACCGCCAGGGAGGCTGTTCAAACCATCGAGGATTTAAGGGAGAGGATGGAAGGAGTTGAGGAGATAGAGGTGGTAGTCTTTCCCCCCTTTACCGTTCTTGGTCTTGCAGAGAAAATCCTCAGGGACAGTAGTATTGGTCTAGGAGCCCAAAACATGCACTGGGAAGCAGGGGGTTCTTACACGGGAGAGATCTCTGCCCCTATGCTTGTTGATCTAGGGTGTAGATACGTCATTTTGGGTCATTCTGAAAGGAGGCGGTACTTTGGTGAGAGTGATGAGAGGGTAAATAAAAAAATCAAATCTGCTCTCACCTTTGAACTTATTCCTGTGGTATGTGTGGGTGAGACACTGAAGGAGAGAAAAGAAGGTAGCTTCAAGAGAGTCGTTGAGACTCAACTTAACCTTTGCTTGAAGGGAATTGGTCCTGAAGAGGCCGAGCGTATGGTCATTGCCTACGAGCCTGTTTGGGCCATAGGAACAGGTGTAACTGCAACTCCGGAGCAGGCAGAGGAGATGCATAGTTTTGTGAGGGAACTCTTAGCAAAGCTGTTTGGGGAAGATCTCGCTGATTCTATGCGTATTCAATATGGGGGGAGTGTGAAACCACAGAACATAAAAGAATTGATGAGGGAGCCGGATATAGATGGAGCCCTGGTAGGGGGAGCCAGTTTAGATGCTTCCTCTTTTGCCAGAATAGTAAAATACGGGGAGTAAAGATGGGATTTCTATTGGTTGTCCATGTAATGGTGTGTATTCTGTTGATAGGAGTAATCCTGCTTCAAGTGGGAAAAGGAGCCAGCACGGGAGCCTCATTTGGAGGGGGAACGAGGACTTTCTTTGGTCCTAGCGGGAGAGCAACTTTTCTGGGAAAAGTCGTTGTGGTTTTGGTTATTATCTTTGCCGTGACCACTCTTACCCTTTCCATCCTATCCGGAGGGGGTAAACCTCCCGGCTAATCGGCTTGCCGGGTCTGTCCTTGGTGCTAAGCTCGATCCCTCGAAAGCGAAGCACTTTATGGCCTACTTGACAAATATTTCTTTATCGCTATTGTAAAAAATATACCATGCTATACCTGACCATGCCCTCTAGCTAACCCGTCCCTTGATAACTTCTGGAAAGCCAGGATAAGGATGTAACCTAAGAAGGCAAGCTATTCGAAAGAATAGGGCCCCGGATGAGAGGCCCCTTAGCTGGCGGGGCCAGGTAAGTTATATCCTGGAGCATCAATGGCCCATTCTTTCAAAAGAGAAAGAATGAGCTTTTCTTTTTAAGAGAGATGTAGCCTGACCGGGCACAATCATATTTTGATTAAAGGCTTCTGCGGACAAAGGGCCTGTATCCCAAGTAGATCAGATATGCCCAGGAATCGAAAGGATATCTTAACTCCTTTGGATAGAGACAAGGCAGGTGATATTTTGCTTGGCACAGCAGGAAAGAAGGAGAAGAGTTTGTAGAATTCAGAAGAGAGCGAACAAGGCCTCCTCACCATTACTCTGCATAGCCAGAGTTCTGCCAGGGGAGCAAAGGAGGAGCTCAGAAAAGATGAGAAATGAAGGGAGGTGAAGGAAGTGAGAAAGGCTATTCTTTTACTTTTAGCATCTTTGGCTTTGAGCATTACAGGAGCAGGCCCCATCCTCGCCCAAGATTGGCCCATGTTCCATCACGATCTACAAAACACAGGGTATACCACTTCCACTTCCCCCAGTACAAATAATGTACTGTGGAGCTATCCAACTGGAGACGAGGTATCCTCCTCCCCGGCTGTAGCTGAAGGATACGTATTCCTAGGATCGCGTGATCACAATGTATACTGCCTCAGGGCATCTGACGGCAAGCTAATGTGGAGCTATAAAACTGGAGGCTTTGTAGACTCCTCCCCAGCCGTAGCCGAGGGAGCGGTATTTGTAGGATCGCTTGATCACAATGTATACTGCCTCAGGGCATCTGACGGCAAGCTAATGTGGAGCTATCCAACTGAAGGCTCTGTACGCTCCTCCCCAGCCGTAGCCGAGGGAAAGGTATTCGTAGGATCGGATGATAGGAAGGTATACTGCCTCAGGGCATCTGATGGCAGTCTAATCTGGAGCTATCCAACTCTAGTCGAGGTAAAATCCTCCCCGGCTGTAGCTAATGAAAAGGTATTCGTAGGATCGTTTGATAGGAAGGTATACTGCCTCAGGGCATCTAACGGCAAGCTAATCTGGAGCTATCTAACTGGAGGCCCGGTATACTCCTCCCCAGCCGTAGCCGAGGGAAGGGTATTCGTAGGATCGTTTGATGGCAATGTATACTGCCTGGATGCATCTAACGGCAAGCTAATCTGGAGCTATCCAACTGGAAGCTCTATAGAGTCCTCCCCAGCTGTAGCCAAGGGAAAGGTATTCGTAGGATCGGATGATCACAATGTATACTGCCTGGATGCATCTAACGGCAAGCTAATCTGGAGCTACGGAACTGGATGGTCGGTAGACCCCTCCCCAGCTGTAGCTGATGGAAAAGTATTCGTAGGAGGGGGTGATCACAAGGTATACTGCTTTGGGTCTGAAGAACTGGGTGGTATTACCACAGGTCTCGTAGCTTATCCTAACCCTTTCTCTCTTTCTAGGGACAGTAGCTTAACTTTCTCGGGATCCTCTGTTCCGTATGCCAAGATCCAGATTTTCACCCTGGGAGGAGAGCTGGTAAGGACTTTAGAGGATAAATATGGCACCAGCCAGATCTCTTGGGATGGGAAAAATGAGAGAGGGGATAAAGTAGCCAGAGGCACCTATATTTATGTAACTAAAGATACCAGGGGGAAAATAGCTATTGTAGAATAAGAGATTTGAAACATCTCGGGAGGTAGGCAATGAGAAAAATACTAGGGGGTGCAGGGATAATAGGAATTTTAATCCTCATCCCCCATCTTGCTGGTTATGCCAATGGTCCGGGGACAACTGCAGCCAGTTTCTTAAAAATCGGGATAGGAGCAAGAGCTTCTGCCATGGGAGATGCCTTCACTGCCCTCTCATCAGATGGGACCTCTCTTTATTGGAATCCTGCTGGCTTAACTTATCTTACGGAAAAAGAGATCCTGGCAACTTACAATAGCTGGTTCGAGGAGATAAAACAGGGATACCTCAGCTTCAGCTTCCCTTCATCGAAAGGAAAGCTAGGATTGGGGATAAGTTATGTAGATATGGGAAGTATAGAAGGA
>JAUVZN010000092.1 GCA_030602545.1 Candidatus Aerophobota bacterium
GAAAGCTCCTCCCACTTTCCCTTCCAATTCTCCATGATATTTTACCGAGCGGTCAAAGAGGTCCTTGATGGGAGCAGCAGCTAACCCATAGTAAGTAGGTGAACCAACGATTATCCCATGCCAGCCAAGAAGATCTTCAAGAGCGGTGTCTTCTACCTTTTTCAGTTCCACTTCTATTCCTTCTTTCTTCACTCCCTGAGCAACAAACTCAGCCATCTTCTCAGTGTTCCCACCGCTAGAGTAGTAAATTACTCCAATTTTAGCCATGCAAGTCTCCTTTTTCTATAAAATCTTACCTCTCTTGTGGCGATTCCTGTAGTTTTTCCTGCCAAGCGTTTGAAAGCACCAGATCCCCACTTTAGCGTCTATTCCCCTCAAATGAGGATCTTTCTGCTGTCGGCACATTGTATCACAGTTGAAGGGAGACTGCAAGATAGCAAAGGATTTGACTTTCCCCAGGGGAATATATATCATGGTCAGATTGAAGTTAAGACAGCAGGTAGGTAGCTATGAGAAGATCCACAGCTGATGGCTCCAGGAAAGCTTGCTGCTCTAGCCAGTCCCTGGTCTTTTCGGGTGGAACCGGCTTTCTTAAGAGACTGGTCGAAGGGTACCGATATGCTGAACAACAGAGTATTGGTGGTGTTGCCGCTCTCTCTATTTACCGCCATGGTGGGGTTAGGGATCATTGCTCCCCTTATGCCTATATATGCCCGCAGTCTTGGAGCTACCGGTATCTGGCTGGGAGTGATCCTAGCCGGGTTTTCCCTCTCCAAGGTAATCTTTATGCCTCTGATAGGCAGGCTCTCCGATATACGGGGAAGGAAGATCTTTCTCTGTTTGGGCCTGCTCATGTATGCTCTCATCTCCGTGGGCTACCTCGGAGCCAGAGGCCTTTACCAATTGGCGGGAATGAGAGTTCTCCATGGCTTTAGTTCGGCCATGGTTATTCCTATCGGGATGGCCTACATTGGGGAGATATCTCCTGAAGGAAAAGAGGGAAGCTACCTGGGGATATTTAACCTCTCTCTTTTTCTAGGTTGGGGAAGCGGTCCTCTGTTGGGAGGATTTTTGGTTGACTCTTTTGGGTTTGCCTCCGCCTTCTATGCTCTAGGATGCCTGAGCGCCCTGGCCTTAGTTTTGATTATGATCTTTCTACCCGGGCAGCAGAATTGCCCTTCGAAAACCTCCTCTCGAAAATCAACCTCGCTAAGGCAGCTTCTCAGAGTACCATCAATGAGGGCCATAATATGCATCCAAGCTGCTGGTGCTGCCGGCAGAGGATCCCTAATGGCATTTCTCCCTATTTTTGCTGAATCTTTAGGTATCAAAGCTTCCGGAGTCGGTTTATTGGTGTCGGTTAATATCCTGCTGGCAGCTTTGCTTCAAGGTCTCTTCGGCAGGATTGCCGACAAGTACAGTAAAGTATTTCTGGTAGTACTGGGAAGTACGATAGCATCCTGCGCCATTCTTATCATGCCCCTGGTTCCAAGCTTTCGGGGACTTCTCCTCATGGGGATCCTTATGGGTGCTGGAGGTGGCATTTCTCGGCCTGCGGTAGTTGCCATAGGGGCGAAGCTGGGAAGGTCCGCCGGCATGGGGACCACCATGGGCCTGCTAAACACGGGGATAAGTATGGGCATGATAGTGGGGGCTATGGTGGGGGGATTAGCTATGGACCTACTCGGCTTGACCTCCGTATTCTATCTTGTTGGCACCCTGGGTTTGGTAGGAACCATCGCCTTTTATCAGCTCATGAGCTAGAACAATTCGTATGGTGGGGTATCTTATGGAGGGCTCTGGCGCGTCAACCAAGAAAATCCTATCCGATATCACCTTCACTCTTTCTCTGCATCTGGCGATCAGAGGCTCGGCGGGCACAAAAGTTGCATCGGAGGAACAGAGGACGGGCGGAAATGAAAATCAGATACGGCAAAGGTGTATATAGAAGACTAGAAGGTGGAAAAGAGACTACCTATACCGGTGAAGTAGTACTTAATGATGTGAAGATCTACATAGATGGGGAACCTGATTCTTTCATACCCCTGGACAGAGTAGAGGAAATAGAGAAGACAAAGAAGAGCTTAGGGATGAAGATTGTTCCTTCTTACCCCTTTTCCTACGAGGTGTGGTTGCAAGGGGACGGGATGGAAAGACTACTCGATGATCTCCTGGTCTTAAAGCATTTCGAGAAACTATGGTGGAAAAACAAATGGAAGGCCACATGGTGCTGAAATACCTCGAGAAAGTTTTTGGGTGGATGTTAAGTTTTGAGGAGCAGCGTTCTTGCCGCTTACTGGTAAAGTTCTACTCTGAGACTAGAAACACCGACGTTCAGGTCAAGGTCAACTCGAGTTTCTGCTGTCGGGTAATTCTTGCTGGTATATACATCTTTCTCCTTTCTAAAGCCTAACTCCATGAGATTGCTGCTGGTCAGTGCCGTGTCGACTTTGATTCTTATCCCCATTGATTGAGGAATAAGGAGTTTTATTTGGGAAGCGCCAGCATGGATATTAGCTCTGACAGAAGCAGAATCACCAAACTTTATTTCGTTCTTACTTGCTCCTGTGTCTAATTCGAGATAGGTTACCTTCAAGGAAGATAGATCCAGATGGTTGCTACTTGCCCCGGTCTTGATTCTTAGAGCTAGGGGAATTCCATTATTTAACCTCAAATCCCAGGAATGATCCTTTCCCCATCGGCCAAATCGGAATCTATCTCTTCTTCCTTCCTCGCTGAGTTCCAGAAATCCCTCTCTGTCTATAACCTTGTATCTCATTTTTGGTCTTAGCCAGGAAGGAGTGACAAGATCACCATCAAAAAGGTAAGTTGAACCTCCTTCTAATCTCAATCTTCCTGCCCCAAAACTGATGCTGATACTGGCACGTGTAAGATCAGGGGAGAGGGGTTGTTCGAATCTGAACACCTGATCTACTTTTTCATATTTTTCACCCACCTGGGAAAGATAGATTGCTCCCCCAATGGCAGCGATGATAATGAGAGGAGAGAGGATCTGCAAAAAGGAAAGGGAACTCTTCCTGAAGATGAGATGAGTGCCAATGGCAATTAAGATAACCGGCCACAGCCTGATGAGCTCGTACCATACGCCCCAGGGTAGAATCTGAAAGTTATTGGCTAAGAAGATAAGACCCAGCAGAATAATAATTAAGCCCTTGAAAATACCCCTTCTATTCATTTTTCTTTCTTCCTCCCAAAGCTTCCTGCCATAACTGCCAGTCCAATGATAATCAATATAAGAGGCCAGAGTTTACCTAAATCAAACCAGGGAAAGAAATTTCTAGCCAGGAACAGGAGCCCCAGACAAATCAAGATTGCCCCACCTACCCACCTTGAATTTCTCTTATCCTTAGCCCTCTCCGAGCTGCCTCTAATTCCCTCACCTATTTCACGAGCCACCTTTTCAGCTTTTTGCTTCATTTTTCCTACTGCTCCTTTCTTTTCACTTATTTCTTCT
Organism: Candidatus Aerophobota bacterium; assembly: GCA_030602545.1. GTDB lineage: Bacteria > Aerophobota > Aerophobia > Aerophobales > AE-B3A > SOJT01. Next base: position 3,476 of record JAUVZN010000092.1, read on the forward strand.
TCGGCTAGCGGCTCTGGGTTCTGGGGAATGAGAATCCAGGCAATGACGTAGGCAATGAGTCCAAGGCCGTTGAGAAAAATAGTCAGCACAGCGATTATGCGCACCAGAGTGGGATCAATACCAAAATATTCTGCAATTCCCCCACAGAGACCTGCGATCATACAATCCTTTCTAGAGCGATAAACTCTTTTGGCCAATTTACCCTCCTTTCATGGAGCTAGCTCCTTCTATTTTTGATTCTGGTATCTTGCTTGATTTCTGTAGATTTCCTCTTGATACTATCAGGAAAGTATTGGCATTTAGAAGATCTATACGCGTCCCGAGAGTTTCTTGACGGGATCAATCTGCAAGATTCGCAACCATCTTTGTTATCTCACTTAGTATAGCATCCCTATTTTGGTAATCTACTTCCAGCAACCTAACATCTTTGCGGTTTTTTATCCCATCTACATACCCGGTGCTGCCTTTCTTTATTGTTGCTATGACATGACCAGTATTCAGTGCCTGGATAACCAGTTCCCTGAA
>JAUVZN010000067.1 GCA_030602545.1 Candidatus Aerophobota bacterium
AGAAGCAACTGGATAACCTGACCAAGCTGCGCTTAAAGGAAATGATTAACGATCAAGAGTACCTCAGTCACAAAAACGACCTTCTCAAGGAGAGGGAAAAACTTACGGAAAAGATAGGCGATACCGAACACAGCGCCAACAGATGGCTGGAGCTCAGCGAGAGAGCATTCAACTTTGCCTGCTATGCTGAATATTGGTTCCAAAACGGTAAGCTTGAAGACAAAAATACAATCCTGGGGACCATAGGTTCGAACCTCATCCTGAAGGACAGCAAACTCTTTATTGACCTCAAGAATCCGTGGCTCATAATTAAGAAAGGACTGGAAAACGCCCACGCCCAAAAAGGCGGGTTAGAACCTTCAAAAACCCTTGCTTCTGCCAGGGTTGAACCTTCTCTCTCCCCTGTTAGTTCTGCTTGGCTCCCCGGACAGGACTCGAACCATCTTCCTTGTGCAGAGTAGTGTCGAATCTGAAGAGTTCAGGGTAGCCGTTACTACCTCGGAGGAGAGCACAGAGTAATTTATTCTATCGGGGAGGACAAGAGGATGGCTGAGGCAGTGGCCCAAAAAGGTAGATCAAGTATCGATATTCTGTCGCTCCAGGCACTGAGAGATCACCTTAAGGGAAGAGTCGTCCTTTTGGGAGTCAGCCTAACTAGATGAACAGAACAGGAGATGCAGGGATCGTAAGCTCTGGCCACCATCTCCAATTTTGCTTGGAGACTATCTTCTGGCTCATCAACTAACCGCTCTGCGGAGGCCCGAAAATCCTTCTCTATATTGGCTAGATTCTGAGCGGTGGGGGTGATGACATCAGCTCTGGTTAGCCTTCCTTCCTTATCGAAAGTATAACTATGATAAAGTGTTCCTCTGGGAGCCTCAACGGCGGCCGTTCCCTGACCAGCCTTGGGTTTAATCTTAACCGGTTTCTCATCCTTTATTCCTCTTTCGACTAACTCGTCAATGATCTGAATAGATCTTTCCAGGGAGTAGACTAGTTCAATGGCCTGGGCGGTGTTATTATGAAGTATATTTTCCGAAGGTGAATTGAGACCCAATTTCTCTTTTGTTCTTTTAGCTTCGAATTTTAATTTGTGGCCATTGAGCATTATTCTGGCCAGAGCACCAACCATAAATGGCCTGCCTTTAAAATAGCTGTGTTTAGCATGGGAGTGAGGAATAACTGTCTCATTACAAAGCTCTTTATAGGATTTAATCTCTCTTGAGTCCCCACTGGAAAAAATAACTTTATCTCCAAAAAGGCTGTATTCTTGGGCTGACGAACCTAATGCTGCATAGATGGTAGGGGACTCAGAAAAACTTGGAATCTCTAAACTGGCTATGAACTCAATGGCAACCAGAGCATCTTTCAGTCCTTTTATTAACTCTTCTTTCACTCTGAGGAGAGTTTCCTTAGTGGGTACCTTGCCAAATCCACCCAAAACAGCATTAACCGGATGGACAGCTCGGCCTCCAATGGTCTCCTGAACAGTATTACCCAGCTTTTTTAATCCCAATCCTATCTTTACTTCCTCAGGATGATCAGTAGCCAAAGTGAAAGCCCCGCTGTAGCCGAGAAAATCGGGGACGGCTAAACAAAATATATGCAAGGCATGGCTCTCAATATTTCCTCCCTGAACTAAGAGCTCCCTTAACAGCTCTGTCTGAGTGCTAATCTTGGTATCAAAAGCATCCTCTACCGCCATCAAAGAAGTTATGGTATGCACAGCAGAGCATATAGCACAGATACGTGAGAGTATGGGTGGTATTTCGTTATATGATCTTCCCACCACTAAAGCTTCCAGGAATCTTGTTCCTTCAAAGATGTCCATCTCGACCCTGGCCACCTTTCCATCTTCAATAGCCACATTAATCCCTCCGTGACCTTCAATTCTACATAAATGATTAACCACAACTGATTTTTTCATTCCCTTCCCCTTTTAGCGAAATATGTTTGCAGAGCTTCTGCCGGTGCAGCAAAAGTACGCAATTGATTATGTACATCTCCCAAAGTGAATCCCTTTTCCTTCAGTATTTCTACCTCGGAGGCAACATTAGCCTCTTCCACCGGACCTCGACAACCACTGCATGGTATGCTGTAGCTTAGACAGCGTGCATCACAGCCACCAACGGTTATGGGTCCCAGGCAAAGCCCGCCTTTCTCTAGCAAGAGGCAGGTATTCTCATTCGTCTTGCACTCGGTGCAGACAGCATACTTTGGTAGAATAGGGATGTCTCCATGAACCAGAGAAGCAACTGCCTGCAGGAATTGCTCCTTCTCTATAGGACAGCCAGAGATGGAAAAATCAACTTTTACGAAACTGCAGAGTGGCTGAGCAGGAATACTTTCAAATATCTTTCCTGCGGGGCCGTAAATCTCATCCTTCAACCTCTCACGTGAAACCTCATTTTTCATAGCCGCCACTCCTCCCCAAACGGCACAGGTACCCAGGGCGATAAGAAGTCTTGATCTTTTTCTAATTTCCTTTAGCAATATCTCTTCTTCAGGCTGGACTACTGCTCCTTCTACAAAGGCTATGTCCAGATCACATTTTTCATCATTTTCACTCAAAGCAGTGTGAAATGATCTAATGTCCAGTATTTTAAGAATATCCATTAGCTGATCCTCGCAGTTGAGTATTACTATTTGCTCACCGGCACAGCCGGTGATTCCGAATATACCTACCTTTGGTTTAGCCATAGTATTTTCTCCTTTATATCATCTCTGGCAGATTAATAGCGTCCCAGTACGTAAATATGGGTCCATCAATACAGGTATATTTGTAGCCGACGCTGCAGTGACCACATTTACCCACACCGCATTTCATCCTTCTCTCAAGGGACATCAGTATTCTATCTTTGGGGAGATTTCTCTCTAAAAGCTTTTCCAAAACAAACTTATACATAATGGGTGGACCACACACGATAGCGTAGGTTATCTCAGGATCAATCTCAACAAAATCAAATAGCCTGGTCACTACTCCTACTTGAACTGGCCAGGTCCCTTCTTCATCTTTGTCTACGGTAAGAAGACATTTCATATCCGTCCTGTCCAGAAGGCTCAATAGCTCAAACTTAAAGAGCATTTCCTCAGAAATTTTTGCTCCAAACATAAGGATAATTTCTTTGAATTTAGAACGATTATCGAGAACATACCATAAAAGAGATCTTAAAGGAGCCATACCTAGCCCCCCAGCGACAATTAGGAGGTTATTTCTCTCCATTGCTTCCACCGGAAATCCGTTCCCATAAGGTCCTCTTAAACCGACCACAGAATTTAGAGGGAGTCTAAACAGAGCCTCTGTCACCCGGCCGATTTTCCTTACGCATAGCTCAAGTACTCCTGGACGCGTGGGGGAAGAAGATATAGAAACAGGAGCTTCCCCTGTGCCAATTACGCTTAATTCAACAAACTGACCTGGGTTATAGGTAAAGCTTCGCCTCATTTCGGGATCCTCGAATCTGAGTTCAAAGAGCCGATGATCCTTGATCTGAGGAAGAATCCGAACAATTCTAGCCAAGGATGGTTGATAAATATTGTCCGCTCCGCTTTTTGCAGAATAGTTACTCATAATCCACACTCCTTATTTTAGTGATTACCTCAACGATATCTACTTTTGCCGGACAGGACTGGATACATCGTCCACATCCAACGCAACTCGGCCTTCCATATTGAGCTACGAAACCTCTCTGTTTATGAAAGTATCTATTCTTAACCCTCGAGGATCTCTCTTTTCTAAAATTAAGACCTCCGGCAACAAGGGCATGATCTTTGAAGAGACAAGAATCCCATCGTCTCCTGCGTTCCCCAGTTTTGCCGTCCAAATTTAGCTCATCAAAGACATCGTAGCAATAACAGGTTGGGCAAACCATTGAACAGGTGCCACAACTCAAGCATTTTTCTCCCATTTCTCCCCAAATCTTACTCTCATACTCCAGGTCCATTATCTCCGGCAAATTATAAAGTTCGAGACCTATTTTGAAATAATTTTTCATCTCATTCGATTTCCTTTTATATTCCGCTATGTCTTCTTTATCCACCTCTTTGAATAAAGATTGACTGGCCCGCACCATATCATCTCCCAAGCTGGTGGCAATTCTAACCAGATAGGAGTCATCCATATCCGATAAAAATAGATCAAATCCATCCTCAACAAAATCTGTTTCCATGGAGCGGCAGAAACACATATCATCAGGGATGCAACTGACCCCAATTATTGATGTATTCTTCCTTCTGGTGAAATAGTAGTTATCTACATACGTGCCAGAAAAAACTAAATCAAGAATCTTTAGACCATGAATATCGCAAGAGTGAACTCCCAGAAGGACATATTTCCTGTTTAAATTATCCTTCGGTGGCTCGTAACCCTTCTCGGGTGAAAACCTGAATATAGTCTCAGTGGGCGGGAGGAAATATTTTTTGGGGGGCAGGATTGTTCTATTATAGTTAAGCTCAATTTTCGACAGATCTTCAATTTTTGAGAATAGATACGTATTCTCATCTTTTTTTATGGGAGCATGGATCTCACCAAATTTGCTTAAACTCCCCACAAACTTGTCCAGATTTTCTTTGGGCAGTTTGACTATTTGCATTAATTTACCTCCTTAAGATTCCCTCGGTTTTTCATCAACCAGGACTCCCTTTATTAGTCCCGGTAAGCCCCGTTAGAGAATCCTCTCTAAACGGGGTGAACTTTGGCAGAAAAACAGTAAAAGTACTTCCTTTCCCTTCCTCACTTCTCACTTCGATAGAGCCCCCATGAGCTTCCACAACTTTCTTGACAATAGACAGTCCCAATCCGCTGCCAGCGATGTGCTGAGTTTTTCTATTTTTCACCCGAAAGAATTCGCCAAAGATAAAGGCAACATCCTTTTTAGGTATGCCTATCCCTGTATCAGATACTTCTATAATTACATACTCTCCTCCCTCTTTTGCCTTAACTAAAATTTTACCTTCCTCACGGTTATAGTCTATGGCATTATGGATGAGATTAGTGAATACTCTTTCTATGCTCAATTTCTCACCTTTAATGAGAGGAAGATGGGGAGGGATATTTACCTCGAGAGTAATTTTTTTTCTTTTTATCTTTCCCCTTAGAAGATCCACCATCTTATTAAGAATTTGAGATAGATCCAGAGGTTCAAGGTTTCTTAATATTGTACCAGCTTCAATGCGAGACATATCTAACCAATCTTTAATGAGAACTAAAAGTGTATTGATTTGACCACCAGCCTTTTCTAACATCTCCTTCTGCTGAGGGGCTAGTTGCCCAGTGATGCCCCTCAGAACTACCTCAAGATACTCTTGAACATCAATGAGAGGTCTTCGCATTTCATGGGAAACCATACTGATGAAGTTTTTTTCTATCCTTTCTTTTTCCTGGCGCAAAGAGATAGATTCAAGCGCAAGTTTCCTTCTTTCTAAACCTCTTTTTATGATAATCCGAAGCTCATCGGGGGTAAATGGTTTGGGAAGAAAATCGTAGGCGCCGCGCTTCATGGCCTCAACGGCTGACTCTATAGTGGCATAACCAGTGATGACTATGGAGATAATGGTGGAATCGATCTTCCCGATTTTCTCCAGGACCTCCATTCCACTAATTCCTGGCATTTTGAGATCAACCAGTACCAGATCAGGGGTAAGTTCTCTTACCTTACGTAGACCATCAGCTCCATCGGCAGATGTCTCTGTGTCATATCCATTTTTACTAAGCACTTGCTGGCAGGCATCGCGCATAGTCTCTTCATCATCAATCACTAAAATAGTGGATTTTTTTGACATCATTTTTGTCTCTGGTTTTTCCATATCCTCTCTACTTGGTGAGAAGTTTTTTAACCCGCTCCAGCAAATCAGCCGCCTTGATAGGTTTATCCACATAGTCATCTGCTTCCAGATATTCCCCGTCGGTCTGGGGAGAAAACTTAAAACCTGTCTTTTTAGTTACTCCTGTGATAATAAGCACAGGGATTTGTTTAAGTTCAGGATCATGTTTAAGCTTGTAGCAGATGGTAAATCCATCATCCAATCTTTGCATCATTACGTCCAGAAGAATTAAATCTGGCTCCTCTTTTTTAATCTTCTCCATTGCCTCTTCTTTGTCATAGGCAGCTTCGACTTTATAGGACCCGCTCTTCAGGATAGCCGTAGTTGCCTCCACAAAAGCAGGATCATCGTCAACGATGAGAATTTTTGCTTCTTCGTTCATTCTCCTCACCTCCTTAATCTTTCCCAGTTTTTTGAATACATCATGGACGGCTAATCTCAGTTCTTCTCTGTCAAAAGATTTTATGTAGTAGTAGAAAATATCCCGTTCTCGAACCCTT
>JAUVZN010000004.1 GCA_030602545.1 Candidatus Aerophobota bacterium
TAAAAGGCTCCCTTTCCCCTTCCTGCATTACCCTTAATCCAAATCAACCTGATTGTCCCTATCCTTTTAAGGAACTGGCCGGAGTGGGGGTGGCATTTAAGCTTGTTCAGGCTCTAGCCGAGAAACCCGGCATGAGAGAAATAGATCCTTATCAATACCTGGATCTGGTGGCCCTGGGGACAATTGCCGATGTTGTTCCCCTGCGAGGTGAGAATAGGATTTTAGCCAAACACGGCCTGAGGTCTCTTAAGCGCACCTCTAACTGGGGCCTCAGGGCTCTGGTAAGTGTAGGCGGTCTTTCTGGGGAGGGGATTGACGAGACTCGGGTGGGATTCATTCTTGCTCCTCGGCTTAATGCCTGCGGCCGTCTTTCCCTGGCTCAGAAAGGAGTTAAACTTCTCTTATCTACTTCTTTGAGGGAGGCCTTTAGACTGGCTAGAGATTTAGACAGGGAGAATGGCAAAAGGCAGAGGATGGCGGAGAAAATGCGCCGGGAGGCAGAAGAACTTCTTCCTTCCCATAAAGGTCGGGTGATTGTTCTTTCAAAGAGAGGATGGCACCCAGGAGTGATCGGGCTGGTAGCTTCCTATGTCAGGGAGAAATACTTCCGTCCCGTGGTTATTCTCTCCCTGGATGGCGATATTGCCAGAGGATCGGCCAGAAGTATCCCCAAATTTTCCATATTTGAAGGCCTTGAGAGGTGCCAGGATCTCCTTCTTAGCTTTGGGGGGCACCGCATGGCCGCCGGAATGAGACTACCCGTGGAAAATATTCCAGAGTTAGAAAGGAGACTCAACTATTTGGCCAGCCAGACTTTATCTTCTGAAGATCTTACTCCTTCTTACTCTGTTGATGCCAGGGTAGACCTTGAGGAGTTGGATGAGAGATTATTTGAGAATCTGGAGCTTCTCTCTCCTTATGGACCAGAGAACCCTGCCCCTCTCTTTCTGGCTGAGAATGTTTATTTTTCTTCACCCCTGCGCAAATTATCCCGGGGATGCCTTAGAACATCTCTTAGTTCAAAGAATGGGGGAAAATTTGAAGCTGTTGCCTTTGATCTGGAGAACCAGGAGAAGATTTTGGAACATCACCCCATCACGGTAATTTTTACTCCCCGCATCGCCCGATTCAGAAATAGAAGCTCCCATCAGCTGGAAATTAAGAGCTGGAAGGAGGGAGGAGAAGACGAAGGATCTATCGAGAAGAATCAGGAGTATACCGGATTTTCCTAAGAAAGGGATCCTCTTCAGGGATATTACACCTCTTCTGCAGGATTCAGAGTCCTTCCGAGAAGCTGTGGATATTTTGAGTGATAAGTATAGAAATGAGGAGATTGATCTGGTAGTCAGCGCTGAGGCCAGAGGTTTTATTCTGGGAGCCTGTCTGGCTTATAAGTTAGGAGTGGGATTTGTGCCTGTTCGTAAATCCGGTAAACTTCCCTATGAGGTAGAGAAGGCAGCCTATGAGCTGGAGTACGGGGAAGATGCCCTGGAGATGCATCGGGATGGGGTGAGCAAAGGAGATAGAGTTTTGGTCTTTGATGATCTTCTGGCCACCGGGGGAACAGCCAGAGCTATTTGCCAGTTAGTGGAGAAACCGGGAGGGAAGGTAGCCGGAATCTGCTTTCTTATCGAGCTTACCTCCCTAAAGGGGAGGGAAAAAATAAAAGATTACCCGGTTTTCTCTTTGATTAAATACTAAAAGGGAGATATTCGGTGGGAAGAGGGGATGATACCTCACCTCTTTTTCTAAAAAGGCTGGTGGTGGGAGGACTTCAGGCTAATTGCTATATATTGGCTGACAAAGACAGCAGGGAGGCAATGGTTGTAGATCCGGGAGAGGAGGGAGAAAGAATACTGAAGGTTATTGAGGATGACTCTCTTGGCATCGTTTCCATTGTCCTTACCCATGCTCATCCAGATCATGTAGGAGCAGCCCGGGTGGTAGCTCACGAGGGCGGGGGGTCTTTACTCATTCATTCTGAGGATGCCTTCCTTCTAGGACATTCATCGGTGGGTATATCTTGCACAAAGGAAGGGGAGAAGATTAATCCCTCAGGGTTGAAGATGCTTGAGGATAAAGACAGGGTGTGGGTGGGTAGATTCTCTTTTCTCATCCTGCATACCCCGGGGCATACTCCGGGAAGTATTTCTATCTATGGGGAGGGCCGAGTTTTTACGGGGGACACCCTTTTTGCAGGTGGAGTGGGCAGGTGCGATCTACCGGGGGGAGACTGGCAAAGATTAAAGGATTCTATTCAGGACAAACTCTTAAAGCTCCCTTCAGAGACGCTAGTTCATCCAGGCCACGGTCCTGATACCACATTAGAGAAGGAACTGAGGAGTAATCCCTTTATCCATGAGATCCGTACTAAAAGATAAAAGCATTCTGTTGGGGATAACGGGAAGCATTGCTGCCTATAAAGCAGCGGAGATCGTTCGGCTCCTGAGGAGAAGGGGAGCTACTGTTTATCCTGTGATGACGCAGGCAGCCACCCATTTTATTCATCCCCTGACCCTTGCCTCCCTGGCAGCCCAGGAGGTTAGCCTGGATCTATTTGAGAGGAAGGGAGGAAGAATGAAACATCTCTCTTTAGCTCAGCTTGCCGATCTTGTCTTAATCGCTCCTGTTACAGCTAATGTTATGGGAAAGATAGCTCATGGAATCGCTGATGATCTTTTAACTAGCACTGTTATGGCTACCAGAGCCCCTATTATCCTGGCCCCGGCTATGGATGAGGGAATGTATGAGAATCCTGTGGTTCGAGCAAATATAAGGGAGCTCAAGTCCCGGGGAATGCACCTCATCGGGCCGGAGGAGGGGGACCTGGCCTCGGGAGAGGTGGGAAAGGGAAGAATGGCCGAACCTCCAAAAATTGTGGATTATGCGGAAGGAATACTTCAGTCAAGAGGAGATTTTGCGGGAAAGCTCTTTATGATCACGGCCGGACCAACCAGGGAAGCCCTGGACAAGGTGCGCTTTATTTCCAGTTATTCCAGCGGAAAGATGGGCTATGCTCTGGCTGAGGAAGGAATAGAGAGGGGAGCCAGGATCATTCTTATCAGCGGGCCCAGCCCTCTTTTCCCTCCTCCCCAGGCTGAATTTTATTCGGTAGAGACTGCTCTTGAGATGAGGAAGAGGGTGACGGAAAAATTCTCCGGGGTGGATGGGGTCTTGATGGCAGCCGCTGTATCTGATTTCAGACCCAAACTTGTCCATAAGGGCAAGATAAAGAAGAATGCATGCACCTCACTCAAGCTGGATTTGGTGCAGAATCCCGATATTCTAAAGGAACTGGGAAGGATTAAAAAAGATAAGCTCCTGGTAGGTTTCTGTGCTGAGACTTCTCGTTTAAAGGAAAAAGCCGAAGAGAAGCTTAAGGAGAAGAATCTGGATTTGATAGTGGCCAACGATATTACTCTGGAAGGAGCCGGTTTCGGCGTGGATACCAATATCGTTCTCTTGATGGATAGAGATGGAGAGGTGATATCATTAGAAAGGAGAAGCAAGAGGGAGGTGGCAGGGAAGGTTTGGGACAAGGTGAAGGAACTTATGCCAACCTAAGCTGATATACAGCGAAAGGGAAGCCTCCCGAGATATTCTTGAAAAAGGTGAGCTAATGTCTGGAAAGAAGATAATGACTCTGGTGTTTGTATGCTTCCTGCTTTACCTCAGCTCTTCTTCCTATGCAGAGCCGGCGAGTTTAGTAGAAGTTCTCACTCTGGAGGGAACTATTAATCCTGTAGCCGTAGAGCGTCTGGATAAGGCCGTAGAATTGGCAGTCAAAAATAAAGCTCAGTGTCTTATCATTCAGCTGGATACTCCCGGAGGACTGGATAAGTCTATGCGGGAAATGGTCAAGCTGATGATGAACAGTGAAATCCCTATTGTGGTTTATGTAGGTCCCAGAGGTAGTAGAGCAGCTTCAGCAGGGGTTTTTTTAACCCTGGCCGCCCACATTGCTGCTATGGCTCCAGGCACCAATATAGGAGCTGCTCATCCTGTGGCTCTAGGAGTGGGGGGAGCCGTAGATAAGGAAATGATGGAAAAGGTAGTCAACGATGCAGCCGCCTATGTAAAGTCCATTGCCGAGAAGAGGAATAGAAATGCAGAGTGGGCAGAAAAGGCAGTGAGGGAGAGTGTTTCTATATCTGCCGAAGAAGCTCTGAAGCTCAATGTGGTGGACCTTATGGCTGAGGATATTACCGATCTTTTAGAGAAATTGGATGGGGCAGAAGTGGAGATAATGCAGAAGACTCTAACCATGATGACAAAGGGCGCTAGCCTCCATTTTATGGAAATGTCCTTTCGAGAAAAGGTTCTTCAGACCATCGCTGATCCCAACCTTGCTTATATATTGCTCATGATAGGGATATGGGGAATTGTTCTGGAGTTTTTCCATCCCGGATCTCTTTTGCCGGGTATTGTGGGGGGTATCTGTCTCATACTGGCTTTCTTTGCCCTGCAGATTCTTTCTTTTAACATGGCCGGTCTTGTGCTCATTCTTCTGGCCATCGTCCTTTTTGTTCTGGACATTACAGTTCCCTCCTACGGTGCCTTGACTATAGGAGGCATTGTCTCCCTAGCTTTAGGCTCTCTCATGCTGATAGATCCCTCCGCCATCTATATCTCCATCTCCCTCGAGTACATTGTTATTATGGTAGCATTTACCAGTGCCCTCTTTATTTTTATTGTCAGCTATGCTATAAAGGCTCAGTTCAAAAAGCCCGCCACGGGACCGGAGGGAATGGTGGGCTCGACCGGAATAACCAGGAGTAATCTAAAGACTAAAGGGAAGATCCAGATCCATGGAGAGATCTGGAATGCAATTCTCGAGTCCAGTGGGGAGGTGATTAGAAAGGGAGAAGAGGTAGAAGTGGTGAGAGTAGAAGGGATGAGATTAGTAGTCAAGAAAAAGGGAGGTTAGATATGCCAGCGATCTTTTTTCTGGTCATCGTAGGAGTTATTCTCCTGATGGCATCCATCAGGGTAGTAACAGAATATGAGAGGGGAGTGATCTTTAGGTTGGGTAGGTTAGTGGGAGCCAAAGGACCGGGGCTCTTTTTTCTTATCCCCATTGTGGATAGGATGACGAAAATTAGCCTGAGGACGGTGAATTTTGATGTTCAGCCCCAGGAGGTAATCACCAAGGATAATGTTCCGGTCAAGGTGAACGCCGTGGTGTATTTTAGAGTTATAGACTCTTGTAAATCGGTCATTGAAGTAGAGAATTTCCGTTTCGCCACCCTGCAGATAGCCCAGACCACCTTAAGGGGAGTAGTGGGAGAAGTTGAACTCGATGAGCTCCTCTCTCAGCGGGAGCAGCTCAATGAAAGACTTCAGAGCATTGTTGATGAACAAACTGATCCCTGGGGAATCAAAGTGAGTGTGGTGGAAGTTAAGGAGGTTGAGATACCCGATACCATGAAGCGGGCTATGGCAAGACAGGCAGAAGTGGAAAGGGAGAGGAGGGCCAAGATTATCAACGCCCAAGGAGAGTTTCAGGCCGCTGAGAAACTCTCTCAGGCTGCCGGTATCATCAGGAAGTATCCTCAGGCCCTTCAGTTAAGGTATCTACAGACCCTCTCCGACATAGCCACCGAACAGAATTCCACCATTGTCTTCCCCTTGCCCATTAATATTCTGGAGGCTTTTGCGACTCTGGGAGGAAAAGCTAGTTCTGAATAGCGCTGTTGCTCTGGATGGAAAAACCCGAGGGCAGTGGAAAGGAGCGAGGAGAAAAAATGAAGGGATTGCTTGTTGCTATTTCTTTGCTTTTCCTTTTTCTAGCAGGATGTACTTATCAGGTGGAAACCCCTCTTCCTCCAGGAGTTTCCAGCATCGCTATCCCCTTTTTTTCCAATCAAACTTTTGAGGAGGGAGTAGAAGAGACTCTTACCCGTCTAGTTATTGAGGAGTTTCAGCTTCGTACCCCCCTGAGTCTGGAAGAGAGGGATGAGGCTGACCTTCTTCTAGAAGGAGAGATTACTCACTATTTGAATGAGCTCTCCACTGAGACGGCGGCAGAGCTGGAAGAATATCGGTTGACTATGGAGGTAGTGGTGAGGCTAATATCTCTTCTTCCCGAGGAGGAGCTTCTATGGAGCCGGAAAATAATGGAGGCCACTTCATATTCTATCTCTCCCGAGAGTCGAGAGGTAGGCATCCAGACAGAAGAAGAAGCACTTACAGAAACTTCGAGAAAAATAGCTCAGCACCTGGTCAATCTAACTGTGGAAGGATGGGAAAGGTAATGCAGATAAAGTTTGCTCGGCCTAAGTCTATGAAAGATCAACCCACTCACTATTGCCCGGGATGTGGGCATGGTATCATACACAGGCTTATCTCGGAGGTGGTAGATGAGCTTGGAATTCGGGAAGAGTTAATTGGGGTTTGCCCGGTAGGCTGTTCTGTCATTGCCTATGATTATTTTGATTTTGATATGGTTGAGGCAGCCCATGGACGGGCGCCTGCTGTGGCTACTGGTATTAAAAGGGTTCACCCCGACAGGCTTGTTTTTACCTACCAGGGCGATGGGGATTTGGCTTCCATTGGAATGGCCGAGATTATTCATGTTGCCGCCCGAGGAGAAGCCTTTAATGTGGTCTTCGTTAATAATGCCATCTACGGGATGACTGGAGGCCAGATGGCTCCTACTACCCTGCTTGACCAGAAGACTACCACCACCCCCTTCGGAAGAGATGCTCAAAATGAAGGTTTCCCTTTAAGGGTCCCTGAGCTCTTAGCCTCTCTTCCTGGAGCAAGTTATCTTGAGCGACAAGCCGTTAATATTCCCGCCAATATAAGGAAAACCAAAAAAGCTCTGAAGAAGTCCTTTCTTTTTCAAAAAGAAAAGAAGAAATTTTCACTGGTAGAGATCCTCTCTCCCTGTCCTGCTGCCTGGAGACTCTCACCCCTTGAGGCTCTTGAGTGGCTGGAGAAAGAAATGATTCCGAGCTTCCCTTTAGGGGTAATCAAAGATGAGGGGTAAGGGAGGGTTAGAGGAAGGTTTTTTATCTCTTATACACCAGATCAGAGACATCATCTGGTATTTTGCCTAAGAAATCAGGTTTTGCCTCGTAAATACTCTCATCAGAGGATACCTTAAGGTAAATTGCCTCTTCAGCTTCTCTTTTTCCCACCGCTAAGGGACCTATGGTGGTGCCTTTCTCATCCCAGAGGGTGATTTTGAGCCGGGGGTCCTTCAGGCCGTAAAAAGATAGATCTTTTTCTTCTGGAGCAGTGATCTTTGAAAACTGAAGATCCTCCAGAGCAAAAAGGATATCCCAGATTTTTATCCCCTCAGCGACAGCCTTGATAGGTTTGGTAATTCTCCAATGGGTTCCCTTTTTCTGACAGAGGATGGTCTTATCAGGGTATTTCAGCTCGAGCTTTGTGATCTTCCTGCTGTCAAAGGAAATCAGATGAAGGTCACGAAAATCAAAGGGAGTCTTAAGGAGGTTCTGAATTCCTTTGGGATCAATGAGGAAAGGCGCGTCCTGATGACTTGATTTGGCAAAGAGATACCCTTCAGAGGACTTCTTCTCAGAGACCAGAAGGGTGTGGGGAATATCTTTTTCCCAGAGGGTAAGTCTTATCTTGGGCCGATCAAAACCATATGCGCTGAGATCCTCTGAAGGACTGAGAAACTCTTTGATGATTAGATCTTCTAGATTCCAAAATATCCCCTTCCACTTATCAGCCTTGGCCTGAATGGGCTCCACCATTTCCCACTCTTCGCCGTTCCTCCTCAAGAGAACAATTTGATGAGCGGGAGAATCCAACTCCACCTTTTCGATAGCCTTATTGTCAAAGACGAGGGGATGAAGATCCCGAATATGCCCTGCCTCATAAGGAAGACCCTCAAGGATACTTTTCTTTATTAAAAAGACATTATGGGGTTCTCTTCGTCGGGCATAGACCATTTCTCCTTTTGTGTCTCCTATTTCCAGTATCTTGGTCCTCTCAGCCTTTTCCTCCTTAAGGAGAATCTTAATTTGGGGCCTGGAGAGTCCGTAGGGGCTAAGGTCATGGGGCGCATCCTGGACAAATTCACGGATCTCTGCATTTTTTATTGCGTTCAAGATGATCTCTATTTTTTCTCTATCAGCTCTCGTCTTTATAGGATGGGTTATCCACCAATCCTTCCCGCTCCTTTTTTCACAGATAATGGCTTCTCCCTTCCTTCTTATCTCCAGTGTTTTTACCATTTCAGGGATGAGTGCAAATAGAGTCTTGTCCCGTAGATCAAAAAGGCTCTTGTCTAATTTGCTTCTTAGCCCGGCGTAGATAGAAAAAACTCTCCCCTCATCTCCTTTTTTGGCATAGACATAGAATTTGTTAAGGGGGAGCTCGTCCCCCAGGAGAAGACTTTGGGTCTTCTCCTCATCTTTGATGGTAAAAGTGATTCTGAGCACTTTTACCCTCTTTAGTCCAAATGGGGCCAAGTCCGAAGGAGATTCCTCGATGACCTTGGTCAATCGGGCTTCGGCCAGACTCGAGACGGTCTCCTGCATTAGCTGAGAGTCAGCTTTTGTTTTCAAAGGCATAACAATTATCCAGTCATTTTCCTCTCTTTGACAGGTGATTTTCTCCCTGCCTTTTAAAAAAGTAACAGTTTCTACCTTGTGGGGATCAAAATCAAATATCTTTTTTGCCTCTTTTTCCTTGGAGGCGGGCCTGAACTCATATAAATAGAAATATGCGGCCAAAGCTGCCAGAAAAGATGCTAAGATAGCTGTGGTTCGAAATTTCATCCCCTCCATCTCCTGTAGGAAAGAATCCCTGCCCCTATTCCCAGGACAATAGCAGGAAGAAGGACTACAGGAAGCCAGAAACTTAACCTGGCTTGACTTTTAGTAAGGATAATGGGAGTGAAATGAGCTTCTCGGGGCCGGATGGATATGAGGCTTTCCTCTTCAGCTAACCAGCCGATGGTATTCAAAAAAAGGTTCTTGTTACCCGAGAGGTTAAGATGAGTATCGCGAGCAAAATCTGAGTCTCCATAGACGACGATTCTGGCCTTGCTCTTTTTATCGCGAGTTGCCACCGAGGCTACGGCAGCTACGGTGAGTGGTCCTATGGCATCCTCACCTTCTGTGTAGCCCACCTTTCCCTCTTTCAAGCTTTCTTTGTTGACTTCTCCCCAGCTTCCCTGGCCAGTTTTGGCTAGAGTCTGAACTTCGATTCCTTCCCCCGGCTTTTCGGCTATTTCTATGGATCGAGCCAAAGGGAAAAATGAAGCGAGGCTCAGGTCTTCGGTGATAGGGTGAGACTCATAACTTGAGACAATGGGCATAAGATAGTCCCCTCCGAAAACCCGGGAGAGTTTGTCTATGATCATATCCTCCCGAAGTTCGATGCCATATTGCCTCAAGAAACTGGTCAGAGCGGGAGCGGCAAAAGGGTCAATCATAAAAAGAATCTTGCCTCCCTGCTGGATAAACCGGCTAATAGATTCCAGCTCACTCTCAAAGAGGTCTTTTTTAGGCCCATTAATGACCAGGACACTGGCATCGGAAGGAACATCCTTCTCCCTCAAAAGGACGAGTTCCTTGGCCTGGTAATTTTCCTCCTCAATAGCTTTTTTAGCTTCGCTATAATCTCTAGATATGTCCCCCTCTCCATGTCCTTTGAGGAAATAGACGATTTTCTTTTCTTCTCTTATGACTTTGAAAAGGGTATTGGTGATGCTCTCTTCATCTCGACGGAAAGTTCTCTCTCTTCTTGAGCCAGACTCCATAATTATGGTTCCGTGACTCTTGACCTCATACTCCTTAGTCTTTCCCGGATTTCGGGCGGGATCAACGAATTCATAGCTGAACTTCTGGGAATGATAGGTGTACTCTTCAAGAAGTTCCTCTATTTGGGCTCGGCCGAACTCCCCTACTCCATAGAAAGCTATGGTCTTTACCTCTTTGTCCAAATTTTTGAGAATCTTGCGGGTCTTTTCAGCCAGGCTGTACCTTTTGGTTTCTGTTAAGTCAAACCTGAGATGATGTCTGGTGAGGAGAATTTCCACAAGGACGATGATGGCCAGGACCATCAAAATCAATAGGACGGTATTAACTCCGTATTTAAACCTCCCTTTAAAAAATATGCCTGTTATCTTCACTTTATCCTCTCCATCTCCGTGATTCCAGGACTCTGCTGGTCAAAAACAGGCACAGAAAGATGAAATTTAGGTAGTATATTAAGTCAGAGGTATCAATGATCCCTTTGGCGAAGTTACTAAAGTGGTTGAGAATGGAAAGATGAATGAGAACTTTGTTAAGGGGAGGGCCAACAAATTCGGATGACCAGCCGATGGTCAAGAAGAGAATAAAGGCTCCGAAACTGGCCACCGCCGCCACAATCTGATTTTCGGTTAGAGATGAGAAGAACAGTCCCAGAGAAGTAAAAGCTATACCTATAAGAAAAAGTCCAAGATAACCGGTGAGAACAGCTGCTGTCTCCAACTCTCCCCAGAGAGCTACTATCAGGGGATAGAGGAAGGTGAGGGTCAACATGAGGGAAAATACGCCAGCGCAGGCCAAGAATTTTCCCAGGATGACCTCCCCGTCTCGAACGGGGAGAGTGAGAAGCACTTCGATGGTGCCCAATCTTTTCTCTTCAGAGAAAAGTCTCATAGTCAAAAGGGGAATTATGAGAAGGATGATGAGGCTCATGTTGGAAAAAAGGGGAAGAAATAATCCCTCAGTGGTATTTATCCCAGCCTGCATAGAGGCATCATAGCTAGCCTGAAGACTGAGGAGACTGAAAAAAGAAATGGCGCCGTAAAAGAAATATCCGCAGATAATGAGAAAAATTCCTATGACCACATAGGCTATGGGAGAAATAAAGTAAGACCCTATCTCCTTTTTAAGGATGGAATAAAGATTTCTCATCTTTGGGTTTTCTCCTCGGTGACGAGTTTAACAAAAACATCTTCCAGGTTCATACTCACCGGACGTATCTCCAAAAGACCCCAATCTTTGTGAACTATTTTGGAAGAAAGCTCCCTTCGAATATCTATATCCTTTTCTGACTCTACCAGGTAGAGGTGCATATTCTGTGAGAGGCTATCTTTCAAATTCACCCGGAGAACCCCCGGGATCTTGGCTAATTCGCTGGCAACTTCCGAAGAAGGACCCTCAATCTCAAGAAGTATCTGATTGGATTTTTCAAAAGCTCTTGCCAGATTTTGAGGTGTATCCTCAGCCACTACCCTTCCCTCATTAATGATGACCACTCGCTGGCAGGTCATACTTACCTCGGGAAGGATATGAGTGCTGAGGATAACCGTTCTTTTGCCAGCTAACTTTTTAATGAGCTCTCGTATCTCAATGATTTGCTTGGGATCAAGACCAAGGGTGGGCTCATCCAGAATTAGAACCTGAGGCTGATTCAGGAGGGCCTGAGCCAAACATACCCTTTGACGGTACCCCTTGGAAAGATGCCCCATGATTCTAGATGAAACATTAGCTATGCCGCAGTTTTCCATCACCTCGGCGATGCTTTTCTTTCTCTTGGCGGGTTCAATCCCTTTGATCTGAGCCATAAACTCAAGATACCCTGATACCCTCATATCCAGGTAAAGAGGAGCGTTTTCCGGTAGATAGCCTATCCTTCGGCGGACCTCTAAGGGCTCTTTTGATACATCAAACCCGGCCACCCGGGCTTCGCCCCGAGTAGGGGAGAGAAAACAGGTGAGGATGCGCATAGTGGTAGTCTTACCGGCGGCATTGGGTCCCAAAAGTCCCAGAATCTCTCCTTTTTTCACACTGAAAGAGACATCTTCCACAGCCATTACCGGACCATAGTATTTGGTTAGATTCTTTACTTCGATCATTTCTGTCTTCCCTCTGCTTCTCCTAGCCTATCTTAGAAGAAAGCTCGCTCTGCTCGGCAAAGGCTTCGCGGCTCACGCCGGAAATATGTTCAAAAAAATTGGAAATTCTGACGGCTTAAGACCACGGTCTCAAGAGCGGCTTCAAGAAATAATATATGAAACCGGTGGCAAGTCAACGCAGTGAGGTACAAAATAGACAAGGGGGAAACTATTCTGTCTCCAGAAAGATAAGAAAAGCTTCTTGAGGGATGTTGACTTCACCAAATTTTCTCATCCTCTTTTTACCTTTCTTTTGGCGCTCCAGAAGCTTTCTTTTTCGGGTAATATCTCCACCGTAAAGAGGTGCGGTGACGTCTTTGCGTAAAGCGGGTATAGTCTCCCGGGCAATAATTCTCCTGCCCACCGCAGCCTGAAGGGGGATAGGGAAGAGCTCTCGGGGAATAACCATCTTAAGGCGGCTAATCAGATTCTTACCCTTAAGGTAAGCTGCTTCCCGATGGACTATCAAGGAGAGCGAAGGTAGGCTCTTCCCATTGACTAGAATTTCCAGTTTGATCAGATCTCCTTCCTCGTATCCTGAATGATCATAGTCGAAAGAGGCATAACCCTGGGATACCGATTTTAGCTGGTCATGAAAACCCATGGCCATTTCCCCCAGAGGGATATGGTATGAAAGACGGACTCTTGTATTATCCAGCCAGTTCATATCAAGGGATTTCCCTCTTTTTTTCTCCAGCAGTTTAAAAATGGGTCCGAGGTACTCCTGAGGAGTGATGATAGTGGCTCTAATATATGGCTCCTCTACTGTTTTTATCTTCTCCTGAGAAGGAAACTCAGCGGGGCTGTCTATCTCCAAGGTCTCCCCTGTTTTCATAACTGCCCGGTAGCGGACATTAGGAGCAGTGGCAATGAGGTTTAGATTAAATTCTCTTTCCAGTCTTTCCTGGACAATTTCCTTGTGCAGGAGTCCCAGGAATCCGCATCGGAATCCGGTCCCCAAAGCCGGTGAAGACTCTCCTATAAAGGTAAGGGAGGAATCGTTAAGTTTTAACTTACTTAGAGCCTCTTTCAGATTCTCGAACTTTTCTTCATCAGCCGGGTAAAGCCCGCAGAGAACCATGGGCTTAGGTTCTCTAAACCCCGGACAGGGACTGGCGGTGGGTCGTCTGGCCTCGGTCATTGTATCCCCGATTTTCAGATCCTCCGGCCTTTTCATGTTGGTGATGATGTAGCCGACCTCTCCTGACAGGAGCTCGGAGGTGGGTATCCTTTCCAGCTTTATTATCCCCACCTCCTCCACCTTAAACTCTCTGCCGCTGGACATAACCTTGATATTCATCCCGGGTCCTACCTTTCCCTCAAAGATGCGAATGTACCCCACCGGTCCTCGGTGATGATCAAAAAAAGAATCGAAAATAAGAGCCCTAAGAGGAGCCTGAGGCAGGAGGAGCGGTGGGGGAATTCTTTTAATAATGGCCTCTAATATCTCCTTGACTCCTCTCCCATCTTTTGCGCTGGCAAGGATAGCTTCTTCCGAGTTGATACCTTTTAGTTTTCTTAGCTGATCCATCACCCGGGGAGGGCTCGCCACAGGTAAGTCCACTTTGTTGATTACAGGGATTATCCTCAAGTTTCTCTGGCGAGCCAGATAAAAATTAGCCAGAGTTTGGGCTTCCACTCCTTGAGCTGCATCAATGAGGAGAAGTGTCCCCTCGCAGGCGCTAAGTGATCGGGATACCTCATAGCTAAAATCCACATGACCAGGGGTATCGATGAGGTTGAGGATATATTCTTTGCTCTCCTGGGGCCGGTATAAAAGACAGATGGTATGGGCTTTAATGCTTATCCCTCTTTCGCGTTCCAGATCCATGGTATCCAGAGTCTGTTCCCTGAGTTGGCGAGATGGTATGGTGTGAGTGTACTCTAGGAGGCGATCGGCCAGGGTAGATTTGCCGTGGTCGATATGAGCAATGATGGAGAAATTGCGAATCTCCTTTTCCATAGATTACTACCTTGAGCTTTCTCCAGTTTTCCTTTGACAAAGGTTAAAAGGTTTGATAGCTTTTTATTCGGTGAGCCTTTTCATAAGCTTTGATTTCTCGCGGGCCGCCTTGTTCTTATGCCAGATTCCTTTAGAGGCCGCCTTGTCCATAAGAGCTATGACTTCGGGGAGTTTTTTCTTTGCCTCCCCCGTCTTTTTTTGATTGATGAGCTGTGAGAGTTTCCCACTGACAGTTTTAATTCGTCTCTGAATGGCTCTATTTTGTTCTCTTCGCTTTTGATCCTGTCTCATTCTTTTTTTGGCTGATTTAATGATAGGCATTTTCTTCTCCTTTTTTCTTGAGTGCCCTAGCATATAAAATTTTTGGAGTGATGGCAAGAGACAGTAAGGAGGATAGAGGAGTTTGAGGAAAGAAGGGATAGTAAGAGCAGCTGGAGTTGTGGGACTGGGAACTTTTTTCTCTCGCATCCTTGGATTAGTAAGACTCCAGGTGATCGCCTATATCTTCGGCTATTCAGCGGCTACTGATGCTTTCTGGATCGCCTTTACTCTACCCAACCTGCTGAGATCCCTTCTGGCGGAGGGGGCATTGAGTACCGCCTTTATCCCTGTCCTTTCCGAATGGCTCACCAAGAAGGGAAAAGATCTGGCATATGAGCTGGTAAACAATGTCCTTAATATCCTGATTCTTCTCCTTGTGGGGCTAGTGGCATTGGGAGTTTTCCTCGCCCCCAGGTATGTTCCCTGTATCGCCTTTGGTTTCCCGGGCGATTCTCCCCAGCTTGCTCTGGCGGTTAGATTGACCCAGGTCATGTTCCCCTTTTTGATCTTCATTAGTTTGGCTGCGATGGTTATGGCTACTCTCAACTGCAGGGGTCATTTTGCTGCTCCTGCTTTTGCTCCTGTTCTATTCAGCATCACCGTAATTTCTTCGGCTATTCTCCTGCATCGCACATACGGTATTTACAGCCTGGCTATAGGGGTGGTAGCGGGAGGAGGGGCACAACTTCTATTTCAGATTCCTCCTTTGATCAGGAGAGGTTTTAGCTATCGTTTTGCCTTATCCTTTAATCATCCTGGTGTACGTAAGATAGGTAGGCTCATAGGTCCGGCCACTCTGGGGGGTATCGCTTTACAGGCCAACATCATTATCAATCGGATCTTTGCCTCAACTCTCCCCACAGGCAGTATCTCAGCTCTTCAGTATGCCATGAGGTTGATTCAGTTTCCTCTGGGGCTCTTTGCCATTGCCGTATCTACGGCTATTTTCCCTGCTCTATCTTCTCTGGCTGCTGAGAAGAACATGGGGGAGCTCAGGAGGGTCGTTTCCCTCGGCGTTCGAATGGTTCTTCTTGTCTTGATTCCCTCTACCCTGGGCCTGATAATAATCAGGAAGAGTTTGATTTCCCTTCTCTTTGAGCACGGGGCCTTTCTGGCTCAGGACAGTCTTATAACAGCTCAGGCTCTGCTTTATTATGCTCTGGGTCTTCTGGCCATGGGGGAAGTTATGGTTCTAAACAGAGCCTTCTATTCTCTTCAGGAGATCTTTGTTCCGGTCAAAGTATCCCTTTTTGTATTATTTCTTAATGTTCTCTTGAATTTTCTCCTCATCTCTCCTCTAAAACACAGTGGACTTGCCCTGGCTACCTCTATTTCTATGATCTGTAATATGATTATCCTTCTTGTCCTTTTGAGAAGAAGGATCGAGGGACTGGAAGGGAAGATAATCCTGGCCTCTTTCTGGAAAATTTGTCTTGTTAGCATCCTTATGGCCGGAGGGGTTTATTTCGTATTAGAAGGAATTCCTCCTCTGGTGTGGATATCGGCCACCTCTTCCGAGATTATTCGGGTCTCGGCAGCAATCGGAACAGGAGGGCTTATATTTTTTCTGCTGGCCTCTCTTTTGAGAATAGAGGAGTTTAAGGTTGTTTTGAGGGCTTTTGGAAAAAAAGTGAACCTCAAGTCTCGTCAAATGGAGATTGACAAATGTGAGAATCTTCATTAAGGTAAGTTTCAAAATGGATGCAAGGGAAACCTCAAGTGTTGAGAGTAAGGAGGGGAAGATGAAAGATGTGTGTGCGGTGGTACTGGCGGCAGGAAAAGGAACCCGCATGAGGTCAGGGCTGATTAAGCTTGCCCATCCTCTCAGTTCAGAGCCCCTGGTGAAATTTGCTGTTAATGCCTGTGTGGATAGTGGGGTAGGAAGGATAGTTGTTGTGGTAGGCTATCAGGCCGACAAGATAAAATCCATTCTGGGAGAGGAATTCGAATATGTCTATCAGGAAGGGCGCCTGGGTACGGGAGATGCCGTTAGAAGAGCAGCTTCTCTTCTAAAAGATTTTCAGGGAGAACTTATCGTTCTTCCGGGAGATGCCCCTTTTATTAGGCCCTCCAATCTGGTGGACCTTGTCCATCGTCAGCGAGAAACAAAATCAGCGGCTACAGTTTTGACCGGCCTTCTTCCCCGTCCCAGTCACTACGGAAGAATTATTAGAGACGGCTACGATCAGATCAAGAGAATTGTGGAGAGCCGAAATGCCGGACCTGAGGAACTGAAAATTAGAGAGGTAAATAGCGGGGTTTACTGCTTTGATACTCAAAAACTTCTCCCTCTTCTTCCCCTCTTGACCAGTGACACCACAGGGGGTGAGTATTATCTCACTGATGTTATAGAGCTATTGCATGAGCACGGATTCTCAGTAGAAGCTATGAGGGTCTCGGATCCAACAGCAATTTTAGGAGTTAATACTCCTCAGGAGTTGAAGAGAGCCTGGAAGATTCTGGAAAAAAAGGAAAAAGAAAAAATCAGGAAATAGCTTTAAGATGAGGAAGATCATATTTTCGGATGTGATTATAATCGGAGCAGGTATAGTGGGCGCTGCTATAGCCAGAGAACTATCCCGGTATCGGTTGAAGGTAGCTTTGCTGGAGAAGGAATCCGATGTAGGCTTGGGCTCCAGTAAGGCTAACAGCGCCATAATCCATGCTGGATTCCATTCATCTGCCCGAACCCTTAAGGCAAGGCTGGCCCCTTCCGGAAATCACCTATATGAGGAGCTCGCCCGAGAACTCTCTGTTCCCTTCAAAAGAGTCGGTTCCCTCACTGTGGCGTTCTCCTCACAGGATATAGAGGTTCTAAAGAGGCTTCAAAAGCAGGGTAAGGAAAATGGGGTCCCCAGGCTTCGTATTATTTCCCGAGAAGAACTTTTGGAAAAGGAACCCCGAATCAACCCCAAGGTGAAGGCGGCTCTCTATGCTCCCACCACCGCAGTTATCTCCCCCTACGAGATGACCATTGCTTTAGTGGAAAATGCCACTGGCAATGGAGTTATTCTTTATTTAAATAGACGGGTTCTCGATATCCAGGTAGAGTCCGATGCCACAAAGACCATCCGGACCAGCAGAGGAATCTTCAAGACAAGATGGGTAATCAACTCTGCCGGACTTTATAGTGATGAAATAGCAAAAATGGTGGGGATCACAAAATTTGAAATTCTTCCTCGCAAGGGAGAAGAATATATCCTGGATAGATGCAAAGGAAATCTGGTCAGTCATGTCATCTATCCTGTTCCTACTTTGATTTCTAAAGGAGTCCTCATCATCCCCACTGTATATGGCAATCTCATGCTGGGACCCACTGCGGAGGAGGTAACTGATAAATCAGATTTTTCCACTACTCGACAGGGATTTAGCCAGGTGATGAGCCATGCCAGGAGGCTCTTGTCTTGTCTTTCCTCGGGGGATATTATTGGGTCTTTTGCCGGACTCAGGGGGTCACTACCCCAGGGTGACTTTGTTGTTTATTCTTCCCCTGAGATTCCAGGATTCATTAGTCTTATAGGTATCGATTCGCCAGGTTTAACTGCAGCTCCTGCCTTGGCCAGGATGATAGTAGAGATGCTAGATGAGGGGGGACTTAAACTTAATCCTGATGTGGATTTCTGTCCCATTAGAGAAGCGGGGATAAAGTTCCGGCGGCTTTCTCCTCAAAAGAAAGCAGAGGTAGTGACGGGGAATCCTCTCTATGGGAAAATTGTATGTGCCTGTGAGACGGTATCAGAGGGGGAGATAATCGACGCTATTAAACACGGGGCCAGAACTCTGGATAGTCTAAAGTTCAGAACCCGCCTGGGCATGGGCCGCTGTCAGGGAAGTTTCTGTCACCTTGGTGCAGCTGAGATTCTTTCCCGAGAGTTAGGGATATCTTTTTCCCGGCTGACTAAAAGGGGAGGGAGATCCAGGCTTTTGGCTGATGAGGGTAGCCTGGCGAGGAGAAAAAAATTTTCCTGCAAGAAAAAAAGTAGAGAAAGTAGAGCACGACGCCCCGGCAAGAATCTGCGAAAGATAGGGGTGGATCTGGCTGTTGTAGGAGGAGGTACTGCTGGCTTAGCCGCCGCTGTTGCAGCGAGGAGGGCTGGAGCTGAAGATATTTTAGTTTTGGATCGAAACGAAAAGATAGGCGGGGTTCTTCTTCAATGTAAACATGAGGGATTTGGTTTAAAGAAATTCGGTCAGAGTCTCACCGGAAAAGAATATATTCAGAAATTTCTTAACCAGATTGAGGAACTGGACATAAAGGTGATGCCAGCAACTACGGTTCTGGAAATTAACTCCCACAAAGAGATCTTGATGGCAAGTGAGAAGGAGGGGGTTTGGAATATTAAAGCCAAAGCTATTATCCTGGCCATGGGGTGTCGAGAAAAACAGCGTGGAGAAATAGGCATCCCCGGCGATAGACCCGCTGGCATCTTCACCGCGGGGGCTGCTCAACAATGGATAAATATGAAAGGTTGTCTTCCGGGCAAGAAGGTGGTTATCCTTGGCTCAGGTGATGTAGGCTTGATTATGGCCCGCAGACTCACTCTAGAGGGAGTCAAAGTGGAAGCAGTAGTGGAAATTCTCCCCTCTCCTAGCGGACTGGCGCACAATATCACCACCTGCCTGAATAAATTCAAAATACCGCTTTATTTAGAACACATGGTTACCTGGATCCATGGTAGAGAGAGAGTGGAGGGAGTGAGTCTGGCCCGGGTGAACAAAAGTGGTGAGCCTGTGGTGAGTACCGAGAGAAGAATTGACTGTGATACCCTCCTCTTATCAGCCGGACTTGTGCCGGAGAATGAGCTGTCCCTTTCCGCTGGACTCGAGCTCGATCCTCTTACCGGGGGTCCTATAGTGAATGAAAGAATGGAGACTAGCCTTAAAGGAGTTTTCGCCTGCGGAAATGTGGTTCATGTGCATCATCTGGTAGATCATATTAGCTATCAGGCTGAAATGGCGGGAAGTGCGGCTGTGAGTTATCTAGAGGGTAATTTACTCTCCCCCTCCCGGTGGATACGGCTTACTCCAGGTCAGAACATTTGCTATATAGTTCCTCAACGCATTTCTGGAAAGGAGAAGGTAACTTTTTTTGCCCGGGTTCACTGTGCTGGTGACGGGGTGAAGTTAAGGGTGGGTCCGGGGATAGCTGAGAAGAAAATGGATCGAGTGAACCCCCGTGAGATATCGGTGGTGGAACTTGATCCCCGGGAGATGAAGGTACTGGATAATTTATCTCATTTAGAAATAAGCATTGTTAATAGTTGACCTTGAGGAGAGGATTCATGGAAAAAGTGATGGTTTTTGATACCACGCTTCGCGACGGAGAGCAATCTCCAGGGGCCAGCCTCACCGTTGAAGAGAAGCTGGAGATCGCCAGACAACTGGAAAGACTGAAAGTGGATGTTATAGAGACGGGCTTTCCTGCCTCTTCTCCTGGTGATTTTGAGGCAGTGAGGCGGATCGCCCGGGAAGTTAAGGCTCCAGTCATTACCGCCCTGGCTCGAGCGCTTCCTTCGGATATCGAAAAAGCAGGTGAGGCTCTAAGAGAAGCTAAGCATAAAAGAATTCATACCTTCATTGCAACATCTTCCATTCATATGGAGCATAAACTCAGGATGGGCCCACGGCAGGTTCTCTCCTCAGCGGTGGAGGCAGTCCAATTTGCTAAACAGTTTACCCCCGAGGTGGAGTTCTCTCCGGAAGATGCGTCTCGAAGCGATTTGGCTTTTTTGTGTGAAGTCATTCAGGCAGTTATTGAGAGAGGGGCGACCGTAGTTAACATTCCAGACACTGTAGGCTACTGTACTCCCGACGATTTTGGCACTCTCGTTGGCAAGATCTGTCAACATGTGCCCCATCTTGACAGGATCACCTTGAGTATTCACTGCCACAATGACCTGGGGATGGCTACTGCCAATTCCATTGCTGGGATAAAAGCAGGGGCTAGACAGGTGGAGTGCACCATCAATGGGATCGGGGAGAGGGCAGGTAATGCCTCTCTGGAAGAGATAGTTATGGCCCTGATTACCCGAAGGGATCTTTTGCCTTTTTGTACCAATATCAACACAGGTGAGATTTACAGGACATCTCGGCTGGTCTCCCGTCTTACCGGAATTCCTGTTCAACCTAATAAGGCCATAGTGGGTGAAAATGCCTTCCGACACGAGGCGGGTATCCATCAGGATGGTGTGCTTAAGGAAAGTGCAACCTATGAAATAATGACTCCAGCCTCCATCGGTTTGAAGGAGGGGGAGCTAGTTTTGGGCAAGCACTCCGGAAGGCATGCCTTTAAAGAAAGAATGAAGAAGTTGGGTTTTCGGTTGGATGCTTATCAACTGGAAGCTGCCTTTAAGAGCTTCAAGGAGTTGACGGACAAAAAGAGGGAAGTTTTCGATGAAGATCTCATTTTTATGGGAGAAGAGCAAACTTTTCGCATTCCCCAGGTTTATGTACTTGAGTATATCCATACGGTAACTGGCAACCAGATTCTTCCTACCGCTACGGTAAGGATTAAGAAAAAAGGTAAAGTCTTTCAGGAAGCTGCCTGTGGCGACGGCCCCATCGATGCGGCTTACAGGGCGATAGATAGAGTTACCAGAATGAAACTAAATTTATTAGATTATTCTCTTCACTCTGTTACCGGGGGAAAGGATGCTCTGGGGGAAGTTATGGTTAAGGTTGAGGCCAAGGGGAAGATGGTGACGGGGAGAGGGGTGAGTACTGACATTATTGAAGCCGGTGCTAAGGCCTATCTCAATGCCATAAACAGGTTGATCTATCGAGAGGGAAAGAGGAGCTCGTGACTAGGGGCTTTATATCCCTATCGAGGGCAGCAAAGAATCTTCTTTAGTTTTTCCGTGGCAGACAATAATCAACAATGAACAGTCTTTCAGGAGAACAAGCCATGAAGTTGGATAAACAGCTTTTGCTAGACATGTACGGAAGGATGCTAAGAATAAGAAAATTTGAATTGAAGGTTGAGGAGCTACATTTGCGAGGTATCTTGCCGGGGTTGAAACATTTATATATTGGAGAAGAGGCAGTTGCTGTAGGAGTGACATTTAACCTCAGGGAAGATGATTACATTGGAAGCACCCATCGAGGTCATGGCCACCTAATTGCCAAAGGTGGCGATGTTAAGATTATCATGGCAGAACTTTACGGGAAAAAGACGGGCTACTGCAAGGGAAAAGGCGGCTCCATGCATATTGCCGATATTAACATAGGAATCCTGGGAGCTAATGGCATAGTGGCGGCTAACATACCTATTGTTGGTGGAGCTGCTCTTTCTGCGAAACTTAGAGGAACCGATCAGGTTGCTGTGAGCTTCTTTGGAGATGGGGGAGCAAATGAAGGAATGTTTCATGAAGGAGTAAATTTAGCCTCGGTTTGGAAGCTTCCGGCTATTTTTATCTGTGAAAATAATCAGTATGCCATCTCCACCTCTCAATCTAAAGCTACCGCCATACCTAATATAGCTGACAGGGCCAAAAGTTATGGTATACCTGGATTCACAGTTGACGGTATGGACGTATTAGCCGTTTATGAGATTACGGGAGAAGCTGTAGCTCGAGCAAGAGAGGGTAAGGGTCCCACTCTAGTTGAGTGTAAAACTTACCGTTTTAAAGGTCACTATGTTGGAGAAGGCTCCAGAGAGTTAAGTTATAGATCGAGGGAAGAATTGAAAAAGTGTCAGGAAAAATGTCCTATCCAAAAATTCAAATGGACTTTAACAAAGGAGGGCATCCTAACCGAGGGACTGGCAGAGAAAATAAATCGCCAGATTGATAAAGAGCTAGAGGAAGCAATAAAGTTTGCCGAGGAAAGTCCCTACCCTTCCCCAGAGGATGCCCTGGAGGATCTCTTTTTTGAGGAGGAGACATAGTATGAGAGAGATAACATATGCTGAGGCTGCAATAGAGGCAATTGGAGAAGAAATGGAAAAAGATGATAAGATTTTTTATATGGGGGAAGACGTGGGGCGGTTTGGTGGATCCTATGGAACAACAAAAGGACTTTGGGAAAGATTTGGGGACGATAGGGTTAAGGATACACCCATGTCCGAGGCAGCTATCGTAGGCTACGGTTTGGGAGCTGCAATAACAGGCATGCGTCCCGTTGTAGAGATAATGTTTGTTGACCTTTTGTGCTTGGCAATGGATCAGATTGTAAACCAGGTAGCAAAGATACATTATATGTTTGGGGGTAAGGCGAAGGTACCTTTGGTTATAAGGGTTCCCTTTGGAGGGTTGAGAAGAGCAGCAGGTCAACATTCTCAGCATCTCGAAGCTTGGTTTCTTCATACCCCTGGGCTCAAGATTGTGGTACCTTCAGACCCTTACCATGTTAAGGGTCTCCTTAAGACAGCAATAAGAGAAAATAATCCTGTCATGTGTTTGGAACACATACTCTTGTACCAGATAAGAGGCGGAGTGCCTGAAGGCGATTATACCTTACCTATAGGGAAAGCCCAAATAAAGAGAGAGGGTAAAGATGTAACGGTAGTGAGTTATTCCTTGATGCTTCATCGCTGTCTTTCTGTGGCAGAGAAGCTCCATAAACAAGGAATCGAAGTGGAGGTTATCGATCTAGGGAGCCTTCATCCTCTTGATATGGAAACCGTGGTAGCTTCGGTTAAGAAGACAAATAGGGTGGCTATTGTTCATCAGGCGTGTTTGACAGGAGGAGTAGGAGCTGAGGTTGGTATACGTATAACAGAGGCTGCGTTTGATTATCTGGATGCTCCGGTGAAAAGAATTGCAGCCCGAGATGTACCTGTGCCTTTCAGCCCTGTCCTAGAGGATTTTGTGGTCCCAACTGAGGAAAGAATTGAAGGGGAGATTAAAGGGATGCTATAGGGTCCTGCGCGAGCTTTTCAGCAAATGAAGGAGTGAAGTATGGCCATCGAAGTAATTATGCCCAAGCTGGGAGAGACGATGGAAGAAGGAACTGTTACCCTCTGGCTGAAAAAAGAAGGAGAGAGTATTAAAAAAGGGGAAGGCCTCCTGGAGATTATGACGGAAAAGGCAACCTACGAAATAGAGGCTCCCCAGGATGGAGTGCTCCTGAGGATCCTGGTGGGGGAAAATGAGGTTCGACCGATAGGCCATTTTTTGGCAGTGGTGGGAGAAAAGAATGAGGATATATCCGATCTTCTTTCTCAGGCCAGGCGCATAAAAATTTCTCCGGCAGCCAAAAGATTAGCAGAAGAGGAGGGAGTGGACTTAAGCCGGATTAAGGGATCTGGTCCAGAGGGCAGAATAGTAAGAGATGATATTCTAAAGACTGTCAGGGAAAAGAAGGAACCTCCCCCTAAGGGGAAACTGGTTACCCTCACCGGTATTAAAAAACTCACCGCTGAGAGAATGAGCGAGAGTTTCAAAACAGTTCCTCATTTTTCCGTGAGTATGGATGTAGAGATGAGGAGCGTCCTCGATCTCGTCAAAAAAATGGCTCCCGAGGTAGAAAGGAAATTTTCTGCTCCTCTCTCTCTTACAGCCGTTCTTATCAAAGGAGCATCTAAAGCACTAAGAGATCATCCCCTCCTGAACTCCAGATTCGTCGAGGGGAAGATTAACCTAATAGAGGATATCAACATCAGTGTGGCTGTGGCCACGGAAGAGGGACTGGTGGTGCCGGTTATCCATAAGGCTGATGGAATGTCCCTGGGGGAGATTTCCTCCACCCTTAAAGAGTTCACTGATAAGGCTCGGAAAGGAAGACTTTCCCTGGAAGATGTATCCGGTGGCACTTTTACCGTTTCTAATCTGGGGATGTTCGGTGTGGACAGTTTCATCCCTATTATCAATCCACCTCAGGCTGCTATCCTTGCTGTAGGAGGTATGAAGGATAGGCCAGTGGTAAGAGGTGGCAAGGTTGCGGTAACCCCAGTAGTGAGTTTAACTTTAGTGGGTGATCATCGTATTCTTGATGGAGTCCTGGTGGCCGCATTTCTCAAGAAGGTGAAGGGACTCTTTGAGAATCCTACCATTTTTAATCCATAGACGAAATAAACCAATCTTCTATAGATTCTTTCCGCTTGGTGTTGTGATATTTATCTTTCGAGAAGTAGGTGTCATCCTTATCCCTTGGTTGTCAAATGAGCTAACCCCTAACCGAATTAAAGGTTGTTGAATCACATAGTTTCTAAATGTTTTCTCTTCGCTCTTTCTCTTTAGCTCGGAGGACCCGAGGTGAAGGTGAAGACTTTGAAGTTTTTGCTTCTCCCTTTCTGAGATTTGTCTTGATTCCCTTAGCCTCTGGTCAGGAATTTTGGGCACATCATCCTCATGTTTGCTGTATCTCCAATCCTTTCTCATAACAGATTCTCTTCCTACGGGGTGCGAGGATAGGGCGACAGTACTTGGGAGGATGGTTTCTGAATTTTGCGCAAAGGACAACTTTGCCAATAAAAGGAGGGTAGACATGAGAAAGATAAAAGTAGGAATGGTCGGTTGTGGTTTTGCCGCACATTTACATGTTGACTCATTCAAAAAAGTCAAGGGTATTGAGGTAGAAGTAGTAGAAGTTGCATCGAGAACCAGACAAAGCTCTGAATTATTTGCCAAAAAACACAATATCCCTCGCCACTATACAGATTACAGATATCTCTTAGAGAATAAAGCTATAGATATTGTTGACGTGTGCGTCCCTAATTATCTCCATAAGAAGGTTTGTGTGGATAGTGCAAAGGCAGGAAAACATATTATTTGCGAAAAACCATTGACCGGCTATTTCGGAGAGGACCTAAGTGAAAGTGTAGAGTTTGTAGGAACCTCTGTTCCCAAATCTAAGATGTATAAGAAAGCTGTGGAAAATGCTGATGAGATAGTAGAGACAGCGAAGATGAATAAGGTTAAGCTTGCCTATGCTGAAGATTTAGTGTATGCACCGCCGGTGCAAAAGGCAAAAAGACTTATCAGAGTTAGCCAGGGCACGATTCTAGATATGAGAGCCGAGGAAAGCCACAGTGGTTCCCATGCTTCTTATTCTCGAACATGGAAGTTAAGTGGCGGCGGTGCCCTGTTAAGATTGGGATCACACCCCTTAGGGGTAGTTATCCATCTAAAGAATTATGAGGGGATCATTAAGGACAAAAGCCCAATAAGGGTAAAATCGGTTACAGCAGAAACGGGGAATTTAACCCACCTTCCCTCCTTTGTGAAGGAGAAGCGAAAATGGGTTGTTTCCGAGTGGAAAGATGTTGAGGACTGGGCAGCTGTATTTTTGACATTCGAGGATGGGACAAAAGCAACTGTTTTTTCCAATGATATAACGTTGGGTGGAGTAGTGAATACAGTGGATATTTATCTATCCAATAGTATCATTAAATGCAATATGGCTTCAAATAATTCCTGTAAGGTTTACGCACCTGCGCCGGATATTTTCGGCGATGAGTATCTTACTGAAAAGCTTGAGACGAAGGCGGGCTGGAATTTTCCTTCGCCGGATGAGGATTGGATGAGAGGGTATCCTCATGAGATGCAAGATTTCATTGAATCGGTTTGTTGCGATAGAAATCCAATCTCAGATGGCGAATTAGGGAAGCAGGTTGTACAAGCAGCTTATGCAGCTTATCTTTCTGCGGAGCAAGGCAGGACAGTGAAGTTATAAAATCTTGTGAAGGGAGATTGAAAGAATGAAGGCAGTTGTTAAGATTGATGAAAAAGCGGAGTGCGTGGTAAAAGAAGTGGAGATTCCAAAACCAAAGTCCACCGAAGCTTTAGTAAGAGTTAAAGCAGCAGGACTTTGTGGAACAGATGTCGCTATCAGAAACAATACCTTTATGGGAAGACATGGCCCCGTGAAGGTTCCTTTAATTCTGGGGCATGAGTTTTGTGGAGAGGTAGTTGAACTGGGCTCTAAAGTGAGAAAGGTTAGTATTGGTGATCGGATAACCAGCAGTGGTATCAAGGGGTGTGGAAAGTGCTATGCATGCAAAATAGGGATGTATAATAGATGTCATGATTGGGATCATGTGGGAATTGACTCACCAGGCTGCTTTGCTGAATATGTGGCTGTTTCAGAAGAGATTCTCTTCAAGGTTCCAGAGAATATCCCGGATGAGGAAGCTGCTATACTAGAGCCTATAACCACCGCAGTTCGTGCTTTTCGGACAAACCATGTAAAACCTGGTAGTTTCATTGTTGTTCTGGGGCCAGGACCGTTCGGACTGTTTATCCTGCAAGCGGCGCTGGCATCAGGGCCGGGCTATGTAGTGATAGTCGGTTTAAGTACTGATGAGGAGCGTTTAAGACTGGCAAAACATTTAGGAGCAAATGAGATCATAAAAGGGGATATCATTGATCCGGTTCAAAGAGTAAACGAATTAACTAAAGGAAGGGGAGCCGATCTGATTATAGAAGCTACAGGACGAGTTGATGCAGTTACTCAGGCCATAGAGATGACCGGGCCAGGCGGTTTATTTTTGATGGGAGGCAGCGGTTTTTTGGGACAGTCTGTCAGCTTTAAGCCATGGAATGTGGTCAGAGACGAAAAACAAATCAAGGGTTTGCAGGGTTTTACCTGGGCAGACTATTTATTAGCTTTGGAGCTATATTCCCAAGGCAAAATTAAGATAGAGCCAGTCATTAGTCATACTTTTAAACTAGAAGATATTAACCATGCATGTTCTCTGGCAGAGCAAAAAAAGGCAATTAAAATAGTTCTGGTGCCTTGAAAGCTCACCTTCAAGCATAGTATACAACGTTTCTGGGGAAGTGCATGTAAGGAAAGATGTAACTAGAGATGTTCGGACAGGAAGCATTGTGCCAGGTTCTGTTAGATTTTGGATGAGCCAGTCTCAAAATGCGCCAACTTTCAAAAATGGTCTACATGGTTATGAAATTACGAAGACTTGACTTTTTTGGAAAACCCTATTATTATGGATAATGATTAAGATAAGTCAATTGTAAGGGGCATAAAAACAGAGTAAAGGGGGTGATAATAGACAAAAAAACAGGATAAAAAAGTCATGGAGGAAGTTAGAATGAAGAAAAGGAGGAAGTTAGAATGAAGAAAAGTAAGACAGGGTTAGTATTGTTGCTGGTGGTTACTCTTACCGTGGTCTTTGCTGGTTTAGCCTGGGGCGATAATCCTATAGTAATAAGGTTTGCCTATGGAGATAATCCTGACCCCATTAGAGCTTCCGCTCATGCTGATGCAGTTGTGTTTAAAAAGTATGTCGAGGATCGCTCCGCGGGAAGGATAAAGGTAGAACTTTACCCTGCCTGCCAATTGGGCTCGGAAAGGGAAATGATAGAAGGAGTTCAACTGGGCAGTATTCAGATGAGCAATGTAAGTGAGGGTACGGTAGGAATTTTCTTTCCGGAGATTCTGGCTACCGCAATTCCTTATGCCTTTAGAACCTACACCGAGGCCTGGTACACTCTGGACAGTCCCTTCATGAGAAAACTGATGGGAGAGATGACGAGAAAAACTGGAATTCGTTGTTTAGATGTTAATCAAAACGGTTTCAGAAATTTCTCCAATAATATCCGCCCTATCCACACTCCAGCTGACCTGAAGGGTTTAAAAATCAGAACAATGGAGCATAGAGGTCATATGAAAATGGTGGAATCTCTGGGAGCAAGTCCTGTTCCCATTGCCTGGGGTGAGCTCTACACTGCCCTCCAGCAAAAAGTAATTGATGGACAGGAAAATCCACCCAGCCTTGTTGTGGTGACAAAATTCTACGAAGTTCAAAAGTACTATACTATTGACGGGCATATCTACAGCATTGACTTCACCTTCATCAACGACAACTTCTATAATTCTCTTCCGGATGATCTCAGACAAATTGTATACGAGGGGGCAGAGATCTCTGGCCTGTTCCATAAAGGTGCAGAAACATATACCTCTAACTGCATTGCATTAGGAGAGTTAGCAGACTATGGAATGGAGATCTACGTACCTACAGCTGAGGAGATCAATCTTTTTAGAGAGAAAAGTCAACAACCGGTAATAGACTGGCTTAAAACGCAAGTTGATCCTAAATGGGTAGACGGATTTGTACAAACTATCGAAGAGGTAAAAGTAATGCTAGAAGCTCCGGGAAAAGGAGAGGTCGGGGCCGGGGTGGTGCTTGTAAAGTAGGCATCCGGTTCAAGTAGGATTGGTCAAAAAACAAAACTATCCCTACAGCTGTGCTGTAGGGATAGTTTTAAACAAAGGATAGTTTAACATTGCCTGCAAGGATCTTCAATGAGATTTACCTGGCAATAGAGTGGTTCAGTGAAAAAACAAATAAAGTTGTGGGAGTTATTTTAATTGCTCTGAGTACTTCTGGTTTGGCCGTCATCTTGTATGCGGTATTCATGCGTTACGTTCTCAACATGGCTCCTGCTTGGTCTGAGGAGATAGCTCGCTACCTCATGGTATGGGCAGGTCTTTTAGCTTTCTCCGTTGCCTTAAAAAGAGGTCAACATATAGGGTTGAACATGCTTGTGGATAGAATATTTTCCTCCTACAAAAGATATATATATCTTGTAGCTGATGTACTTATACTCTTTTTCTTTTTGGTGGTGTTTATAGAGGGGGTATCTATGGCTAAGTTTGTTGCTCCTCAGAGGTCCCCTTCGGTACTTATTCCAATGTGGATACCTTATATGTCTGTTCCAACAGGGAGTTTACTTATGATTATTCAAACTGTTTCTCTTATATTGGAAAAATTTAGACCGCAAGAGAATAAGTAATAAAGAATAAACAAAAATGGGACTTTATATCTCGATTTTAATGTTCGTGGTAACCCTTCTTCTGGGAGTACCGGTGGGAATATGTCTGGGTCTTACCGGGATGATAGGGGTCATGACAATAGGAGGGGTTCCTTTCAAAGTAATAGCCCAGCGGATATTCACTGGCCTTGATTCCTTTCCTTTAATGTGTATTCCCTTCTTTATACTGGCAGGAGAGATTATGAATCGGGCTAAAATCGTGGATAGAATAGTCAATTTTTCCGATGTTCTGGTGGGAAGATTTAGAGGGGCTTTAGCCCATGGCAATGTTGTTACCAGTATGTTCTTTGGAGGGATTACTGGATCAGCCGCAGCTGATGTTTCTGCTCTTGGATCAATCTTCATCCCGGCAATGAAAAAGGCTGGATACGATGCTCCTTTTAGTGCAGCTATTACTGCATCTTCTTCCCTGCAGGGACCAATTATTCCTCCTAGTATTCTGGCAGTACTTTATGGAGCTACTATGGGAGAATCTATTGGAGCTTTATTTGCTGCCGGAATTCCCATTGGTATCTTAATTGGAATTACTGATATGATTATTGTTCACTTTATTGCAGTGAAGAAAAACTATCCCAAAAAAATAATTAAGGTCACCTTTAAGGAATTCATACGTATTTTTGCAAATGCCGTTGTTGCCTTGGTTATGCCGCTTATAATTCTGGGAGGAATTTTAAGTGGAATATTTACTCCAACAGAAGCGGCGGCAGTAGCTGTGGGATATGCCCTTTTTGTAGGCTTTTTGGTTATTAGAACTTTGAAGATCTCTGATTTGCCCCGTCTTTTTATCAACGCTGCTGTTACGACAGGGGTGGTATTTTTGCTTTTAGCCTCTGCTCGACTTTACTCCTGGGTATTGTGTACGTATCAGGTACCAGCGGCTATCAGTGGGGCTGTTCTCTCCATATCTTCCAATCCCTATGTAGTTATCTTATTAATCAATATTATCCTTTTGGGAGTGGGATGTGTAATGGATCCGGGAGCAGCTATAATTATGCTTGCTCCAGCTCTTGCTCCTTTGGCCTGGCAGGTAGGTATACATCCCCTCCAGTTTGGAATGATTATGATTGTTAACCTATGTCTTGGTTTAATTACTCCTCCTGTGGGACTTTGCCTATTTATCAGTGCAAACATTGCCGAAACCTCTTTGGAAAAGGTTGCCCGGGCAGTCCTGCCTATGTTTTTCCTGGATTTATCTGTGCTTTTCCTTGTTTCTTACTGTCAGCCATTTGTACTGTATGTGCCTAAACTCTTCGGTTTCGC
The DNA here is from genome assembly GCA_030602545.1 of Candidatus Aerophobota bacterium. Classification (GTDB taxonomy): domain Bacteria; phylum Aerophobota; class Aerophobia; order Aerophobales; family AE-B3A; genus SOJT01. The sequence goes on from JAUVZN010000004.1 coordinate 30,146, forward strand.
TTAAGAGAGCTTCTGGACAGGTGACGGTTTGACAGGTTCAGTGAAGATTGTATATTGTATATAAGATATAGCACTACGAGTGGAGATCAGCTTCGATCTTGCTCTCGCTTAGGAGACTGAGGATGAAGATTTACATAAATCAGGAGTTTTGCAGTGGTTGTGGCATATGCATAGAATTTTGCCCTAAGAAGATTCTAATTCCTTCCTCTTCCCTGAGCAAGAAGGGGGTTTTCCCCCCTGTGGTCAATAAAATTGAGGAATGTACAGAGTGTAGGATATGCGAGCTCTACTGTTCTGATTTCGCCATCGCCGTGGAGGGAGATAACGATGAATAAAAGACTCTTATCAGGTATTCACCTTCTCCAGGGAGATGAGGCCTGTGCCGAAGGAGCTATGGCTGCGGGGTGTGATTTATTCGCCGGCTACCCCATCACTCCGGCCACGGAAGTTTCCGAGAGATTGAGCTGGCGGCTCTTCGATGTGGGAGGAATCTTTGTTCAGGGGGCTGATGAACTGGATTCCTTGACCATTGTTATCGGAGCAGCCTGTGGAGGGTGGAAGGCTATGACAGCCACCTCGGGCAATGGAATCTGCCTGATGCAGGAGTGCATAGGATACGCTGCCATAACAGAAACTCCCTGTGTCATTGTTGATGTCCAAAGAGCCGGCCCGGGAACAGGAGTGGCCACCAAGACCATGCAGGGGGATGTCTATCAGGTAAGATACGGAAGTAATGCTGATTACTCCATTATTGCTCTGGTTCCTGACTCCCCTCAGGAAATGTTCGATCTTACTTTAGAGGCTTTTAATCTTTCCGAGATTTACCGGGTTCCCACTTTTATTCTCGCCGATGAGATTGTGGGCCATATGAGGGAGAAAGTGGTTATTCCCGAAAAGGTAAGCGTGGTAGAAAGAAGGAAACCCAAAGTTCCTCCCAAGGATTTTATCCCCTTTAAGGTGAACTCCGACACCGATGTTCCTCCCATGCCAGCTTTCGGGGAAGGGTATAGAATGCCTGTTTCCGGTCTCACCCATACCGAAACAGGTTCTCCCTCCACTTCTTATGAGGTTCAGAAGGCCCTGGTGGAAAGGCTCTGTAATAAGGTAGAAAAAAAGGTGGATGATCTGACCCGAATAGAGACAGCATTCATGGAAGATGCGGAAGTTCTGGTCCTTTCTTACGGCTCCACGGCTCGGGCGGCCAGACGGGCAGTAATAAGAGCGAGGAAGGATGGAATAAAGGCAGGTTATCTTAGACTTATTACTCTATGGCCCTTTCCTGATCCTTATCTCAAGAGAGTAGTGAGTGAAGGACCCAGGGCTATCATTGTTCCTGAAATGAATGTGGGAAAGATGGTTCGGGAAGTGGAAAGAGCGGTGGGAGGAAAAGCAGAAGTTATTTCTTTCCCCAAGCCAGGTGTGGAACTTCACCGTCCAGATGAGATATACAATTTGATAAGGAGGGTGAGATAAAATGAAGCAGCATCCTGCTCTTCGCTATTTCAGGTTTGACCGGCCGGGAACTCCTCATCTGTGGTGTGAAGGATGCGGAATTGGACAGGTCTGGTATTATACTATCAAGGCCATTGAGGAGCTGGAGCTTGATCCAGACAAAGTGCTCTGGGTTGGGGGCAGCGGCTGTACGGGAAGAATGTGCACCTATTGGTCAGGCGACTATTTTCACACCCTTCACGGCCGACCCCTTGGCTTCGCTACCGGGGTAAAACTGGCTAATCCAGAGCTAACCGTAATATGC
>JAUVZN010000106.1 GCA_030602545.1 Candidatus Aerophobota bacterium
AAGTTCTGGAAGACACTTTCCTTGAGAAAAAAGAATCTTGATATTACAAGGAGAAAGCAGACTTTTCAGGCAGGAAAGTTTAAAGGGTAGATCATTTCGTGAAATTAATTCGACTCTAATCCGCCCTCAAAAACAACAAACAGACCAAGAAAAGAGATGATACTACACCTATGGCGTAATAAGATTGGGGAGCCCAATAGTTACCTTTAATTCCAAACTCCATGGTGAGCAGAAGTCCAAATTCATCAACTATCAGCCCCAGTCCTCCTCCAAACATAATACTGGCCATGCCCTTGAATGTTCTCTTATACAATCTTTTGTACTTTATCAGAGTCATCCAATTGGACAGAATCAACAGGAGGATTCCCCAGTAAAAATGATGAATGTGATATCCCTTAATATACAAGTACCCAAAGATCGCTTTCCCTTTCTCCGTATCCAGAGCAATTAATCTGGATATCCCTACACTTGAGGCAAAGGCAATGAAAGCCCACAGTAGAGTCTCCTTTCCATTCCCCCGGATATACCTCCCATAAAATCTTCCCACTGCTTTCATGACCTCTAACCCCCTGCCAAGGCCCTTTTGGCGACATCTCCAATGATTTAACCTAAAGACTCCCGGAAAGAATGTGGATCCCTGGCCCGAGATAGAGCCGTCTCAAAACTCACCAGACCTTTTTGAACCAGCTCCTTTAATGCTTGATCCATGGTCCGCATCCCAGACCCACTTCCCGTCTGCATAACTGTGTAAAGCTGATGGATTTTCTTACTTCGGATAAGGTTACTTACAGCAGGATTAGCTATCAATAATTCTACCGCCGGCACTCTTCCAGTTCCATTCTTTCTGGGAAGAAGAATTTGAGCAATTACAGCCTGGAGAGTAGTAGAAAGCTGCATCCTTATCTGATACTGCTGATGTGGAGGAAAAACATCAATGATTCTATCTATGGCCAGAGGTGCATCAGGTGTATGTAGAGTAGCTATGACTAAATGTCCGGTCTCAGCAGCGGTAACGGCGGTAGCTATAGTCTCCAGATCTCTCATTTCTCCAATAGAGATAACATCGGGATCCTGGCGCAGGCAATATTTCAAAGACCTGGCAAAACTGAGAGTATCTACTCCCACCTCTCTTTGTTCCACTATACCCCTTTTATGGGTATGTATATATTCTATCGGATCCTCTATAACAATGATGTGAGCAGCTCTTTGACTATTAATTATCTCTACCAAAGCCGCCAGGGTTGTTGTCTTGCCGCAACCGGTCGGTCCTGTTACCAGGATAAGACCTTTCTCTCTGAGGGCCAGTTTTTCTAAGATAGGGGGGAGATTTAACTCTATCAGGGAAGGGATTCGGCCAGGAATGTTTCTGATGGCCGCAGCTATAGATCCTCGTTGAAAATGAACATTGACCCTAAATCTCCCTGCAACCGAGGTCCCGGAAGAAGATTCTAATTCACCTGCACCCCAGGAAAAATCCAGTTCTTTATTTTTCTCAAAGTCCCTTATTTTCTCATCGTCCATGAGAGAATAGGTGAGAGACTTTGATTCCCCAGCGGTTAATTTCCTTTTCTCTAAAGGGACTAAAATCCCATCTATGCGAAGGGTAGCTGAAGCTCCCGGTACGATATGTAGATCCGAGGCACCTTTCTCTTTCATCGTTCTTAACATAGAGTATATATCCATTTTCCCTCGTTCTTTGTTTCCCATTATAATATATCCGAAATCCTACGTCAAGGAATATCTGGGGATTCTTCCCTTCCGCTTAGCTCACCCTTTGCACCATATTCCTTTGAATGAGGATAAAAAGACCTACGGCCATAATTATATCGCCTATGCTCAAAACCCGGGGTCGGGGATAGGGAGGAGGTAGGGGTATGACATCTGCCAGAAACTTAAGCTGAGTGTTTTCCCCTAAAATAGTGTGAATAACATAGGTTTTACTACTCAGAAGATGCAAAAAATCCTCAAGATGAGCCCTGAGGAGAGCATCCACAGAAACTGGCATCTGTCCCCCGTTGGCTAAGATTACTATGAAGTTTATTAAGATTCCCAGTCCGATAATCCTCATCTCCCTGATATGCCGGTTATACCACATAGCCACCAGAAGAAGAAGATAGGATAGTATGTGAAGATACGCCCCCCACTTCAGGAGTAAAGAAAAGCCTTTTTGTCCCAAAAAAACTAGACCAAACTGAATTAGAAATCCCAGAATTATAAGCTCTGTTCTCTTGAGGGGAAGATCGGCCAGTCTTCGCAGTTTCCCTTTTCGAATTAGTGCTACTGCCAGAGAGAAAAAAAATATATCAAGTAGCATGGCGACTTAGCACTTTCAGGAAAGCCTCTACTACTTTGCCATCAAACTGGGTGCCGGCTTTCTTCTTTAGCTCATCTATCGCTTCTTTAGCCGAATGGGCAGGACGGTAGGGCCTTCTGGAAGTCATAGCATCGTAGGTGTCTATCACTGCAAGGATTCTAGCCCCTATAGGTATGTCTTCACCTTTCAATTTCCCGGGATAACCCTTACCATCGTATCTTTCATGATGAGAGTAAATTAGCTGAGAAGCCTTGTCTAACGAATTAACCTGGATGAGTATATCTTTTCCTATGCCGGGATGTTTCCTTATCTTGGTCCATTCTTTCGCTGTCAACCCGTTCTGTTTACCAAGAATTTTGTCATTAACGCCAATTTTTCCAATATCGTGCAGGATGGCAGCGTATCTTATAACTTCTGCTGTACTCATTGAAAGCCCCAGTTCCCGTGCTGTGGCTGCAGCATATTCCGCCATCCGCTCAGAGTGTTTTTCCGTATAGGGGTCCCTGGCTTCGACCGCTGCAGCCAGAGCCTGGATGGTACTGAGATGCTGCCTTCGCATGTCCATGTAGAGCCTGTAGGCATAATAGGCAACGAATAGAGGAAAGAGGAAAAATAGAACCGCCCACCAGCTTATCCACTTGTAAATCAAGGCCATAAGGAATCCAAGAGGAGTTTGGGCCAGATAGTTGGGCATGGCCCATTTAAAGTTGACCAGCCACATATCCAGGGGAGAAGTTTTCTCCTGAAAGGCAATAGCGGAGGATACAGAAAAAGTATTAACCAGAAAATAGGTAAGAGCGGAGGCTATGATAGCCAAAAAAGGGGCAAGAGAG
>JAUVZN010000037.1 GCA_030602545.1 Candidatus Aerophobota bacterium
TGAGTTCATTGAGGAATGTTTTTACTCTTCGCTGATTGACTGAATAATGCATCCAATAGCCTTTTCTTTCTGCCGTAACCAGATTCGCTTGCTTAAGAACGTTAAGGTGCTGGGAAACTGCAGGTTGGGAGATTTGAAGGAGACTTACCAGGGCCTTGACACAAAGACTCTTTCTGGACAAAAGGAAAAATATTTTAAACCTGGTAGGGTCTGATAAAGCTTTAAATATCCTGGTTATTTCTTCCATAGAGTTTAGCTCTGAATCTCACTTTTGCAAACGTTCCCTGGAAAGGTACCCAGGGTCCTTTGTCTTTCGGTGATTATGATTGACCCACAGCATACGCTCATATAGGTATATTAAAATTCACCTATATAATGTCTGGTAAAAATAATTTGTCAATCTTTCTCCATCTTACTCCCCTATCAATTTTCCACACATTAAAGACCGTCTTTATTATCATCCATAACCTCCACTTCTCTACAAAAACAGAAAATACAGACCAACTAATATTACCAAAACCCCAGCTATCTTTCTTAATATGGAGTTAACCTTCCGGGCTCCTTTTGACTCTATGAAGGCTTTGGCTGCTCCCATAGAGGTGCCAGCAAGAAGAATGAGTAAACAGTGTCCCAGAGCGTAAAAAAATAGCAAGATGCCTCCGTAGAGTATGCTGCTTCCCTTGGTAGCAATATAGGTTAAAAGCAGCACAAGGATGGGGACAGCACATGGCGTAGAGACGATTCCAAAAAGCATACCTAAAGAGAGCGAGCTGAGTTTACCTTTCCCCAAAAACTTTGTGTTTACAGGTATGGAAAAGCTAAATCGCAAAAAACCTAACAGGTGTACCCCCATAACCAGAACTACGAGAGAAACGATATACTTCCAGTAACTACCCACATTTCCGAAAAGTCTCCCCCCGAGGGCGGCAATTATTCCCAAAATAGTGAAGGTGATGGAGAGACCGAGTACGAAAAGGCCAGAGAAAATAAGTGACCTTTTCACTCCCACGGTTTGTTCATTGCCAGTTATAAAGCCAATCATAAGAGGAATCATAACCAGAACGCATGGATTCGAGGCAGTTAAAAGTCCCCCTAGGAATGCAGCCAGAGGGGCAAGCCAATGATTTGTCTGGAGAATCTGGTTTATGTTTACTGATAGATTTTCCAGCACTATTTGACTCCTATCTGTTTGAGCTTCTCTTTTATAGCCTCCTTGCTCATAAATCCTTCATGGCGATAAACTTCGTTTCCCTCAGCATCAAAAAATATCTGCGTGGGGATGAGTCTTATATGATGACGTCCGGTAAGAGCGGGGTACTCGTCGATTTCGATAATAAGAATAGATACTTTTCCTTCGTACTCGATAGCCAGCTCTTCCAGAACGGGCTTCATTTGTTTGCAGGGTATGCAAACACCCCGTCCAAAATCAGCCAGCACTGGTCTATCCTTTTTAAGGGCGTCATCAAGTGGATTTTTCGTTCTTGCCATCCGTTGGGCTTTTATCCACTCCCCGTTCCTGGTGATTTTTGCCTTGCTTTTTAGCTCTTCTACCCAAGCCTCCAACTTCTCCTTTGTTTTTTGCTGGAGAAGATAAACCTTCAGTTGATCTTTTACCTCCTGGAAGGGCTCGTCGAGGATTTCCTTCTTAAGTTCCTCGTACAACTTTCTTATTTCCTCCGGGGAGACCTGCACCCCCTTGGTTATGCTTTGAATCAGCTCCTGAATGAGGATCTCTTTTCTGCGTTCTTTATCCTTCTCAATTTTCTCTTGAACCTCTTTCTCATTTTCTAATCCTTGTCTCTCAGCCTCTTGAAGCAAGATTTTCTCTGTAATTAGCTGGTTGAGAAACTCTTCCTTATCCTCGTGAAAAACATCCCGATATTGAGAGGGAAGAGTCTCCCATTCTCGATCGAGTTCTTCAGAGGTAATGGGTGTTCCGTTGACTGTGGCCAGTATTACTATTTTTTCCTCTTCCGGTACGACGATTTCGGGAGAAGTCTCGACGGCCTTTTTCTCTTCCTCGGATAGATCCAGCTGCTCTTGTTCCTTTTGCTCAGGGAATGGCACGACTATTCTTGATTCTTCAGGGACGGACGACCGACGAGCTTTGTTAAATAGAAAACCTCCCAAGAGAACGAGGGCTATCACTACTAGAACTATTATATTCGTCCAGATCTTTTTATTCATCTTAATTTAGACATTATCCCTTTGGGAATATTTGATTCCCTCCATTGCAGGGTCATCGCTCTTCTTGTCTGCTTTTATTTCGTTCTTCTACCCTTTTCTTTACTAATGCCATCATATCTTTGAGCTTTTGCACTTGGCTGCGTTCCTCTTCATCCTTTGGTTCAGCTTCAGGTCGAGTTACTCTCCAAGTAATTTTCCTGGATAAGGGTTTAGCAGGATAGGCACCTGGATCATACAAGGCGTAGGATCGAAACTGAGTAGGCCTTTCCTGATAACAAGACCAAACTGCTTGTCCAATAATATCAGGATGTCCCTCATTGAGAAGATTGACCAACTTGAGCTGTTTTCTGAATCTTTCAACCTGTTCAGCAGGGATATTGAAAAGGTAGGGAGTAGGAGCTTTAGTACCCACGATCCGTTTTCTTTGATCTATTCCATTCTTAAAGAGCGCAATAAGAGCTTCACCGGTAAGATGTCCAGGGGATTCTGGTCCGGCAAGAACGATGTAACGAATATTGGGATTTGCCACGATATTACAGATGATTTTCTCTACTCCAATGTTTTCAGTTTGCAGCGTTCCTGATAGAGCAGCACCACTTTCCACACCAGTCCTCACTAATGCTTCAATCCCGGGAGGAATCCTGTCGGCAGGATGAATTAAAATCACCACCACGGCTACAGGCGAATAATCGTTTCCCCTCAAATATCTCCCTTCCTCTGGAGGATATTCGGATGAAACTTCAACCTTTCTCATCTTTCTTGACCCTCCTCTTAAGTACCCAATCATGCCCTTATTGCTTTTACAATTAGTTTCTTTGCCTTTTTGACATCATCTTCTGAAATATACTCCATTACTGGTTTCAAACTTCTGCCAATATCTTCGTGGAGCGGTTTCTTTTTCATCCCTATATCTCTTGAAAGGACAAATCTTTTAGTTATCTTAAAGCCTGCATCTTCCACGATTTTTCGGGAACACTCCTTTCCTTCCAGTGCTTTTCTTCTGCCATATTATTCTACCTCCTGCAGCCATTTTTTTATCTTCTCCGGTGATGCTATTTCTCCGGAACATTTGACTTTACCGTCGATTGCCAGAGCTGGAGTCATCATTACCCCAAATGTGCTTATCTTTTTTATATCCTGCACCTTTTCAACCTTAGCACCAATTCCAAGCTCATCAATTGCCTTCCTGGCATTGGCCTCCAGTTTTCTACACTTAGGACAGCCTATTCCAAGGATTTGCACCTTCATATTTATATCCTCCTTATTTATTTATTCTTTAGAAAACAAAGCTTCCAAATATCGTCCCTATAAGAGTGGACATAACAACTACAAGTCCTATGTACACTAAGGCCTTTTTCGTTCCCATAATACTTCTTATAACCAGCATATTGGGAAGGGATAATGCTGGTCCTGCTAGAAGCAGGGCCAGGGCAGGACCTTTTCCCATACCCAAATCAAGAAACGCTTTTAATATAGGGATCTCGGTCAAGGTAGCAAAATACATTAAAGCACCTGCCACTGAGGCGATGAAGTTAGACCTGAGAGCATTACCTCCTACCCAGGTCTGGATTACCTCAGGTGGAAGTATCGCCTTGATTATCCCGGCGGCAAATACTCCTACTAAAAGCCAGGGTAGGATAAGCAAGACAAATTGCCAGGTTGATCTAAGCCAGGATAAAACCTCTTCTTTTGTGAACCATAGCTTTAATAGAATAAGCAACATAGCTAGCAAAAAAGCTACTGTCCACCACTTTCCCCAGGCTCCCATAAACAGTATGGCTACAAGATCAGCAAAGAAGAGAAGAGTTACCAGACCGCTTTTTTGAGGTTTTTCTGGGTTGGCTGCAGGAGCAAATTCTGCCTTTTCTTTTCTTTTCTTCTCGAAAACTGCTGACATTATAAGGCCAATGATTATGGAAAAACTAACTGCACCAGCTGCTCTTGCCAGGCCCAAATCACCTCCTAAAAGACGGGCAGAGTAGATGATTGCAAGAAGGTTTATAGCCGGACCTGAATATAAGAATGTGGTAGCAGGACCTATTCCTGCCCCCATAGTGTATATTCCGGAAAAAAGAGGTAGGATAGTACAGCTACAAACGGCAAGAACTGTTCCTGCCACTGAAGCTACAGCATAGGATAAACCTTTATTAGCACCAGGTCCAAAGTACTTCAAAATGACTTCTTTTCGTATCATACTGCTTATAGCACCTGCAATGAAGAAAGCAGGAACAAGACAGGCTAAAACATGAGCAGATAGATACTCAAGGAGTGCCTTTACTCCGGAAAAAAGAATGGATATCCACATTGTTTTTCGTTTATGTTTTAATGGTCAAATATGCAGCTATAACTGAAAAAAATTTAGCTCAAGATAGCAACCTTTTCCTTTGCTACCTTCTTTGCAGAATAAGGAGCAAGAGCGAGTATTTTATAGACATTTTGGTCCTGTGCGCTGCAATAGACACTTACTCCTTCCTTTTCTGAGGAAAGAATTCCTGCTCTTTTTAATGCACCAACATGACGGGAGACGTATGATTAGATATCAATTTCTCCCCCTGAGCGAATCCGATCCCAAGGGTCCCTGAACCGCTAGAGAGGAGCTTGAGGGGTAGATGAGGAGAAAAAGCCCCGTGTCATTTTGCAAAGCTTTACCAGAAACAGCATTATAGGAACCTCGGTTAAGACTCCTATCACTGTGGCCAAAGCCGCTCCTGAGGTTACGCCAAACAGAGTAGTAGCCACAGCAATAGCTACCTCAAAATGGTTGCTTCCGGCAATAATAGCGGTTGGAGCAGCATCCTCGTAGCCCAGTCTAAATGCCTTTGCCAGAACATAACTTAGTCCAAAGATCAGCAGAATGTTAACAAATATCGCCGCGGTAATCATACCAATCAAAGCGGGAAGCTTGATTATTTTTTCCCCCTGGTAGGCGAAAAGGACGACCAGTGTAATGAGAAGAGCAATAATGGCCATTTTGCTCAGAGGGGGTATGAGTTTTTGCTCAAACCACTCCTTTCCCTTGCTTTTGATAGCCTGTCTTCTGGTAATCCATCCGGCCACTAAAGGGCTGCAGATATAGATAATCACCGCCAGGGCTATGGTCTTCCAGGGAACAGAGATCCCCGAGATTCCCAGAAGAAATGTAGCCAGAGGAGCGTAGAGGATAACCATACTGAGAGAATTTATGGCTGTCATTACCAGAGTATGAGCCATATTCCCTCGGGCAAGATAGCTCCACATCAAGACCATGGCCGTACAGGGCGCAACGCCCAGTAGAATGAGTCCCGCTCGATACTGATAAACCTCCGCAGGATCCAGAAATGCTGAGAAAACCACTCGAAGAAATATCCAGGCGAACAGGGCCATAGTAAAGGGTTTTATAGCCCAGTTCATGATAAGGGTAAGAAGAATGGGACGGGGAGACCGGACAGCCTTTTTTACCTCACCAAAGCTTATCTGAACCATGATGGGATAAATCATGGCGAAAAGACAAATAGCGATGGGTATGGAAATATGAGCTACTTCCAATCTGGCAAGGAGTTCAGATATGATGGGAAACATTCTGCCTAGAAGGGTTCCCGCCACAATACACAGTGCCACCCACAGAGTTAGGTACCTTTCCCAAATACCGAGTTTTCTTTCTTTGTCCTGCATTTTGCACCTCCGGAATTTACATGAAGAAAATTTCGTACAGCAATACCTCCGCAAACGAGAGAATATTATATGAACATATTGTCATTGCATCATATTTGAGTCCAAAAAATTAAACTAGACGACAGCTCCTTCTAACATCTTTTTCCAGACAAACCCCGAGGTTCTCTTTGTCCAGCTGACTCTCCGCCGCAGCTTTTAGCTGCGGAATCACTCTATCAAAGATAGTAAGTAACACTTTCTTCTTAGCAGGGGAAATCGAGTATATCATCCACTTCCCTTCCCTTTCATCTTTTACCAGATCAGCATTTTTCAACACTTGCAGTTGATGGGAAACTCTTGACTGCTCCATTTTCAGAACAAACATAAGTTCACAAACGCAAAGATCCCTCTCCATTAGAAGGAGAAGAATTCTAACTCTTGTCTTGTCGGAAAGGGCTTTGAAGACTTCCAGATGTTTGTTCACTTATTTCCTCAAGTGAAATATGAACATGTCATCATATATTATATCAAATACATCTATCCTGTCAACTCCTTATGAGACTGATGTTTATCCATCTTTCCGTGAACGCTGGATGGGGATCAAAAAAAGTCTGGAATACCTCTGCATTTTTGAAATGATAATTCTTTATTTTGCCTTAAATAAGTTACAAACCTATAGAATAAAGAACTAACCCTACACTTAAACCAAAAGCAAACTTGAACAATTTTATGATAAGCGAATCCTTCACTGTATAAGAAAGTAGGGGGAGTATACCATGGCCATCCTGAACAAAAGAGCTGGTAAGCAGTACAGAGAAAGGGATGATGCCGTTAGCAAACATCATCACGAAAATAAGGTGAGGTCCCGATCCAGGAATCATACCCACAGCAGCACTAATTAACAAAACCCAGCCCAGGTGAGATTTGATAAACTCAGCCGGGTTCCCAAATCCAATATTAATAAATAGCAGAGCGAAGAAAGTCCAGAGGAAGACTCGCCAGAGGTGCTCTTTGACAATGTGAGACCAGATATGCTCCTTTAGGTAATGATCGGACACAGTGGCGATAATTATATTAACCAGGACCAGCAGGGTGAGAAAAGTTATCCTCTCCCCATCCCAGATCTTCGAACCTAATGTTCCGGTAGCGATAGCTATGAGAAAAAGGACGAAGATGAACAGGAGGATTATTCGAAGAAAGGAGGCACGAGAAAAACTCCTCAGTGCTGGCCTAAAGAGAGGGAATTTCTCATCAGGATGAACCTCCTGGAGTTTACATTCCTGGCCAGGTGTTATTTTAAAAAAAGGGACGATCAAATCGGTTAACCGGGCAAAGCCAATGCCTAAGAGAAACAGAATGCTAAACAGGAAGAGGGCTTTGCCAGGGAAAAGGGTCAACATAACGTAAGCTTCATCGCCTGAGGTAGCGATCATACCTCCGACTATGGCTCCAAAGCTTAGGAGGCCGTGGACATAGAAGGAAACATTCATAAATGCTCCTAGACACCCGGGAGTGGCTCCCAAAAAGGAGGCCACAGTATATTGGCGCCACCTGCCTCCTCTAATTAAAGGTTCCATCCTTCCCTTGCTTAGCACATTAATGCAATCTACCATCAACATCATGACAAAGACAAAAATAGTTATCATTGCTGAGTGGGTCAGGGCATCTACTACTCCGGGCAACTCAGATACCTCCTTTCAGATAAGCTGGACGTTTGTTTTGAGGCTGGTATGCTATATCTGACGCAGGAAAATATCTCCATTGGTAGTTTCAATTTCCACGAAGGGCCCTCCTCCGTTAATCGGTCCACCCAGAGCCCCTGCTTCAAACTCGCCCCTGGCTAAGATAGTGAAATCGCAGGAAATTCGCCCACTCACTGTTTTAATTCCTAAATTCGCTCCCAGGTCTCGAGGCAAACTCACCTCAATATCTCCAGTTACAGAATTAAAAATCATTCCCAGCCAATCATCGGCTACCTCTAGTAATTCAGCCTGTATATCTCCACTGGTAGTCTCTAGCAGCTCCACAACTCCCCTGATTTTCCTCATCACTATCTTACCGCTCGTAGTGTAACCCCTGATGGTACCTTCAACAGAACTCATCTGGAGTTTCCCACTGGTAGATGTGGCGAAAATATTTCCCTTTACCTGATTAAGGGAAATATTCCCCGATAGAGAGCTTAAGTTAACATCCCCTTTTATCTCTACCAGTTTAATTCCCCCCGAGATAGTTTCCGCTTCCACATTTCCTTGGATAGAAGAAAATTCCATCCTACCGCTCACTCCCTTTGTCTTGATATTACCTCTGATACCTTGAATGAAGAAATTGCTGCTGGTGGTCTCGGCGAGAACATTTACCCCGGGAGGCACCCATAGTTGGTAGTCTACCCTTCTTTGGGTAGTGGAGAAAAAATTCCATACTCTATCAAACAGAAAGAAAGCCTTGAACCTGGACTCTCCCAGATCCGTCTTTATATCAAGGTTTTCCTCGGTAGCAACAAATTCTACCTTTATTTTTTCTAGAGCTTTCTTCATCCTCTTCTGGTTAGAACCTTCAACTACTTTGGTGGCCATGACCTCGATATAATTCTTTTCCCAGGACTGGATCCTGACATCGCCTCTGGAATTGTCCAGAGAAACAAGGCCTTCTTCTTTCAGCAAAAAACGCCTGGACACAATTTCTTCTTGTTGTTGAGCTGCTGAGGAGCTGCTAACAACGACAACTGCCAGCAATATAAATGTTCCGACCAGAATAGTTTTTCTCATCATCTGGGCCTCTTTCTACCCGGATAGTTTCTTATTATCTAGTCCTCGAACGTAGTCCAAAAGCAGAATAACAGATTGAGAGATGAACGTCAAACTCTTCCCCTCTCTAATTTGCTGGAGATAAGGGAGAACAAAGTCGGAATAGCCAGTTTGACAGTCCGCCCGAATCTGTGCTAGATTGTAAGAAGGTCAATGGGATATGAGGATGATGAAAGATAAAACTGGAAGAGCAAAAACGGATGTATTGATTATTGGTTCGGGGATTGCCGGATGTACGGCGGCTTTGGAACTGGTCAGAGAGGGCTTTAATATTATGCTCATAACTAAAGCTAAAGATCCCAGAGAGTCCAATACTTTCCATGCCCAGGGGGGTATTGTAGGGCAGGCACCAGGCGATAGCTGGGAGCTTCTATCTAAAGATATTATCTCAGCCGGGGATGGGCTATGTAATCCCCGAGCGGTGCGAATATTAGCTAAAGAGGGACCATCTCTGGTTGAGAAGATCTTAATAAAAGAACTCAGAGTTCCTTTTTCTAAGATGAGGAGTAAGTTGGATTTAACCCAGGAAGCAGCTCATTCCTTGAGAAGAATTCTCCATAGCAACGATGCAACGGGAAAAGCTATTGAGGAAAAGTTCATAAGAAAATTGGGACTCTACAACAATTTAACTTTGCTGCCAGCCCATACCGCGGTAGATCTATTAACCCTGCCCCATCATTCCAGGGATCTCCTGGCAAGGTACGGAGACATTGCCTGTATTGGGGCGTATATCTTAGACCAGGAAAAACAAAAGGTAAAAACAGTATTTTCCCATAAGGTGATTTTAGCCACGGGTGGAATAGGTCAGGTGTTTCTTCATACTACCAATTCCAAAGTAGCCAGAGGTGATGGGCTAGCTATGGCTGAACGAGCTGGAGCAAAAATATTGAATACTGAGTTTATACAGTTTCATCCCACTGCTTTTTACCATCCCCGGGCAGATAGATTTCTCATCTCAGAGTCAGTCAGAGGGGAAGGAGGTAGACTTAAAACGAAGGATGGAAAGCCTTTTATGGATAAATATGATAAGAGAGCCGATCTTGCCCCGAGAGATATAGTAGCCAGAGCCATATATAATGAAATGCTGGAAAGAAAAGAGGATTTCGTTTTTCTGGATGTTGCTTCCTATATGGACCCTGGCTCAATAAAGACTCGCTTTCCCACTATTTATGAAACCTGTCTTAAACTTGGCCTGGATATCACCAAGGGACCTATCCCGGTTGTTCCAGCGGCTCATTATTTCTGCGGAGGGGTGAAGACCGATGAGGTGGGCAGAACAAGCATCAAGAATCTCTATGCCCTGGGAGAAGTTGCCTGCACCGGGGTCCACGGAGCAAACAGACTGGCCAGCACTTCCCTCTTAGAAGGGTTGGTCTGGGGTCACAGAGCAGCTTATGATATAAGAAAGAACTTCCAGAGGAATTGGGAGTTCAAATTTTCACATATCCCTGATTGGCATGATAGGGGTCTCAGGGAAGTGGTTGATCCAGCCCTTGTTTCTCAGGATTGGAACTTCATAAAGTCCACTATGTGGAACTACGTAGGGCTGGTGAGGACGGAAAGGAGACTGAAGCGAGCTGAAGCTGACCTTGAATATTTGAGAGGCACCATCAAAGAGTTCTACCGGGAAACCAAAATTGACGATGATTTAGTAGGTTTGAGAAACGGGATCGAGGTAGCTCTCCTTATCACCATAGCTGCCCTGCGGAATAAGAAATCCCAGGGTTGTCACTTCAGAAAGGACTAAGGAGAGCTGGAGGAATGGATTCTCGAGGAAGATGTTAACCATTTCTCTCAAGCAAGAAGAAACTGCAAACAACACCTACAAGAGATATCCCCGCCAGCATCCAGAAGATAATTGCAATTCCCCAAAGATCGGCCAGGACTCCTGCTATGAGGCGGGATATGGCTCCAAAACCGAATCCCACCAGAGACTGCATACCATAGGTAAGGCCCATCTCTCCCTGAGCATTGTCGCCGATAAAGGCGGTGACCACTGGAAGAATCATATGAGATGTCAGTCCAGCGGCGAATGAAAGAAAAATGAGAATAACCCCTCCTGTGGCTAAAGAAAGCATAATCAGAAAAGGCACAAGAAGGAGAAAGGATAATCCCATAACTCTGTTTCTGGCCCATCGATCCGAGGATTTTCCTCCCAATATCCTACCCAAGGCGCCCCCAAGGAAAAAAAAGGTAAGCATATATGCTGCTTGCAGTACACCGAACCCATGGACATCTACCATAAATATGGGAAGATACAATGCCGCCGTAGCAAAAATAATGGCATAAAGGCCATGAGCCATATAGATAA
>JAUVZN010000074.1 GCA_030602545.1 Candidatus Aerophobota bacterium
TTCCACATCCATTCTAAATATAGTCGGGCTACCTCAAAGAATATGGATATGCCGCATTTGGCCGAAATGGCCAGGCTAAAAGGGATCAATTTGGTGGGTACAGGAGATTTCACTCACCCTCTTTGGCTAGAGGAGCTTAAAGCCTCCCTTATTCCTGAGGAAGGTGGTCTTTATAGGTTTGGCGACACTCTGTTCGTTCTCACTGCCGAGGTCAACAATATCTTTTATCGAGGGGGAAAGGGGCGAAGAATACATAACATCATATTCGCTGGGGATTTTGCAGTTGCTGAAAAACTAAACCGGAAATTGGGAAGATTTGGGGATCTTTATTCTGATGGGCGTCCTATACTGAAACTTTCAGCGTCGGATCTGGTAGAGATCGTTTTAGAGGCGAGTGAAGATGCTTTTGTTGTTCCGGCCCACATCTGGACTCCCTGGTTTTCCTTATTTGGAGCTAATTCAGGATTTGATTCCCTCGAGGAGTGCTTTGGCAGCTACACCAGGTACATCTATGCTCTGGAAACGGGCCTGAGCAGTGATCCAGGAATGAACTGGCGAGTTTCGAGTTTAGACAGATTCACTCTTATCTCTAATTCAGACGCTCACTCTCCATCCAGACTGGGGCGGGAAGCCAATGTCTTTTCTGAACGTCTGACTTTGGGAGAAATCAAGAGAGTTCTTAAGGGAAAGGATAGGAAAAAGTTTCTTTATACCATTGAGTTTTTCCCTCAGGAGGGAAAATATCACTATGATGGTCATCGCCAATGTGGTATTTCTTTTTCTCCCAGTGAGAGCCGAACCCATAAAGATATCTGCCCAAAATGCGGTGAGAAATTAACCATCGGAGTAATGCATAGGGTGGAGAATCTGGGAGATAGGGAGGAAGGATTTGTTCCTGAGGGAAGCATTCCCTTTAAGAGGATTGTTCCTTTAGCTGAGATCATTGCGGAGGTCTTGAACCAGGGTAGAGATTCCAAGGGGGTAGAGGATAGATACAGGGCTATTGCCGGGCGACTGGGAGGGGAATTCAGGGTGCTTCTAGAGGCGCCTCCTGAGGAACTCTCCCACTCGGTTTCTCCGGAAATTAATGAGGCAATTATGCGAGTAAGAGAAGAGAGAGTAAAGATAGAGTGCGGCTATGATGGAGTTTATGGGAAAATCAGTATACTGACTGAGAAAAAAAAGGAGGAGCAGCTTGATTTATTCTAATTTACCAGACCTCCTCGATTCGTATTCTTGACATTCTTTCTCTATGGGCTATAGTATAAGGGGTGAAAGATTTCGGTCTTTCACCCCCAGAATTTGTTAAGTGAAAGGTTTGAAGGGGCTACTTGAAGATGCAAGATAGTGAATTTTTCTTTTTGCTGGAGAGGATCGGAAGAGAAAGAGGTCTCTCTCTGGATGCCTTGTTGGAGAGCATAAAGGAAGCTTTGGCTTCTGCTTATAAGAAAAAATACAATGAGCCTGCTCTGGACCTTAGGATCGTTTTGGACAAAAATGAGGGAAAAGTTCAGGTAATGGTAACCAAAGAGGTTGTGGAGAAGGTGGAGAAGCCGGGAAGGGAGATCTCTCTGGAACAAGCAAAGAGAATTGACAAAAACCTGGCTCTTGGGCATCAGGTAGAAGTTGAGGTGAATCCTGTTCAGTTCTCAAGAATTGCTGCTAGTACGGGCAAATATGTGATGATGCAGCAGATTGTTGAGATAGAAAAAGATATGATTTACGAAGAGTTCAAGAAGAGAGAAGGGGAGATGATTAGCGGAACGGTGAGATATCGAGCTGACCGTTTTGTTCTCATCGATTTGGGCAAAACCGAAGGTATCCTGCCGGAGAGGGAACAATTAGCCAATAGAAGATACCGTCAGGGAGCAAGGATCAGGGCTTATATCCTCAAGGTCACCAGGGAGTCTAAGGGTCCTCGCATTACCCTTTCCCAGACCCATCCCAACTTCCTGAGAAAGCTCTTTGAGCTCGAAGTGCCAGAGATTGCTGAAGGAATTGTTAGGGTAAGAGAGATAAAACGGGATCCTGGCCGAAGAGCGAAGGTGGTGGTGGAGTCAAAAGAAGAGAAGGTAGACCCGGTGGGAGCCTGTGTAGGTGTTCGAGGTTCGCGTATAAAAGCCATTCTAATAGAACTCGAGGGTGAAAGAGTAGACATAATAAGGTATAGTGAGGATCCAGCTATCTTTGTAAGAAATTCTCTCAAGCCAGCCGAAGTACTGGAAGTGAAGCTGAATGAAACTTCGCAAAAAGCGAAAGTTATTGTATTAGATGATCAACTTTCCCTGGCCATTGGGAGTAGGGGAGAGAATGTAAAACTAGCAGCTAAGCTGACGGGTTGGCAGATTGATATTAGATCGGTGGGACAAATAAAGGAGGAAGCCGCTTTTCTTAAAGATCTACCCGGGGTAGGAGAGAAAATCGTGGGGTCCCTCAAACAGGCCGGGTTCTTAACGGTCAAGGATATTGTAAGAGAGGGAACAAAAGGTTTGTTAAAAGTCTCCGGGATCGGACCCAGGACAGCTGAGAGAATTTTCAATAAGGCTAAAGAAATAGCCGAGTAGATACTACTAGGAAAGTATCAGCATTTAGGAGGTTTATACAGGTATGGAGGGGGAACAGTCCCGAGGTATTCTTGACCTGAATAAAAAAGATGCGAGTTTACCAGTTAGCTAGAAAACTAAAAATGCCCACCAGGGATCTTTTGAACCTTCTTTCCAAGATGGGAATTGAGGTGAAGGGTTCCCTGGGTAGTCTTTCTCCTCAAGAGGTGAGAAAAATAGAGGAGAAAACAGCGGGCGAGAGGAAACCCATCCCCAGGGAAGGAAAAGCAGTGATTCGTGATCCTGTGGTAACTTTCTTAGGACATGTGGATCATGGCAAGACCTCTTTGCTGGATGCTATCCGCAAAACTCATGTGGCCAAACAGGAGGTGGGGGGTATTACCCAGTCTATCGGAGCCTCAGAGGTTATATTTCAAAATAAGAGAATAGTGTTTATTGACACACCGGGCCACGAAGCTTTTACTGCCATGCGAGCCCACGGCGCCAGAGTCACCGACATCGTTGTTCTTATTGTTGCCGCTGATGATGGGGTTATGCCCCAGACCATTGAGGCAATCAATCATGCTAGGGCAGCCAAGGTCCCTATTGTGGTGGCTATCAATAAGATTGATCTGGGTAGCGCCGATTCAGATCGAGTCAAACGGCAACTGGGGAGGTTCGATTTATCTTGTGAGGAATGGGGAGGGGAGACTATCTGCGTAGAGGTTTCAGCTTTAACTGGTGAAGGTCTGGATCACCTTCTAGAGATGATTCTTCTGGAGGCCGAAATGCTGGAGCTGCTGGGGAACCCGGAGGGTGATTTCCAGGGGGTACTCATAGAGGGAGAGATGGACAAACAGAAGGGTGCTGGTTCTACTTTGCTGGTACGGGAAGGGATCTTAAGGATTGGAGATATCCTGATTGGAGACCACGTTTATGGTAAGGTAAAGGCGATGATTAACTGGAAGGGAGGAAGGCTAAAGGAGGCAGGTCTTTCCACACCAGTAAAGGTTTTGGGACTGTCTGACCTAGGACGCCCCGGTGGTATATTTAAAAAGGCACGTGATGAGAGAGAAGCCCGTCGATTAACAGAGCAGGCTCTGGAGGAAGAGAGGAAGAAGAATCTTTGGAAAAGGGAAAAGGTCACTCTGGAGACTCTTTATCAGGAGAAGAAAGAGGAAAAAAAGACTCTCAACGTCATTATTAAGACCGACACTCAGGGTTCTCTCCAAGCTCTAGGAGATGTGTTGAAGAACTTGGAGAACGAGAATGTAAGAATAAATATTATTCATGGGGGAATCGGAGAAATCAATAAATCTGACGTGCTTTTGGCCTCTGCTTCCAAGGGTATAGTAATTAGTTTTAATGTGGGGATAAGCGGGGAAAGTAGGAATTTGGCGAAGGAAGAAAATGTAGAAGTAAGACAGTATGAGGTCATCTACGAGATTATAGATGATATTAAAAAGGCTCAAGAGGATCTAGTGGAGCCCAAGTATGAGGAAGTCATCATTGGAAAGGCTGAAGTGCGGGATACCTTTAGAATTACCAGGGTCGGTGTGATTGCTGGTTCCTATGTTACTGAAGGAAAGGTGGTTCGGGGAAGTAAAGCAAGGGTTTTTCGAGGAAGTGAGATATTAGGTGAGGGAACCATTTCCAGTCTTAAGAGATTCGAGAGGGATGTATCCGAAGTAAGTGTAGGACTGGAGTGCGGGGTAAATATAGAGGGGTTTAATGAGGTAGAAAAAGGAGATATTATTCATATCTACGAAGCCAGAAAAGCCAATTAGCTCAGCATACCTTTCATTGTGATATTCACCTCGAAAAACTTACCAGTCTTTTTCGCTTTTCTTCCCTCTTCTGCCAAAATTCTTTTGACCTGTTTTTAGAGCAAGCTTTTTCCCCTTAAACATCCTGAACAAAGATGATTGTCGGAATTCTATGGATAGATCTTCGGCTAGGATCCAGCAGTTCCTTGAAGGATAAGCGGCGTATTATCAAGAGTTTAACTAGCAGAATAAGAAAGAGTTTCAACGTTTCCATTTCGGAAGTTGACTACCAGGATCTGTGGCAAAGATCCCAGTTAGGGGTAGCTTTCCTCACCACTAACGTCAGGTTTGCCCATAGCGTACTCGCCAAAATTATGGATTTTGTGGAAAGGGAGAAAGATATTATCCTTATTGACTCAAAAATAGAGATTATTTAGAGAAGAAGGATGAACGGACTTTTTTTAATAGATAAACCAAAGGGGATCACTTCCCATGATGTGGTAGATAGGGTGAGACGAATTCTCAATATCAGGAAAGTAGGCCATACGGGAACCCTGGATCCAGCAGCTACTGGACTCCTTTTAATATGCGTGGGGAAAGCTACCCGGCTCACCTCATTTCTGCAGGATCTAGATAAAACATACCAGGGGGTCATGGTCTTTGGACTGACCACTTCCAGTATGGATGAAGAAAGTGAAATCCTGGAGGAGAAAGATGCCTCTGGTCTGAATAGAGGTGAGGTAGAGAATCTATTTGCCCATCTTAGGGGAAAGATTACTCAGACCCCCCCTGCTTTTTCTGCTGTTCACTGGAAGGGTGAGCGTCTGTATAAATTAGCTAGAGAGGGATTAGAGCCTACCCCCTCCCCTCGACAGGTAGAGATTTACGCTCTATCCCTCCTGGATTTTATTGGGGGTCGTCACCCTCAGGTAAAGTTCAAAATTCACTGTTCAAAAGGGACCTATGTTAGGAGTCTGTGTGCTGAGGTGGGAAAATATTCTGGATATGGGGCCTATCAAGCATCTCTTCAGCGGACCCAGATTGGCCCCTTTCTTTTAGAGAAAGCAAGAACACTTGAGGATTTAGAAAATATTATGGCAGGGGATAGAGCGGATAGAGTCCTTATAGGTTTGAGGGATGCCTTACCGCATCTTCCGCTGGTTAAGGTAAAGAAAGAGGCGGAGAAAGTAATTGGGTGGGGTAGAGCTCTTTATATTTCCCATCTGGATGACTCACCCCCGGACTTAGATAAAGGAGATAGGGTTCGTTTGTGTGCGCCAGACGGAAGACTTCTTGCTGTAGCCATTAGTCTCCAAAAAGCATCTCATTTTTCTAAAGATAAAGTAGGGTTTAAATACTTGAGAGTATTGATTTAAGATGGAGGTTAAGCAGGGCTTTCCTCGAGATAGAGGATATGGAAAGGTTGTTCTGACACTGGGTTTCTATGATGGAGTCCAC
>JAUVZN010000063.1 GCA_030602545.1 Candidatus Aerophobota bacterium
TAATAAAATCCGGTCGAGGCGAAAAAGGGAAAAAAGCGGCCTCTTCCCATACAGGATCTCTAGCAGGACAGGATGAGGCCTACGGGGTAGCTTTCAGACAAGCCGGAGTGCTCAGAGCCGATACCTTTGGACAGGCTCTGGGCATGGTCAAAGCCTTTTCCTCTCAACCTCTTCTAGAAGGGAATAGAGTTGTTGTATTAACTAATGCTGGAGGAGCCGGCATTCTAGCTACCGATGCCTGTGAGAAATCCTCCCTGGAGATGGCATCCCTGGGTGATGAGACGAAAAAGAAACTCCAGGATAGACTCCCCGCTCATATTTCTTTGAGTAATCCGGTGGATATTTTAGGAGACGCCAAAGCTGATCGATACCAAATAGCCACTAGAGAAATCCTGGCTGATCAAGGTGTGGATGGAATTTTGCTGCTTCTCACTCCCCAGGCGGCTACTGATCCTGGTACAGTTGCTCAGGCAGTTGTCGAAGAGGCTGGGGCAGCCAAACCTATTCTGGCCTGTTTTATGGGCCATGATAAAATAAAAGATGCCGTTGATATCCTGCAAGGATCCGGCATTCCTAATTATGAGGATCCAGAGTACGCAGTAATGGCCATGGAAGGTATGTACAGGTATCTTGAGTGGAAGAAGAAGCCGCCCGGGATAATGAGAAAGTTCCTCGTGGATGACGATGCGGTTCAGAAGATTCTGGATAATTCAAAAGAGAGTGGATACTTAGAAATTGGAGGCTCGGAGGCTTTGAAAGTTATCCAGGCTTACGGGATTCCTGTAGTCAAGAGTTATCTAGCCAGAAGCGAGGAAGAGGCTCTCAGGATAGGGAAGCTCCTGGATACCTCTCTGGTAATGAAGATAGAGTCGCCCCAGGTTCTTCACAAATCCGAGGTGGGAGGGGTCAAGGTAGGGATAAATAAGGAAGAGGTGGTTAGCTGCTTTCGAGATATGCTGGAAAGGGTGGGAAGGATAGTGGGTAAGGATAGAATAAAGGGTATCTGCATCCAACCGCTGGTAAGGGAGGGAAAAGAGGTGCTTATAGGCGTCTCCTATGATGATGTCTTTGGGCATATGATTCGATTTGGCCTTGGAGGAAAGTACGTAGAGATATACAAAGACACCTCTACCAGAGTAGTTCCCTTGACATCCGAAGAGCCAAAAGAGATGATAGAGGAGACTGAATATATCTCTCAGTTGCTCCGAGGAGTGAGGGGGGAAGCCGCATCCGATATACCCCTTGTTGAAGAGCTCTTGCTCAGGCTCTCTCAACTTATAACCCATTTCCCCCAGATTAAGGAAGTGGAAGCCAATCCTCTGGTAGTTTGGAAAGAGGGAGCAGTGGCCATTGATGCCCGACTAAGATTTCAATAAGCAGAAAGGAATAGCTATGGGAGTTCCCAAGAAGAAAACGACTCGATCTAAAAAAAGACACCGACAGGCTCGCCAGAAGTTGTCATTTTCTTCTCTCAGTGAGTGTCCCCAGTGCAAAGCTCCCAAGCTTCCTCATTTTGTCTGTCCAGAATGTGGTTATTATAAAGGGAAACAGGTAGCAAAGGAGGTAGCTAAGAAGTGAGAGTAGCTGTTGATGCAATGGGGGCGGAAAAGGGGATAGGGATAGTTATTGAGGGAGCCCTGAGGGCGATTGAGGAAAATCCTGAAATTGAGGTGACTCTGGTAGGAGATGAGGCTAGAATCCAGGATAAAATCAAAAGTTTCTCCTTTACCAAGCCCCCCTTTTCCATCATTCACGCTCCCCAGGTGATTGAAATGAGTGATTCGGCAACCGCCTCCCTAAAGACAAAGAGAAATTCTTCCGTCTCCGTGGTGGTGGACTTAGTCAAAGAGGGAAAGGTGGATGGATTGGTAAGTGCCGGCAATACCGGGGCGGTAATGGCCACCAGCTTGCTTAAGCTGGGGAAGGTGAGGGGGGTTAAACGTCCCTGTTTGGCGGCTGTTTTTCCTACTTTGGATGGGGGCAAAGTTGTCATCCTGGATGTGGGAGCTAATGTGGATTGTCGACCCGACTATCTTTTTCAATTTGCGGTCATGGGTAGTATCTACGCTTATAAGGTCCTTAAAAGGAGAAGACCGCGGGTGGGCCTTTTGAGCATTGGAGCAGAAGAGAACAAAGGCAACGAGCTGGTTCTTCAAACTCACAAGCTCCTGAGTCAGTCCTCTTTGAACTTTGTTGGCAACATTGAGGGAGGAGATATTACGGGAGGGAGTGTGGAGGTTGTTGTTTGTGATGGATTTGTGGGAAATATTATCTTGAAATTCGCCGAAGGATTAGCCAGGACGGCTCTTGCCATTGTTGATGAAGAGCTGAAGAGCGTTTTGCCTGGACTGGTGAGGATGGTTTCAGGAAAATGGCTGGAGCGATTGAAGAAAGATTTTGACTACGCAGAATACGGTGGAGTTCCCCTGATGGGAGTAAAGGGGGTTTGTGTAATTGCTCATGGGGCCTCCTCCAGCAAGGCTATAAAAAACGCTATTTTGGCCAGTTTTCAATATGCTCAAGGCCGGATAAATCAACATATTGAAATGGCCTTGGCCAAAAAAGGGGTGAAGGATGAGCTTACGGAGGGTTAAGATAGCAGGTACAGGTTCCTATATTCCTCAAAGAGTTTTGACCAATGCGGACTTGGAGAGGATGGTGGCGACTTCGGATGAATGGATAAGTACCAGAACAGGAATCAAGGAGCGCAGGATTGCTGATGAGAATGAGGCTGCTTCTGATTTAGCTTATCATGCAGCCAGGAGAGCCTTAAAGGATGCCCATGTTAAACCCGAGGATTTGGACATGATTATAGTGGCTACTATCACTCCAGATATGATTTTTCCAGCTACTGCCTGCATCCTTCAGGAAAGGCTAGGGGCAAGGAAAGTCGCCGCTTTTGACCTGGAAGCCGCCTGCTCGGGTTTTCTATATGGTCTTACCGTGGGAAATCAATTTATTGCCACCGGGATGTATAATACCATTTTGGTGGTAGCTTCAGAGACTCTCTCCAAGATTGTTGACTGGCAGGACCGAAATACCTGTGTCATTTTTGCTGATGGAGCGGGAGCGGCTGTGATAACACCCTCTTCTGATAGTAGCAGGATTATTTCAACCTACCTTGGTGCTGATGGAGCGGGAGCAGATTTGGTAAAAGTTCCAGCCGGTGGTTCCAGACTTCCCGCCAGTTTCCAGACGGTGCAAAACCGACAGCACTACATGAAGATGAAAGGAAATGAACTCTTTAAAACAGCGGTAAAGGCCATGATTCATGCCATCTATGCATCTCTAGAGGAGGGTAATTTGAAATCCTCGGATGTTGATTACTTCATCCCTCACCAGGCGAACATGCGTATAATAGATGCGGTGGTCAAGAAAGTGGGCCTGAGTCAGGAAAAAGTCCATATAAATCTTGAGCAATGTGGGAACATGTCGGCAGCTTCTGTGGCGGTAGGTCTGGACGAGGCTGTGAGAAGGGAAAAAATAAAAAAGGGGGATAAGGTCCTTTTGACTTGCTTTGGTGGAGGAGTTACCTGGGCTTCTATAGTCATCGAGTGGTAGGATGATGAAGAAAAGCAAAAGAGGCTCTATCTTGAAGATGTGCTGGGTTACGGTGGTGAGCTTGATCTTCATCTGGCTGGGGTCCTCCTTTCCTATCCTGGCTGAGGAAGAGAGGCTCACACGGTTGACTATATTCCCCCATGATCTCGCTCTGGTGGAGGAGCTAAGAGAAGCAAGGGTTAAGAAGGGCCTTGCAGAAATTTCCTTTGGCCCTGTACCCAAGGGGATAATTCTGGATTCTATCTATCTTGAGGCAGAGGGATGTGAGATTATGGAGGGAGAGTTTATCTCAAATTCTTTCCTTTCGTGGAAAATTAGCTCCCCCAGGGATGGACAGATCCCCTTGAGGGTTGTTTATCTGACCACTGGTCTAGCATGGCAGCTAAATTATCAGCTGCGGCTAGACGAAGAGGATAGGTATATGGATCTGGCAGTCTGGGCAACAGTGGATAACAAAACTGGAATTGCTTTCCCAGAGGTCTATCTCACTCTTCAGAGGGGAGATTCCTTCTCTCCTCCCAAGGAAGAGGGACCGGCCCTTGAAGAGAATATCTCCACGCTAGCCCTATCGCATACTCTCCCCTTTCCTGTTACCCTTAAACAGGGTGAAAAGAGGAGGTTTCTCCTATTTTCGCGGAGTCGGATTCCCATAGAGAAAGTCTATCTCTTTGACGCGGATAAATACGGAGAAGAAATAAGGGAAGAACTCCTATTCAGAAACAGCCAGGAGGAAGGATTAGGGATAAGTCTCCCTGCCGGTCCGGTATACATCTATAAGTTAAAGGCGGGGAACAGGATGAGTTTTCTGGGTAAGCATAACCTTGCCGAGACCCCTCCTCAAACGGAGGTTAGTATCTATCTGGGTCAGGCTAAGGACCTGGAAGGGGAGAGAGTCCAGACGCATTATTATCAACTGGAAACCTCAGAAAAAGAGTACGGATATCGCATTATTATCCACAATCGAGGAGATAGGCTTCGGAAAGTTCGGGTCTTAGAGCATTTTTATGGGGAATGGGAGATTTTGAAAAGCGAGCCCCCTGAGTATTTGGAGATGAAAGATGCCATTTCTTATGAAGTTGAAGTTCCGCCGCAGGCAGACTATGAGATCGAGTATTTAGCACGGATGAAGTAGCGGTCGGATGAGTTTTATTTTTGAAGGGAGACTATGATGCAGGGTTCTGTCGAGAATCTAAGGAACATAGCTCTTGTCGGAGGGCAGGGGATGGGGAAAACATCCCTGGCTGAAGCGATGCTTTTTCAGGCAAAAATTATCGGTAGGATGGGGAATGTAAAAGAGGGCAGTACGGTATCTGATTATGATGGGGTGGAAAAGGAAAGAAGGTTCAGTGTAAATCCTTCTCTCGTTCATCTCTCCTGGCAGGATCGTAAGATAAATCTTATTGATTGTCCGGGATTTGGTGATTTTATTGAGAAGACAATCCCTGTTTTTAGAGTGGTGGAGTCAGCTTTGTTTGTTATTTCTCCGTTGACTGAAGGAGGAGGTGAGGCAGAGAGGGTTCGGCAATACATCCTGAGGGAGAATATCCCTTGCTGCGTTTTTTTGAATAAATTGGATGAAGCGAGGGTAGACCTGCGGGATTTCGTAAAAAAGATCGAGGAGACCTTTAGTCTGCCCTGTCTTCCTCTACAGATTCCCTTCATTCAGGATGGAAATTTTGCCGGGGTCCTAGATCTCATCAAATTAAAAGGTGTGCTTTATGAGAAGGGCAAAAGTAGCCAGATCCAGGTGCCGGAAGGCTTTAGCGAGGCTGAGGAGTACCGCGGGAAACTGTTGGAGATAGTGGCAGAAACCGACGATGCTCTTATTGAGAAGTACCTGGAGGAAGAAGATCTAGAAGAGACCGAGATAAGAGGAGGCCTGCGGGACGGTTTTGTGAGAAGATCCTTTGTTCCTCTGGTCTGCGGCTCCGCCACAAAATCCATAGGGGTGGATCTTTTGCTGGATTTGATGGTGGAATTTTTTCCTTCCCCCCTCTCTCGAGGACGGGTTAAGGGACAGTCTCCCGGTAAAGAAGGAGAAGTTGAGAGGAAGATCGATCCAGAGGAAAGCTTGTCCGTTTTTGTTTTTCAGACTCTTTCCGAGGCTCATCTGGGTGAAATGAGCGTTTTCAAAGTTTTCTCGGGCAGGCTCTCCTCAGGGACTGCCGTTTATAATTCGAGCAAAGGTAAGGAAGAGAAAATCGGACAACTTTATCTTTTGCAAGGATCTTCGCGCAGTGAAACCTCTGAGATATCTGCCGGAGATATTGGAGCAGTAGCTAAGCTCAAAGATACCGATACCGCTGATACCTTGTCCAGAAAGGACAAGCCCATTGTCTTTGCTCCTCTGGGTCTTTCAGAACCTGTTTCCTCGTTAGCGCTTAAACCCAAACAGGAAAAAGATGAGCAAAAGATGAGTACTGCCTTGAGTAGATTGGTCAAGGTTGATCCTCTTCTGAAAGTGGATGCCGACAAAGAATCAGGTCAAACTATCCTTTCCGGAAAAGGGAAAGTGCATCTAGAGGTTGCTATAGAGCGTTTGAAAAGAGACTTTAATGTGGAATTGGAAGCCGAGAAGCCTCAAGTTCCTTACCGGGAAACTATTCTTATGGCCAGTGAGGCACAGGGAAGATACAAAAGGCAGTCGGGGGGCAGAGGTCAGTACGGGGACGTTTGGCTTGGGGTAAAACCTCTAGGTCGGGGAGAGGGATTTGAATTTGTCAATAAGATCAAAGGAGGAGTAGTGCCAGCACGCTTTATCCCGGCTGTAGAAAAAGGAGTGAAGGGGGCTATGAGAAAAGGATTTTTAACCTCCTACCCTCTCGTTGATATGGAAGTGACTCTTTTCGATGGAACCTATCATCCCGTGGATTCTTCCGATATTGCCTTTCAGATAGCGGGAGCTATAGGGCTCAAAAAAGCGTTAGAGCAAGCTCAAGCCATTCTTCTCGAGCCTATCGTTGAGCTGGAGGTCCAGGTCCCTGAGGAGTTCTTAGGTGAGACCAGCGGCGATCTGAATAGTCGAAGGGGAAGGATTTTGGAAATAGAGCATTTAGAGGGAGGAGGAAGGATAAAGGCAACTGTTCCCCAGGCTGAACTTCATAATTACTCCACTGTTCTTCGTTCCATAACTCAAGGCAGAGGGATCTTTACCAGAAGATTTTCTCATTACGAGAAAGTTCCTGATGAGATTGCCCAGAAGATAATTTCCCAGTCTAAAGAGTCCGGCCGAAAAT
This sequence comes from Candidatus Aerophobota bacterium, assembly GCA_030602545.1. Classification (GTDB taxonomy): domain Bacteria; phylum Aerophobota; class Aerophobia; order Aerophobales; family AE-B3A; genus SOJT01. Next base: position 6,798 of record JAUVZN010000063.1, read on the forward strand.
AAAGGC
>JAUVZN010000100.1 GCA_030602545.1 Candidatus Aerophobota bacterium
AGAGGAGGCTATGTGACATCATTTATGCTATGATGAAGAACAAGACCGAGTATAGATTCAAAAGAACTGTTAATGCCACTGCTTAGGTTCATCTGTTGCTCTTTGAAAAGTTTTCATTTGACATAGGATGTCTCTCATCTAGAAATTATGTTTAGAAACTCACCTCCGCGCCTGGATATTTTCCCTCCCTGAGCTCAATCCTTGGCTTCTCCCTTAACCGGATAAGACGAACAGTTTCCCATTTTAATCATCTTCATCTTTTCGTCAAACTATCCTTCATATCTTAACCATTCTTGCCTCCAGGATGATGGGAGAGGCCTTTATCCTCTCTATCAAGCTTGAGGAAATGGAACTGTCCAGGTTCAGCACTGTCATAGCCTTTCCCCCTACCCTCTTGCGTCCGACACCCATACTGGCGATATTGATTCCTTTCTCTGCTAAAATACCGGTTATATGGGCTATTGCTCCGGGTCTGTCCTCGTTGAAACAGATGAGGATGTTTCCTTCAGGGACAACGTCCACGTGGTAGTCATCGATGCGCACAATACGCGGATCTTTTATGCTAAAAAGAGTACCCGCTGTTGAAATCTCACCGGATAAGGTTAGAACCTCTACCGTCATCAAGTTAGTAAAATCTTCGATCTGATCACTCTTAATCTCGGAAAGCCTTATCCCTCTTTCCTTGACCACCGCCAGAGCATTTACATAGTTGATTTTCTCCTCCAGAATAGGTTCTAGTAAGCCCTTCAGTAGAGAGGCAGTGATGAGAGAGATTTTGTACTGATTCATCTCCCCCACATAGGTTATGTTCACCTTTTCCATGGGAGACCTCAGAAGCTGGCACAGCAGAGATCCCATCTTTTCAGCCAGACTTATCCAGGGACTAATTTCTTCCAGCATCTCCAGATCAAAGGAGGGTAGATTCACCGCATTCCTTACCCCCCTTCCCTTCAAGGCATCTATGATCTGATCAGCAATCTGGATGGAAACCTGGGTCTGGGCTTCCCGGGTAGAAGCACCCAGGTGAGGAGTGAAGATAACCGAATCAAGTTCTATCAAAGCGGTATCATAAGCGGGTTCTCTTTCATAAACATCCAGGGCTGCTCCCTGGATTCTTCCTTCTTTGATAGCCCTAAATAAAGCATCTTCATCAATTATTCCTCCTCGGGCACAGTTGATGATTCTCACTCCCTTCTTCATCATCCTGAATTCTTGCTCTCGGATGAGGTGATGAGTTTCTGACTTAAGGGGAGCATGAATACTGATATAATCAGCGCATTTTAGAAGATCTTCCAGATGGGTAAGCTTTACCTTTAAACCTCTGAGTTTCTCCTCAGATATAAAAGGATCGTAAGCCACTATCTCCATACCGAAAGCAAGAGCTCTTTTAGCTACTTCACTTCCCACCCTGCCCAATCCGATAATACCCAATGTCTTCTCATAAAGCTCTGTCCCTATGAATCTACTTCGTTCCCATTTGCGACTGCGGAAAGAATTATTAGCCTGAGGGATATTTCGGGAGAGGGAAAGAATCATAGCCATGGTGTGCTCCGCTGCCGAGATGGCATTGCCCCCGGGCGTGTTCATTACAATTATGCCCCGTCGGGTAGCTGCCTCCAGGTCCACTTTGTCAACTCCCACTCCGGCCCTTCCTATGACTTTGAGAGAGGAAGCTTTGTCTATGATCTCTTTTGTGATTGTGGTTGCGCTTCTAATGATTAAGGCATCGTAACTACTTACAATGGAGCTGAGCTCGCCGGAAGAAAGACCTACTTTAATATCAACTGCCAGACCCGCCTCATTTAGCCGCCTCACTCCTTCCTCGGCGAGAGTCTCGGTTATTAGCACCTTCATCTAAATGACCCCTGGAACTTACCTTTCCACCTTTTCCCTTGCTTTTGCTCTTAAGTAAAGCTTTGAGGGAGATGCTCCCCAAAATCATATGCAAATTCAGGTCTTAATGAGTAGATACAGGATACAATAAAATCTCCCTGGGACTTCAATACTCAGAGATAATCTCACAGCGATTTTTGCTGAATTATACACCGCTTCATCCGGGTGTCAAATCGAAAAGACCTTACCCCCGGATAGGGTAATCTTTCGCTGGCTTCTATTGACGGATTTAGAGTTTCATTCTAACATAAGATGAAGATGAAAAAAGGTATGCTTCGCCCTGGATGAGGCGGGAAGGATAACCTTAAATAAGGAGAGTGGACAATGAACGATATCCTGGCAAAAATCCTGGTTAACCCTTACACAAGGGCGGTCTTTGCTTTTGCTGGCTTTTTCATTGCCGCAAAAATCACCTACTTCTTTCTCACTCACCTGGTGGCAAGATTGACCCGGAAAACCACCACTCAGCTAGACGATATGATTCTTTCCCGGGTAAAGGGTCCCATCTACTACCTCATTATCCTGGCTGGGCTTTCCGCAGCTCTCGAGGTCTTACCTCTCGTTCCAGTGGTAAAGATAAATCTGTCCCGAGTTGTTGCTTCCATAGTCATTGTCATCTCTTGCTACCTAGCTGCCTCCATCATTAATCTGACGGTCAAGGCCTGGTTTGATCAGAGAAAAGCCATCCTAGGAAAGGCAAAGGGGCAGGAACTTATCATTATCAGCAGAAAAATCCTGAACTTTATTATTTTTGTCCTTCTGTTCATCTTCATCCTCAAACTCTGGCAAATAGAAGTCACTCCCCTTATCGCCAGCCTGGGAATTGCCGGATTCATTCTTGGCTTTGCCCTAAAGGATATTTTTGCCAATATCTTTGGAGGAGTGGCCTTAATTGCCGATAAGTCTTTCAAAATTGGAGATTTTATCAAACTGGATACAGGAGAAATGGGGGAAATTATTGATATTGGTCTGCGCAGTACCAGGATAAAGTCCTTTGAAGAAGGTAATGAGATCATTGTACCCAACTCAACTCTGGTTATGACTAAGATTACTAATTATGGACGCCCCATGGTTAATCTGAAAATGGTCATCAAGATAGGGGTGGCTTACGGTTCTGATGTAGGGAAGGTCAAAGAGATCCTGCTGGACTGTGTCACAAAACTAAAGGAGACTCAGAAGGATCCTCCCCCCAGGATTTATTTCATGGAAATGGCTGATTTCTCTCTGAACTTCAGGATTGTCTTTTGGATTCGTGACTTCCGGGATAGGTTTGATATCCAGGATAGAGTTATCTCTTCTGCTTACCAAGAACTCGGGATCCAGGGAATAAAAATTCCCTTTCCCACCAGAACCATCTACATGGAAAAATAATGCTAAAAAAATCCAAGCATTAAGATTTGGGGGAAATTTCCTCACGATAGAACAGAAATGTTAGGCGGGAGAATTCGGGAAACCTCCTCATGTTACTGGCAGGACATCAGATAAGACTCTGGTGCCGGAGGCCGGACTCGAACCGGCACGGATATAACTATCCAGTGGATTTTAAGTCCACTGCGTCTACCCATTCCGCCACTCCGGCAA
>JAUVZN010000079.1 GCA_030602545.1 Candidatus Aerophobota bacterium
AGACCTGTACTCACAGCAGCCAGGGAATCTTTGATGATGGACTCTTTCAGTATACCCTTTTCCCTGAGCCACCTATCCACATCCACCAGAGCAATAAAAGATCCCGTAATAGAGGCGCACCGAGTCCCCCCGTCTGCTTGAATAACATCGCAATCAACCCATATGGTTCGCTCTCCCAATCCTGCTAAGTCCGCCACTGCCCTTAAAGATCGGCCTATCAATCTTTGTATCTCGTAAGACCTGCCCCGGCTTCTTTCCCTATCCCGGAGTATCCGGGTAGGAGTAGAGTAAGGCAGCATGCTATACTCAGCAGTAATCCATCCTTTGCTGCTTCCCCGCAAGAATGGAGGAATACTCTCTTCCACCATAGCCGCACAAACTACCTTTGTATCCCCTAAGGATATAAGAGCTGAGCCCTGGGCATACTTTACAAAGTTCCTTTCTATCCTCACTTTACGCAGCTCATCCGCTGCTCTGCCATCTCTTCTCATAACTCTCCTCTCAGGCAAGGAGTTTTTTAAGGAAAGGATTCTCTAGTCAGATGAGTCAGGATTTTGGGACCTACCCCTGGTGGATTTTCCTTCCGGGAAAATTCTATCAAAGAAATAGCCTACCCGTTTTCCCGCATCGAAAACACCCCCCAGAAAAACCCCAGCCAGAACCAGGAAGAAAATTAAAAGTAGGGGCCAGGCGAAAATCAAGAGCAAGGACACCACCAGTCCCATCATACCTCCTACAATCTTACCTCGATTGCGATTAAAAAAAAGTTTCATCAACAACCTCTCAGTAGTTGGTCCCCTTTCTTAAAAAGGCAGGAATGTCCAGATCTTCCCCCTCATAAACTTTGAGATCTAATTCTCTTTGATAAACCTCTTTTTTTCTTTTTGCTTCTCCTTTGGTTCGAGCTTCACCTCCTACCGCCATAAGGGTTAGAATTATTTCCTCAGACAAATCCTCATCTACACTCACACCAAAAATGACTTCTGTTCGGGGAGAAACATCCTCTCTAACCATCAGAGTAGCTTCCTGGACTCCTGAGAGACTTAGCCTTTTGCCTCCCCGGATATTCAACAAGATACACCTGGCCTCTTTCAGCGGAATCCTGCCCACCAGAGGCGATGAAATAGCCTGTTTGGCAGCTTCTTGAGCCGCTCCCTCACCAGTCCCCCTTCCCTTGCTTATCTGAATGTGACCCTTCTTCTGAAAAAAACTCCTGATATCAGCAAAATCCAGACTTATCAGGCCAGGGTACAGGAGTAAATCTCCTACTGCATGAATAGCCTCTCCAAAAACCATATCTATCTTTCCCAATTCCTCTTCAAGAGAGGACCCTTTGCCCGGCTCTTCTAAAAGGAAATCATTGGGAATCACCATCAGGGCACTGAGGATCTCCTCCAGTTCCTGCAGTCCATTTTTGGCCTGATTTACTCTTTTCTCTCCTTCAAAATGAAAGGGTAGGACGAGGAGCCCTAAAGCCAAGATGCCCATCTTCTTAGCTAACTGTGCTACGATGGGAGAAACTCCGGTACCGGTCCCTTTTCCTAATCCTGAGATTAGAAAGAGCAGGTCCGTCCCCTTCAAAACCTCCTCCACCCTCTCCTTTTCCTCCAGGGCTATTCTTTTTCCCGTCTCGGGATCTCCACCTGTTCCCCATCCTCCGGTGATAGACTCCCCCAGCTGGAGTTTCTTTTTAACTTTGCATCTTTCCAGGTCTTGCCTGCTGGTGCTAATGGCAACAAATTCTATACCGCTGGAGGAAGGATTCAATCGCGACAAAATATTGCACCCCGCTCCTCCTATCCCCACTGCTTTCATAGATACCGAAGTAAGACGAGGAGCGCTCTTCGGCTCAGGAGAATCAGATTCAAGTTCAATCATAGATACCTCCTGCCTTTATTTTAACTAATACCTCAGTGTGGAGAAAAAAGAAGACCTTTAGCAAAAAGGGCTAGAACTGTCTCAAAAACCTCAGATCGTTCTGAAAGAAAAGACGAATATCATCAATTCCGTATTTCAGCATACATATCCGTTCTACCCCCATGCCGAAGGCAAATCCCTGGTATTTTTCCGGATCATAGTTCACCTTTTTGAAAACCTCAGGATCAACCATTCCCGCTCCCAGGATTTCCAGCCATCCTTTCTGGGAGCAGACATTGCATCCAGAGCCCTTGCAGATAATGCAACTAATGTCCACTTCGGCACTGGGTTCGGTAAAGGGAAAAAAGCTGGGGCGAAAGCGCAATTTTGTCCCCTTGCCAAACATCTGATAGACAAAACAGGTAAGAGAGCCCTTTAAATTGGAGAAGGTAATGTCTCGATCCACGGCTAATCCCTCTACCTGATGAAACATAGGGAAATGGGATGCATCAATAGCATCACGCCTGTAGCACCTTCCCGGAGCAATAATGCGGATGGGAGGAGAGGTCTTCTCCATTATCCTGATTTGAACAGGGGAAGTCTGAGTTCTCAGGAGGCGACCATCTTCCAGATAAAAGGAGTCTTGCTCATCTCTAGCTGGATGGTATTGAGGCATATTTAACGCCTCGAAGTTATAGTATTCTGTTTCTATTTCCGGACCTCTTACCACACAAAAACCCAGACCAATAAAGATTCTCTTTATCTCTTCCAGAGTCTGGGTAATAGGATGGAGCCTACCCAGAGGAGGCTTTTTTCCGGGAAGAGTGATATCAACATATTCCCCTGGCTCTTCCTTCCTAAAATGTTCTTTTCTCTCCAGGATCCTTTCCCCAATCTCCTTTTTAAATCTATTGACCAGCCGACCTTGTTTGGGCCTATCTTCAGGAGGAAGACTCCTAATATTTTTTAGAAAGAGGGTTATTTTTCCTTTTTTCCTCCCCAAAAGCTCAATTCGTATCTCATCTAAATCTCTTTCATTTTTGGCCTCCTTGATCTTTCTTTTGGCCTCCTCCCCCAGCATCTTTAGATTTAACTTCATTTTATAGATCTTTTTCCCACAGCAAACTTAACTACTTATTTTATACTTCTATGCCCGCCCCTGGCACACTCAGATACCCTGCCCTTAATAAGATCAAGAGCGTGGGGAAGAGCGGGGAGTATCAAGGCTAAACATTCCTTAACCCCTCCAGGACTTCCTGGCAGATTGATAATTAAACTATTTCCCCTGACTCCGGCCATAGCCCGGGAAAGAATGGCATGAGGGGTAACCTTGAAGCTCTCCTTCCTCATTATTTCCCCGAAGCCGGGAATTTCCTTATCTACAACTTGCCGGGTTGCCTCCGGAGTAACATCCCTGGGAGAGATTCCGGTGCCTCCAGTGCTCAAAATCAAATCAATACCCTTCCCGTCGATCATCCTTTTGAGGGTGCGGCAGATGATCTCTATTTCATCGGGAACAACTTCATATGCCGCCACTTCCCCCAGATCCTTTACCATTTCCTTAATGGTGGGTCCACTCTTATCCTCTCTCTCGCCTCTGGATGAAGCATCACTTACCGTAACTATCCCGATCTTTACCATCCCTTATCGCCTTTATCCCATCGCCCACTTCTATCTTTCCCCCCGAAACGACCCTGGTGAAAATACCTTCCTTGGGCATAATACATCTTCCTATTTTCTTGTATACCGCACAATGATTATGGCACTTTTTCCCTATCTGGGTTACCCTGAGCCTCACTCTTTCCCCGATCTGGATCTCGTCCTCTATTTCAAGACAGGCAAGGTCGAGGCCCTGAGTAGTAATGTTCTCAGCAAAGTCACCCGGAACCAGCGTATCCTCTCTTGAGCTTTTTACCTGGGGGCAGAACTTCTGCTCTTTGATCCTTTCTAAGGCGAGAAGACTCACCTGACGGTGCCACTTTCCTCCATGAGCGTCTCCTGAAAGACCCCATCCCTTCCTTATGTATCCCTGAGGTATGGGCTTCTTGGATACCCCTTTTTCTTCACTTATGTTAATGGAAAAAACCCTACCTTTCATCTACTCTTCCTTTTGTCCCGCTTCTGCCACCCTTTTTCATTACCAATCGGATATTGGAAATAGAGATTCCCTCTTGCACCCCTTTACACATATCATAGATAGTGAGCGCAGCAATCATAACACCGGTTAGCGCCTCCATCTCCACGCCCGTCCTGTCCTTTGCTTTGATATGTGAGGTGACCTCGATCAAATTCTCCTTTACCTCAAAATCTATTTTAGCCTGAGTGAGAGATAAAGGATGGCACATTGGAATAAGCTGGGGGGTTTTTTTTGCGGCCAGGATTCCTGCTACCCGAGCAGAGCCCAGGACATCCCCTTTAGGAATCCTTCCTTCCCCGATCATATGGATGGTCTCACGAGAAAGTAGAACCTGGCCCTTGGCCACTGCCTCCCTGGCGGTAATCCCTTTTTCTCCCACATCAACCATATCCAGTCTGGTCAAGCTTATCCCCCTATTTCAAACATAAACTTACCTGAGCTAAGAAAGTCAAAATGGTGATGTTTGGGCTTGTTTTGAATAACCTTTTCATAGAGCTCCTTTATTTTTTCCTCGGGGGCCCCTTCTCGAAGAGCTCCTTTTAAATCCATTTCAAAACCTGATAGAAGGCAGGAGCGCAGTTTGCCATCGGCGGTAAGACGAAGACGGCTACAGGAATCACAGAATGGCTGGGAGAGAGGAGAGATAAATCCTAAAACAAGCTGGCCCTTCTTTATCCTGAAATAACGCGCAGGCCCACTACCCAAAGGGGAATCTACCGGCTCCAGAGGGCCCCATTTTTTCTGGATCCTCTCTCTTGCCTCAGTGCTCGAGATGTACCACCTTTTTCCTCCTATTCCATTGATGGGCATATGTTCAATAAAACACAGCAGGAGGTAATTTTCCAGGGCAAAGCTGACAAAATGAAAGATTTCCTCTTCATTCACGCCTCTCAGCAAAACCATGTTGACTTTGATAGGATCTAATCCACATCTTTTAGCCGCAGCAATTCCTCTCAGCACTTCTCTCAAACCATCGTAACCAGTAATCTCAAGAAATTTTCTCCTATCTAAACTATCCAAACTTACATTGATGCGGGAAAGTCCCGCCTCCTTCAAGGGAAGGGCAAAATGAGCTAGCCCCAGCCCATTGGTTGTCATGGTAACCTCTTCGATTCCTCCAACAGAGGAGAGCATTTTGACCAGGCTCACTATATTCCTTCTAACCAAGGGCTCTCCTCCGGTTACTCTTACCCGCTTGATTCCCCAATGAGTGGCCAGATTAAGGAATTTCACAATCTCCTCGAAACTTAAGATTTCCTGGGGAGGAAGCTGAATTAGTTCTTCCTTGGGTCGGCAGTAAAAACAGTTAAGATTGCAGCGGTCTGTTACTGAAAGACG
>JAUVZN010000041.1 GCA_030602545.1 Candidatus Aerophobota bacterium
GCTAAGGTCATCTTGGGGATGAGGGGCTAGAAATAAGAAAATCTTGTGAAAATATTCACGGAATTAATTAGAGGGGGAAATTTTGAGAGAAATTGGACGAGAGGAGAAAAAGTATAGGGCGATCAGATGAAAAGGAAAATTGAACTCAGGCCATTTTGTGAGATGATAAAATACGGCCATAGAGGGCCAAATTTGGCGGTGTTTTTTCTAAGACAGGGAATTCTTCAAATGAGAATGAGCGAAGCGGAAATGGGGCTTATTCTGGCGGTGGATCGGGATGGGAAAAATGCTAAGCATACAAAAAACTGATAATGGAGTGATATTTAAAATAAAGGCGCAGCCTGGAGCAGCGAAAAATGAGATTGTGGGATTTCAGGGGGACGCTCTGAGGATAAAAAAATCAATGCTCCTCCGGTGAAGGGGAAAGCAAAGCTCAAAAATCCTTGCGGAAGTCAAAAGTCTGCTTAAATCCTGTCCCACACTGCCTTATCCTCAATCCTCAATTTGCTCGGCAACATCGAAATTCACTATCTCCAGCCAAAACTTAAAGTGCCTTTCTTCAAACTTAAAGTAAATCTCAAATTACTAACTCTAACTTTACATTTGTTAGTCTTTCTCTTATAATACCAGCAATTCAAAATGTCCCACTTTTCCTTCAATTTTATTTTGGTTTACATAATATATCTTATCGGAACATAATAAGCACCGAAAAAACTACCGAAAGCAGCATAAACAAGTAAAATATCTTCTAAATCTAGAGTTCAACAATAACTAACACAGGTCTGACTCTCTCTGACCAACTAAATTCGCTCGGTCGTCCCAAATATCTACACAATTTCTTTCATTTAAAGCCCTGAGACCCCCCACCAACATTAAAATACACATCAAAATCTTCCATCCATTGAAACCCCCCTCTCAACAACACTAGAGAAACCACCTTTTTCTCTAAGAACACTGTCTTTCAACGTGAACTCGCTTTATATGGGACTTGACAGACCAATCCTCTATAGGAACATAATATTTGTGCAGCAATTATGTGATAGCAGAAGCACATATAGCAAAAATTGAGTAATAACTTAAGATTATGTAGTCAGGGATTAAGATGAGAATTATAAAGAATGAGGTAGGAAGAATTTTACTAAAGGAGCCAGGACATATGAGGAAGATTCACAAATATGGCCTCCTTGAAAAATACTAACAAGGTGTCCCCTACCCTTCGGTATATAGAGGTGATTTCATTTCATAAAACTGGGCAGATTCGGTAACAACAAAGAGGATACCTTCCCCGTATTGCTCTCATTTAAGTATATAGAAGAGAAAGGATAAGCCAAGATAGGTAAATCCCTGTTCGAGGTCAAAAGAGGGGCAATTTGGTGGGTATTTGAGCACGAAAGTTAGATTGATCTTAATGCTATGAAATATTACAGGCTAGAATCCCCATAGATCCGTCACCTCTTCGCTTTACCAGCACATTCTTGAGCCATCGTTTGTCATCCAAAAAAGGAAAATCATCTCTGTAATGAGTGCCCCTACTCTCACAACGGACTAAGGCTGCTTTAAGTACCGCTTCAGCCAGCATCAACATACTATCAATTTCTAAACATTGTATTAATTCTCTCATATTGGGTGCTTTCAGTAATTTGGCTCTTTTTTCCTTAATCTGTTCAACTTTACCTATTCCTCTTTCCAAAGTTTTAGCACTACGAACTAGCCCGCCAGCCCTCGATACCTCCTTTTGCAATTTTGATCTAATGGTACTCGGAGTTAGCCTATTTGAATCTGCTGTATCTATCATCTTTCGGAGATGCTCTTCTTCAAAAAGAATTTCATCCTTGGATATTTTTTGAAGACCGTTTTCTCTCACATATTCCCCAGCACTTTCTCCAGATATTTTACCGAACACTATAGCCTCAGTAGCTCCATTGCCTGCGATTCGATTGGCTCCATGGACACCGCCTACTATTTCACCTCCAGCAAATAGACCTTTTATGTTAGTTCTACACCCCTCATCAATTTTGACACCACCTATTGAACTATGGGCGGCTGGACCAACTTCTACAGAATCTCTTCTTAAATCAAATCCGGCTGAGAGGAGTTTTTGAAAATGGAATGGATAAGTTTCCATAGTTTTATTGGCAATTGTAGAACCATTGAAGTATACTCCTCCGTGTTTCGCCCCCCTGCCTTCCCTTACCTCCTTCGCTATAACTAAAGCTAATTCGTGCTTTTGAGCTTTTGTCTCACTTCCATATTTTGAATTTAACATGAATCTTTCACCATCTTCGTTAACTAACTTTCCACCATCGCCAAACATAGCTGTAGGAATAAGCATTCCATAACATTGTTTGGGATGTAAAATCGCAGTAGGCTCAAACTGTATGAATTCCATATCTACCAATTCTGCCCCCGCCCGGTATGCAAGAGCAACTCCTTGCCCAGTGATATCATTAGGATAGGTTGTAAACTCATAAAGACGCCCAATCCCTCCCGTTGCTAGTATAATAGCTTTAGCATTAATAATAAGAAAACGTCCATTTTTAATATCTAACCCAAAAGCTCCTATTATTTTCCCACCCTTTTTGGCTATTCTAACTATCATAACAGGAGACAAAATTCTTATTTTTTGTCTTTTTGCTTCTTTACCTAGGAGGTCTACAATTTCGCTACCAGCTCTATCTTTTTTGTGGATAGCCCGAGGATATGTACCCCCTGAAACGAGCCTTTGAGCGTAGCGGCCATTTTCCTTATCAAACTCCATCCCTAAAGTTTCCAGTTCCCTGATAGAAGGTATAGCTTGAGAGGCAAGAACCTTAACTAGCTGTTTGTTATTAAGGTACACCCCACCACGCAAAGTATCTTGATAATAGACCTCTGGACTATCTCGTTCATCAGAATGGCCTAAAGGAGCATTAATTGCGGTAATGAACGGTGATGCTCCCCATCCTTTTGTTGCTATGAGTACAGAAATATTGTACTTTTTTGCCGCCAGGCCAGCTCTAAGTCCAGTAATACCACTACCTATTACCAGTACATCCGTTGTAACAAAATCTTTTTCTAACACTATTCTACCTACCGTAGATTTATTAAAAATGTCTGTATCAAAAAACATACGCTCCCTTAGCATATGATTCTGCTGAGCGGGCGAAAAGTCCTAATGCTCCAATTTTAACCTTGGGTTCTGGGGTTCGCCACTGGCAAGAAGATAACAGTTTTATCCCTTTACCCCACCGGCTCCCCAGCCTTTAATCAGGGTTCGTTGCACCAATGCCAGGAAGAGAAGGGCGGGTATGACAAAGATGAAGGTGGAGCTCATGATCAGGCCCCATTCAATTCCTTTGACAGCAGCAAAGCGGGCGATTCCCACCGTTAGAACCTTCATTTCCTCGGAGGGCATAAGAATAAAGGCGTAGGTGTAGTTGTTCCAAGCGAGGATGAAAGCAAAGGTGGCAGCAGCAGATATGCCAGGAAGGGCCAGGGGTAGAACAACATTCCAAAACGCTCGCAATCTACTGGCCCCGTCTATCATGGCAGCCTCTTCCAGCTCCAGGGGAATGCTTTTAAAAAATCCCCACAAAAGCCACAGGCAAAAGGGAAGAGTGCGAGTAAGAAGAGCTATGGTTAAACCATAGTAAGTATTACTCAGTCTAAGGCGTGACATAATGACAAATAAGGGGATAGCCAAAAGTATGGGAGGAAACATATAGGTAAACAGAGATGAGTAAGCTATCGCTCTTCGTCCTCGGTATCGGAATCGAGTCACACTATAGGCACCCAGGGTAGACATAAGTATGGTTACAGCCACCACCGAGAGAGTAACAATGAGGCTGTTCTTGAAATAGGTGGGGAAGCGGGTTACCTGGAAGAGTCTTTGGTAATGAGCCAGAGTGGGATGGCGGGGAAAGATCTCTGGAGGCATGTCGAAGATGGTCTCGACTGGTTTAATGGAAGTTAATACCATCCAGATAAAGGGAAAAATAACAAAAAGCATGGTAATGACTACGGTAAAGTAGAGCAAGAATTTCTTGGCTGTCCGCCACTTCCTATACATCAGACTTCTTCACTCACTTTATAGACCTTAAAGTAGATAATGGCCACGCCGGTCATAAATAAGAACATAAATGTATTGGTAGCTGCTCCCAGGCCTATTTTAAAAGAGTGGAAAATTTGGAAATAACTGAGAATGGGGAGCGTTTGCGTGGCTCTCACGGGTCCTCCTCCGGTAAGGAGCCAGATAATGTCGAATTTGTTGAACATCCAGATGCCTCGAAGCAGAATGGTAATAAACAGGACGGAACTTAATTGGGGAAGAGTGATATGTAGGAAACTCTGCCAGCTGCTGCTTCCATCCACTCTGGCGGCTTCATAGATCTGCTGGGGAATGGTTTGCAATCGAGCAAGAACGCAGATGGTGACAAAAGGAAACCACTCCCACGCAGCGATAAGAATAATGGTAGGCATAGCCCACCTCTCCAGGCCCAGCCAGGTAATAGGTGATTTGATAATCCCCGTGGTCATAAGGGAATAGTTGATTATTCCATTGACATCATTTAACATCCACTTCCATACCAGAGCCACCACCACCGGGGAAGTTACATAGGGGATAAGAATTAGTGTTCGAGCTAGTGATCTCCCTCGAAACTCCATGTTCAAAAGCAAGGCCGTACCTATACCTAGAACTAGCTGCAGGCTGACGGTAGCTGATGCCCAGATGATCTGATTTTTTAAAGAAAGCCAAAATTCTGACTTTCCCACCAGCACAAAGAAATTTTTTAGGCCAATAAAATTCATGCTGGGGGAGAGTAGATGTTTGCTACTAAAGGCAAGCAAAAAATTATAAGCGAAGGGGTAGGCGATAAATCCTGCCATTAGAACCACTATAGGCAATATGAGAATAATTCCTAACCGTCGTTCCTGAGATTCCAAAGAAAAACGTCGTCTCGTCACCCCATGACTTCTTGCTTTTCTCATTTATTTGGTTCTAACCCCTTCTATCCCACAAAGGGAGAGGAAGATTTTGATGAGAAATCAATCAATTCTTCCTCTCCCTCAGCCTACTTACCTATTTGGGCATGTGCTCCTTGATCTCCTCGATGCACTTACTCAGCGCCTCATCAATAGGTGTTCCTTTGACAATGTAATCCTGAATCATGTCGGTAAGTACCAGTCCTCCAATGATCTCTGAGGTAACCGGGTTGGGAGTACGCCACTCTCTGTTGAGGGGAATTCCTCTTTCGTTAGCTTCGATCAAAGTCTTGATAATGTCTCCGTATTTCTTGAATACGGGATGATCCCAGTATTCGTCTGACCAGACTATGCTCTTCATGGGTGGAATATAGTGGCCAGGTACCGAATGCAGAAACTCTACATACCATTTGCCAGTCGCCATAAACGCAATAAAGTCTTTGGCTTCTTCAGGGTACTTGCATCCTTTACTCACCACATAACCACCTACTGAGGCAGCAGTGGGTCCGGGTTCTCCAGTGGGAGTAGGGATATAGACAGCTCCGGTGACAGCGGCAATCTCCGGTGCATATGTAAGAGTTTCATGAAGCACTCGCCCCTCGTACTGTGTCATGGCTACCTTACCAGTATAGTAAACATTTCGCATTTCCCCCCAGGAATAGGTAGGAGATCCCGGAGGAGAGTAATGATAGAGCTTTTTCAGGAAGACCAAAGCTTCCTTGGTTCTAGGATCCTCTAGAGTAATGTCTTCCGGCCCCAGCTCTTCATATTCTTCCTCAGCCATGATCGTGGCACCGTTTCCCCACAGGAGATTCAAGAAAAACTCGGAGATGGTGCGGGTTCTCTTCATGGGTACAACCTGGCCCCACCTGTCTATTATTCCATCACCGTTAACATCTTCAGTTAAAGTGCTAGCAGCTTCTAGCCAATCCTTCCAGGTCTTGGGTGCCTCCAGGCCTGCTTTGGTAAACCAGTCCTTGCGATAGTAGAGTACATCCGTGCCATATTCTACCGGTAGGGTCCAATCCTTACCATCGATAACACAGCGAGAATACCCCATGAAGTCCTCTGCTCCAAACCGATCAATGACGTCCGTCATGGGCAGAAGCCATCCCTTCACTACCAGCTCGTTGGTTTCGTTAACGTCTGTTTTGATGATCTCAGGTGGATTCCCTGCAGCTATGGAGGCCATCATCCTGGGGTAGAACTCATCCCAGGTGATAAATTCTGAAATGATCTGAACATCAGGATGCTTGGCCTGATAAGCCTTAACGGTTCTGTCCATAATGTCCATAGCTTCGGGTGATGCCTCTTCCGTTAAGAGAGACAACTTCTTGGCCCCGAAAGCGCCACTCACCACCATTCCTGTAAATAACAGCCCTACTACTAATACCACCCCTAGCCTAGCTTTCTTACTCATTTCCACCTCCCTGTATTATTTTTTATGTCAAAGCTTACGCGCTAGCCCGTGCTACATTGGCAGTTCCGCAGCAGTTGGAGTTTTCCCATTATCCTTGGTCTGACAGTGGATTGGACCCTGCTTCAGCATGTGCGCTCACCTCATCTTTCCTGGAGGAAAAAGTCGGTGTCTTGGGGTTCAGACGGCTCCTTAGAGAACCTACCCTGCCCTTACCTGTCCAGTACAACGATCAGCAAAAAAACTGACTACTCCTGCCGCAGGTACTGAGCTTTTGCCGAGGAAAGATTATCCCATCCATTCTAGGTCAATTCCCTGGTAGAAAAACATTTAGCGATCTGTGCTTGTTTCTGAAGAGTAGATATCAATTATACCGTGGAACTTATCGAATCCTGAGTCGAGATCATAAGACCACCTTGTTTGCTTTGTGAGCTAGCGGGTGAAGCACTAATTTTCAAAGATCAGAGTGAATGGTAGCTGCTTTCTTCAAAAAGTCAAGTTCCACATTCTTTTGGCTAAAGAGCAAACCTAGCCAGCGAGTTAGGCTGCTTTTTAAGGTTAGATTACCTGGGAAATTATTTCCGTAATGTCCTGCACTTTCAACTTTGCTCCGGTATTTTTTACCGTATCCTTGAAATTTCCGTAACAGAAAGGGCAGGTACTGGCAATAATTTCAGCACCACAAGCTTCTGCCTCCTCGATTCTCTTCTTGGCCAATGCAAGAGTTATCTCAGGATAGCCAAACTTCACCACTTCTCCCCCCGCACCACAGCATCTGGCCGATTCTTTATTTTCTTCCATCTCAACTAAATCTACTCCGGGAACATTTCGCAGTAGATCCCTTGGCTGCTGATATATCCCCATATGTCTACCCAGATGACAGGGGTCATGATAGGTCACCTTCCCCTCCAGCTTTCCCTTAAATGTTGGCTGGTGCTTCTCAAACTCCCTTGAGAGGAATTCAGTTATATGGAAACTCTTAAAATTGACCTCTAATCCTAATCTTTCTGGGTAGTCTTTGGCAAATGTTCTGTAACAAGCAGCACAGCTAAACACCACCTGGCTCGCCTCTGAAGCCCTGATAATCTCGAGGTTATGTTCAGCAATCTCTTTTGCTAGCCCTACTTGCCCGGTTCTTATGAGGGGAAATCCACAGCACCACTCTTCCCCCAGAATCTGGTAGTTTGGTCCAAGTTCATTGAGAATCATACAGGTTGACTGAGCTATAGTGGGGTATTGATAGGCTGAAGCACATCCTGTAAAATATAAAAGCTCCGCGCCCTTAGTCGGTTTTATTTTCTCCTCTATTCCCGCAAGTCTATCTTTCTGCCTTTTGAAATAGGGATTGTGATTCTCCTTTATGCTTTCTCCAAGTTGAAGGTATTTGTCCAAACCCTTTCCTGCATCCACAAGATCCCCTTTTAGAGTTTCAAAAATCTCGGTAAGGTCGAATGCACACCTTTGAGTACAGTAGCCGCAGCTCAAACAAGTGGAAATTCGATCAACAAGGGATGCATCAATTTCCAATCTAGCCTCCAAAAGTCCTCTGGCTATGTACATTCTTCCCCTGGCCCCGTACGACTCAAAGCCTTTCAGGTTATATTCTGGACACCGGTAAAGACAGTATCCGTCTGTGGTCCGATTACAAACATAAATTTTCTCTCTAAATTTTTCTAAATTTTGCATCTAGTTCTCCTTATCTGGTGAATTTTTTCCCCGGATTCATGATGTGGTTAGGATCAAACACATTCTTAATCTTTCTAATCACTTCAAATGTAGACCTATCATATTGATCTTTAAAAAATGGTGCTTTTATTGAGCCTACCCCAGAGATACCGGCTATGGTTCCCCCCGCTTCTATAGCCGCATGTGCCATTTCCTCAACATACTTCAACCATCTCTCATACTCCGCCTGGTCACGCTGATCAATAAACATGGCAAAAGTAAGGGTGGGGAACATATCCGGAGCATTATGAAAAGTACCTCCTCCATACATCTCCAACTTGTATTTTTTGCTAAGCTGGAGGTAAAGTCGAAATACTGGGCCGATTTTTCCGATAGGGACGGCGAAATCAATGGTGGCAAATCTTTTTTTCTCCTGGGTTTTCGGCCAGGGGTTAAAAGGCATACCCTGTCTTGTCTCCCACCAGAGATTGGCCACCTCCGGGTCTCCCAATTTGCCATCATCTTCTTTGATGACCTCAGCCATAGTTTTTCGTTGAGCCTCGACCAATTCCTCTCTTCCAGCAAATCCTATGAGAATACCACCTACATCTGGCGCAACTTCTGGCACTGCTCTCCCTTCCTCTAACAACTTTTTCTCAATGTAGTGTCTATACCTTGTCCCATCATGGCATGTCATTATCTCAGGGGCAAGGCCTGCTTGAAGCATCCTCCCTATATTCCTAATCATACCTTCCCATTTGGGATAAAGGATCATATCAACTTTTCTGCAGGCAGGTTTTGGGTAAACTTTAAGGATAGCCTCTGTTATCACACCCAATGTCCCTTCACTGCTCAGGAACAGCCGGGTAAGATCATAACCGGCGGACGGCTCGTAGACCTTAGATCCAGTCTTTATAATTTCTCCTGTGGGCAGTACTACCTCCAGGGATATCACTTGATCAATAGCTCTTCCCCATCTTGGACCAAAAGCTCCTCCTCCATTCACAGATATCCTTCCCCCCACCGTCGTTCTTATCCAAGAGGCGGGTCTGTCACCATAATAGAGCCCTCTTTTCTCAAGCTCTTCATTGAGATCTCTAATTAGCAGCCCTGTCTGCACTCTAACTAATCTGCTATCCTCGTCTATCTCCAGTATTTTGTTCATGGTAGAGGTGTCAATGACAATTCCCCCTTTCAAGGGAACACAGCCTCCCTGCATGCTGGTTGCACCCCCCCGAGGAACAACGGGTATCCTGTACTTGTTGGCTAGCCTAACTATCTCGGAGACCTCCTCCGTTGTCCTGGGTCTAACCACCAGGTCAGGTAAATATTCCTGAGAAGTTGGCAATGGACCCCAATCACGGGTATAGCACGCTCGATCACAAGCCTCACTTGTAATACCTTCTTCACCCACAACTCTTTCAATCTCCTCATATACATCCTCAATTGCTCTTATACCCGGAGAGCTGCTTCTGGTTATATTCACACTCTTCCTCCCTTTTCTTTTTTAGCTTCCTTATTTTTGTCAGCCGAATTCTCCCATTCCCCACAGACG
>JAUVZN010000016.1 GCA_030602545.1 Candidatus Aerophobota bacterium
ATTGTATTTTTGCCTCATCCATTTGATCCGCTCACTCTCCTCCTTTTTGCCCTCGCTCAACGTAACTGAAACGTATTCTCCGGCTTCATCAACGAATATCCCGGTTCTTTTATCCGGCAATGCCTCATGAATTCTTGAAATAAAGACAATGGGGAATTCCAATCCCTTTGCTCCGTGAATAGTGAGTATATTGACTGCGTTTGTTCCCTCCACTTCTATCTGGCCTTTTTCCTCATCACCTCTTCGGGAAAACTGAGCAATCTCTCCGGCAATATTCCATAAAGTCAATCCTTCTGACTCAAGTACCTGAACCATCCAGAGAAATTTCTTTATGTTTGCCGCCTCCCCATCCGAGGAGTAAATATTCCAAATTTTAAGATCCAGGAGCACTTTTTCTAAAACCTCTACGGTGGAAGAGCGAAAGGCAAGCATCTCCCAGTTATTAATCAGGAAAAGCAGGCGACTTCTCTTTTCCTCCTCTTTTCCAGAAAGTTTTGTAGCTTCGAACCGCCTGAGAAGAGTAAAGCCTGGTGCTCTGGCAATTAGATTTACCTCTTTACTTGAAAGATACGAGCAAGGGGAAAAAAGTAGGCTCAAAAATGAGAGATCATCAGTGGGGTCTCGGAGGAACTTTAAGATTGCATAAAGTAATCTCACTTCCGGAGTTTCAAAAAGTCCCTTGCTACCTATAACCACATAGGGAATATTTCGACGTTTGAATACTGCCTCAATTTGCGGGAGAGAATTCCTGTCTCTTAGAAGTACTGCTACATTCTCCCATTGGCAGGGAAGGGTTTCCCCTTTCTCTTTGTCGAATATTAAGAGTTTACCCACTATAGATTGAATTTTTCCTCCCATGATCTCGGCATCCAATTCTCTCATCTGTTGGACACCGATTTTCTTGCAGGATTTCGAAAGCAAGATGCCTACTTCTCCTTTTTGTTTGTCTTTACGCCCTTTTTTGAATCGAATATAGCTTGTTTTTAAATTATCTTCTCTGGAGCCACTCATAACTTTTTGGAAAAGGGAATTTGCAAAATTTATGACAGCATCTAGACTTCTGTAATTTTCGTCTGGTCTATAATAAACATATCGGCTTTCCCTTCCAAAATTTTCCTCCATCATCCGGCTCGCCTCTCTGAAGAGCTGCATATCCGCTCCCCGAAAGAGGTATATTGACTGCTCTTCATCTCCAACCAGAAAAAGTGTAGGTTGAGCGAACATCTCATTTGCTATTCCACTGCCCGATACCCAATCCTCAATAAGGGCATAGATAATTCGCCACTGATAAAAATTTGTATCCTGAAACTCATCCACTAGAATGTGCTGTATCTGAGAGTTGAAAGCATAAAGGATGTTGAGCCATTCCGGGTTTTCCCTTAGAAGTTTAAGTGTTTCCACCTCTAGATCGTGATATTCAAGGCAACCCTCTTCTTTTTTGTTCTTTTTTAATATATCAACGGCAAGTTTGAAAATCTCAAAGTATATTTGGTTCCTCTCCCCTTGCCACCTGGCGAAAGCAGGATCTGTGATTGGTAGTTTCTTTGTAATGGCTGATATGTTTTCAATGAGTTTTCTTACCCTTAGCCTGGCAAGGGAAGCTTGTAGCTTTTTCCTCACACCAATGTCCCGCTCTATAATATTCCTGATTGCCGCATCTATTGCCTCCAGGGAAAGCGATTCTGCTGCCCACCCTCCTATAATGTTAAACTCTGGATCAACCCCGGCCTCGAGTGAGAAGCGTCTGAGAAGACTATGACAGAAGGAATGAATGGTGGAAATACGTATTCTTTCTGGATGTTCCAAAAGATCCCTGCCAATTTTTCTAAGTTCTTCTGATTTGGATCCCAGGAGTAATTCAAACACTCTTTCTCGCATCTCGAACGCTGCCTTTCGGGTGAAGGTAATGGAGAGAATATTTTCTGTAATGAGTGATCTGCCTGCAAATTTTTCTGAATATTCCTGCAGTCTCTTATTTTTCAGGTTTTGCTCCAGGAGAGTGACGTATCGTTCAGCCAAAAGTTGTGTTTTACCCGAACCAGCCGGTGCAGATACAAATACCGATTTTCCAGGATTGAGTGCCTCTTCTCTTTCCATCCCTATCCCTCAAAGTTTTCACATACAAATTTGCAGTGACAGTTTCTACAGTTATTAGGCTTTTGGTTCTTTGGAAAACTACCTTCTTTTAGCATTGAGCTATATTGCTTCACAAAACTTATGCTTGTGGATATAACTTCGTCTGCATCGCCTTCAGTAAATAAAGTAACTGTCCTGAAGCCCTTTTCCATATTAAGGGTGTATATAAGACCACCTGAGGGAGGTATCCTTAAATGTTTTTTCAGCATCCAGGCATAGATGGGGATCTGAAGATGCAGACCCTTTTCAAGATCAGCTTTTGTAGGAGCCTTGCCTGTCTTGTAATCAATCACCATAAACCCTCGCTTCGAGACATCTACCCGATCGAGCCTCCCCTTCAATATGATTTTTTGTCCGTTACTCTTAAAGGATATCCTTTGTGATAATTCCATATATGTTGGGCGAAATCCGTCTCTTTTCAGCTCCTCATCACAATGGAGGAGGTCATCTCTCATCAAATTAAGTCGATTCCTTATCACTTCTTGCCAGAATTCGCCGATGCGAAGGTTCTTTAAGACACTTTCCAGCGCATATTCGAAGGACTTCTTAAAGTGAGCGGGATGGCTTTTTATTCTCTCATACAGTACTTTCATAATATCGTGTACAATACGCCCGTAATCCACTCCACTCATATATTCGGTTGGCTCTTCAACAGGTTCTATCCCCAGCGTCTTTTCCACATAATATTGAAATGGGCATCTTGCGAATTTCTCCAGGTCGGTAACATAAATTGATAGAATCCTCTCAGTGGATGAGGAGTCGGGAAAACTAATCGACTTTCTTAAGCGAGGGGTTGATTTTTTGAGCCTCTCCCGATCTTCCTCACTGTAAATTATGTTTTTGGGAAATCTTTCTGGTTTCCTCACTTTAAATTTATCGTCCATAAACGGTGTGGGAGCCACCAGGGCTTCATCCACCGTAAGTGGATAACTCAGGAATACTTTTCTCTTTGCCGATTTTATCAATCTGTGATAATGAAGTTTCTTACGCTGGACAATGTCGTCAGGTGTGGGTAGAGACCACCTTTGTCTTAAACTATCAGGCAAGAACATGTCCTGGTAATGTGTTCCGGGTAGATCCTCATCAGTAAGTCCTCCAAAGAAGAGTACATCCGGATCGAGACCTCTTGTCTCAAGGTACCCGAGTATCTGGACCCCTTCAAATTCCTTCCCCTTACGAATATATTCAGTATTTGCTGCGCTCGTCTTGAGAATCTTTATAAATTTTTCAAGGGAAATTTTCCCCTTTTCCCCGGGCCACACTTTCTCGGCGGTCACGATCTCATCAAGGACACATAAGAAACTCTTGAGTGCTTTATCATCCCTATCTCTTAATTCACCTTTCTCTTCCTTGATTTTCTCCTTTAATCCGATCCAATCGAGGAGTTCCTTAAGTAGGCTTACAAATTCAACCAGAGAATGTCTTGTTCTAAAATGGCCGAGTTTCTTGAAGATTTTCTGGGTCTTAAGTTTTATTGACTGGATATCTTTCCTTGATAGTCGAGAGCTGTCTTCATGGCTCCTCTTATTCCCTAGCCAGTGCATATAGATCTTGAATCCATCTTTCCAACTTCTTACTCCTCCCACAACACCTGCTTTGAGAGAGATACGAGAGAGATGAGCAAAGTCTTCTTCGCTCAAAAGTCTAAAATATGGCGAGCGGAGAGTGCCCAGGAACTTGTCCCTGGGGTATTCCCTGTAGATTGTCTCAAGCAGGCTAATGATCGCAGTTATGGGAGGAGCCGACTGAAGTGAGTAGCCAGGGGAGAGGCTAAACTGGATACCGTATTTTTCAAATATCCTGGGAACATAGAGACTACAATTTTCCATTGCAGGAAAAGTAACGAAGATCTTATTAAGAGGAATTTCCGGATGGATGGTTTTTAGATCCTTTATCTTTCTTGCAATACTTTCCAGTTCTTCTTCCCTTGTTTTGTAAGCAGAACTCTCTATCTGGGGACTCTCTTCTTTGAAGGGTTCTTTGATAATTTCGTAATCTTGCATAGTTTCTAGTTTTTCCTCAAAAACTCTGGGGATAGCGTAGATTTCTTCCTCGCCATCCCAGACTAAGGCGATGGTCTTGTCCGCCTTTTTGATAAGCTCTCTTATTAGCATCTCTTCGACAGAAGTGATATCATAGAAGCCATCTAAAATAAGTATTTTCTTGCAGGGGTCTTTTGATTTGCTCAGGGTGAGGAAAGCCCTCTTCATAATATCCTCTGGATCTACGAGCCCGGCTTTCTTGAGCAATCTGGAATACGCGGAGTATAGATTAATGAGCTTGAGGGCTTTCTCCTGCACAGAGGAATTTCGGACAATCTTAGTATCGAGTTTAAGCTGGGCAGGACTTCTGTAAGGGCTATAGGTTTTTATCTCTTTTATAAATTTTGACACCTGATTAACAAGGCCAGTGGAGGGGACTCCAAAAGTACCAGGATTCTTTGCCATGAGCTTTTCTATGATGATATGCTTTGTGATATCGGTAGCAAGTCTCCCGGTAAAATGGTATGAGGATGCAAGTGTATTTAAAGTAAAAAAATCCGGTGGGATAACGGCGGGAAACCTTTGTAGGGCGAGTCTTTCAAATTCTCTTATGGAAAATCTTAGCTTTTTCGACGTGGGGGTGATATAGAGAATATTACCGAAGTTGTTGGTTTTCCGGGTCCGAATAAGCTCTTTGAAGAGCTTACTTGTTCTTTCTTTTGCCCCGAAGCTTGCAACTCTGATTTCAATCATGGGGAGATTCTAGGGTGGAGCCCCGGGATTTTGCATGATCTTCGAGACTCCTGCGGCCTTCCTTGAGTTCGTCCCTATATTGGGGAGCCAGAGCACCACCTGAGATAACCAGCTTAAAGGCGCTTTCTATTCGGATAGGTAGGGATGTGGTATTTTTCTCCGGGATTAAGGCCAGGTACCCGGAGGTAGGATTGGGAGTGGTAGGGATAAAAACGCTGAGCATTTTCTCCGAAGCATCTTCCCCTCCGTCCGCCATAGGAGTCTCAGCGGTAACAAAGCCAATAGAGTAGATCCCCGGGCGGGGATACTCAACCATTACTACTCTTTTGAAAATATACTTTCTCCCACTGAATAGAACATCGTTGATTTCTTTGATGGTCCGGTAAATAGTGGAGATAAGGGGAATATGGAAAAATAATCTTCTCTCGGTAAAGTCGAGAATTCTTCTTCCCACCACCTGGCTGGTAAAAAAACCGAACAGGGTAATAACTCCTATAATGATGAGAAGACTTGCTATTTTAACTCCCACCGCAATCAATCCCCCAGCCCTCTCCATTAAGAAAGGAGGTATTAGGCTGGGAACAAATAGAGGAACCAGGCGGGTTAGAAAGGCATCCAATCTGTGGAAGACATAGACCAGAATAATGACAGTGATGAGGAGAGGCAAAAGAGTAATCAGACCGGTGATGAAGTAAGTCCTCAGAGTTCTCATCATGCTTTTTCCTCTTTTTCCTCCCCCCTCTTCCATATCTTTATCTTCTTTATCCGTCTCTCATCTGCTTCTACCACCGAGAGTCTTGAATTACCGAACTCAATGGTCTCTCCATTTTGAGGGATTCTTCCCAGCTTATTGACTATGAATCCCCCTATAGACTCAAAGGCGGCTGTTTTTTCCGGAAACTCTGTATCCAGTTTTTCGTTGATCTCATCGATGTCAGTATCCCCTTCTACCAGAGCAGAGCCATCCTTGAGAGTTTTGATCTTTTCATCTTTTTCTAGATCATACTCATCCTGGATTTCCCCCACAATTTCCTCCACTAGATCCTCAATGGTCAGCATCCCGTCCACTCCTCCGTACTCATCCACAATAATGACTAGATGCGTTCTCTCCCTCTGCATTTTTCTGAATACCTCACTGAGGCGAGTGGTATAGGGAACAAAAAGGACGGGGCGCATGATCTGTTTCACTCTTAGACTCTCATTTACCCTGGGAATAAGGCTGAGGATGTCCTTAGCGTACGCTACTCCCACCATACTATCAATTTTTCCCTCATAGACCGGTATTCTGGAATAACCAACCCTTTTGATAAGGTCTATTAGTGCTGAAACCTTGGTCTCCTGTTCGACGCAGACTATCTTGGTGCGGGGAACCATAATTTCCCTGGCCTGAGTTTCATCAAATTCTAGAGCACCGTGTACCAATTTCTCCTCTCGCTCTTCCAGAGCTCCCTCTTCCTGTCCAATATCAATCAGGGCATGAATTTCCCTTTCCGTAATAAGCCAGCTCCTTTTTACCTCCTTATTTTGAGCAACCTTGAGAATCCCCTGAGTGAGCAGGTTTAGCCCCCCTATCAGGGGGCTAAAGACCCGGCAAAGGAGAAGAACGGGGCCAGCTATCTTTGGAACAATTATCTTGGCATGCTGTTGACAGTATCTCTTCGGGGTTATCTCCCCAAAGACCAGGAGAACGAAGGTCATTACTCCGGTAACAATGGCTACGGCCCTGCCGGGGGCTCCCTGAACTATTCCCATTACCATAAGGGTGGCCAAACTAGCCGCCGCTACGTTAACCAGGTTGTTTCCAATAAGAATGGTGATGAGCCAGCGGGATGGATGCATAAGAAGATATTCAATGCGACGTCCTCTTTTTTTGTCCTCTTTGATGAGCCTTTTCAGGGTGAGTTTGTCGATAGAAGATAGGGCGATTTCAGATCCCGAGAAGAAAGCCGACAGCCCCACACATATGATCAGGAGAGCTGCCACTATCCATGTTTGTCCCACTTATACCAGCCTCCAATACTTTTTCTCTATTTGGGTAATCTTTTCCACCCTTCTTTTATGTCTTCCTCCTTCAAATTCTGTTTTCAACCATTCTTCTACAATTTTTTTGGCTAGCTCCTTGTCCGTTATTCGAGCCCCCAGGGCTAAAACATTAGAATCATTATGCTGACGGGCGAGACGTGCAGTGAGGGTATCATAGCAGGGTGCTGCTCTTACCCCGGGGACTTTGTTGGCTGCCATTCCCATTCCTACGCCGGCTCCGCAAATGAGAATTCCTCTTTGGCAACTGCCTCCAGCCACTGCCTCGGCTACTTTTATAGCATAATCAGGATAATCATCTTTTACGTTTTGGGAACTATGAGTACCAAAGTCGCAATAATCAATTCCTTTTTTCTTCAGGAGATTCTTTATTTCCTCCTTAAGCTGGTATCCCGCATGGTCCGCGCCAACGGCTACCTTCATTGTTTATTTCCTCTCGTATTTCGCCAGCCTCCCAGCCAAAGATCTACTTATCCTTGCTCTAAGGACGGTTTTATCTTCAAGGTATTCCTTATCAAGGATCTCGCCTTGGGAAAAAATGAGAGAAATGAGATCACTCCTCTCATAGGGAAAGACAAATTCAGTAGTGATTCTCTCTTCATCGAGAAGCTCGACAATTTTCTGGATAAGCTTATCCAGCCCTTCTCCCTTAAGAGCTGAGATAGTGACACTCGAGTCCAGGCTTCTCTGTAGGCGGGAGATAAGGTATCCATTCTCTACCAGATCTATTTTATTGAGGACATTAATGATGGGCTTATCAGTTACTTTAAGTTCCTTCAAGACAGAGTGAGTGGCTTTGTTTACTTCTCCAAGTTTGGGATGAGAGGCGTCTAAAACGTTGATGAGAATATCCGCTTCCTTTACCTCCTTTAAAGTGGCGTAGAAAGAGGCAATTAGACCATGAGGTAGTTTATTGATGAATCCTACTGTGTCGGTGAGAAGGATAGTCTCGTGGTTGGGTAGGGTTATCTTTCGGGTAGTTGGATCCAGAGTGGAAAATAACTTATCATCCACCATCACCTTGGCTTCAGTGAGGGTATTGAGGAGGGTTGATTTACCTGCATTGGTGTAGCCTACGATGGCGGCTACAGGGCAAGATTTCCTCCTTCTTTCCTTGCGTAGAACCTCCCTTTGTCGATCAAGCTTTCCTATTTTCCCCTTTAATTTAGTAATTCTTTCCTTGATTCTTCGGCGATCAACCTCCAGTTTTGTTTCCCCGGGTCCTCTGGTACCTATCCCTCCTCCCAGACGGGAGAGGGTAATCCCTTTTCCTATGAGACGCGGCAAAAGATAGCTTAGCTGGGCCAGCTCCACCTGTATCTTACCCGATGCCGAGTGAGCTCTCTGGGCGAAGATATCCAGGATGAGTTGGGTCCTATCGATGATCTTAACCCCTATTTTATCTTCCAGATTTCGCTGTTGAGATGGTCTGAGATCATCATCAAAGATAACCAGATCTGCCCCAGCCTCCTTTACTAAATTAGCCAGTTCAGCCGCTTTCCCCTTTCCTACATAGTAAGTGCTATCCGGCAGGGGACGTGTTTGGATAATTCGGGTTAGGACCTGGGCACCAGCAGTCTCTGTCAGAGAGGTAAGCTCTTGGATGGAATCATCAACCGTCCAGCTCTCAGCAGGTTGAAATTTTAAATTATGCCCTCGCACGGCAACTAGAATAGCTTTTTCTTCTTTAAGGCCGACTTCCTTTAAGCGATTATCGCCTGGTAAAATCTCTTCCTCTCTTGTGTCTTAAGGATTGATGAAATCCAGGACTACCAAGTCGAATAAATTATAATTGCTCCTCTCCATTTGTCAAGAAAAATCTCAGGACTTCCCCTCTATTACTGCGGATGCTATTTGCACGGATCTTTCCGGTCTTCTCGCTGCAGGAAGAGGGCCCTTCACTCAGAGCACTGTCTTCACTGGCCACTGCTGGCGAGGGCTCTAACTATGGCTCTGCCAAATTCCTGGGCTGCCTGGGGCCCACTTGCGGTGATGATTTTACCGGCAATCTCCACTGGATTTCTGGTATAGGAAGCCCCTTTAGCTTCCAGTTTTGCCCGCTCCGATTCCCATACAGTAGTTTTCTTCCCCGAGAGAACCCCGGCATTGGCTAAGGTTACCGGAGCAATGCAGATAGCACAGAGGATCTTGTTCTTCTGGACAGTCTCCCCGGCGATACTATAAGCGGTGGAATCATTCCAATACTGACTGGCTCCCGCACCCCCTACAAAGATGATGGCATCGTACTCATCCACCTTGACCTCACTTACCAGTATGTCTGGCGTAACTTTAGCTCCGAACATGCCTGTAGCGGTTCTCAAAGCGGTGGAGGACAGGGTGACACTGGCTCCCTCCTCTTCCAGGATCTTCTTGGGCTCCAGCAGTTCCTCATCACGAAAGTTCTTCTCCGCAATGATCATTACCACTTTCTTTCCTGTAAGCTTTTCCATAGTTTTACCTCCGTAGCTTAGATTAATGCAAAAGAGAGAGAGATTCCTCCCAGTGCCCAACAGTAATAGGAAAACCAGGAGAGCTTTCTTTCCACCAGGGCCCTTCTAAGGACGATAAGGGCAAAATATCCTACCAGAAAAGCTGCTAAGACTCCTGTCAACCAGGGAATAGGCGCACTGGGAAGACTTTTCTCCAAAAGTGCATCTTTTGCCTCAATCACCAGAGCTCCCAGAATGGCAGGAATAGAGAGGAGGAAAGAGTAGCGAAAGGCGAATTCCTTGCTGGTTCCTCTAAAAAGACCTGCTGAGATAGTAGCTCCAGAGCGGGAGATTCCCGGCAGGATAGCTGCTGCTTGCATTACTCCTATGAAGAGCGCATCCAGGATCCCTACTTTCTCTATTCCCTTGTCGTAGCTGGCGGCTCTCTCGCTAGTCCAGAGAAGAGTTCCAGTGACCAGAAGAAGAAAAGAAGTCAGGGGAATATTTGCGAATAATTTCTCTACTCTCGCCCTGAGCAGTCCTCCTACTAGAGCGATAGGTACGGTTCCCAGCAGGATAAGATAGAAGAGTTTACGCTGCAAAACTTGCCGAGATTTTTTTTGAGTGGACCTCGTAAGGGATAGGGCCAGCCCAAAAATATCCTTGCGGAAATAGAAAAAGACGGCAGCCAGGGTACCGGTGTGCAGGACGATGTCAAATAGCAGCAGGGGATGTCTCAGTCCCAGATAGTGCTGCATAATGACCAGATGGCCCGAGCTGCTGACGGGAAGAAATTCAGTTAGCCCCTGCAGGACACCCAGGATCGTAGCTTGGGCTAAGGTCATAGGGCCACATTCCTCTTTTCCTTACAGATCCCTCTCTCTGAATTCTTGATAAACTGACATAAATGGCGGATCTCAGGGATTAGTTCTAGCTCGTTTTCTATCTCGCTTATGGCCTGAGAAGTGTTCAAATCTGATCGAAAAAGAATTCTATAGGCTCTCTTTAAGAGCTGTCTTTTCTGGGGAGAGAAATTAGCTCGGCGCAGTCCCACGGTATTAAGTCCCCAAAGAGTAGCCGGATGACCATCTGCTCTGGTATAAGGAGGGACATCCTTAACGACTTTAGAGCATCCTCCAACGATAGAGTAGGCTCCCACCTTGACGTATTGGTGTATAGCTGAAAGACCTCCAATCATAACCCTTTTCTCCAAAGTAACATATCCAGCCAGGGTACCCATATTGGCAATCACCACTTCGTCTTCTACGATGCAGTTGTGGGCGATGTGAGAGTAAGCCATCAAAAAGGTTTCATTGCCTATTCTGGTTACGCTCTCAGCTTTACTACCCCGGTGAATAGTGGTGTATTCTCGAATGAGATTCCCATCTCCGATTTCCACAAAGCTCCTTTTCCCTTCAAAACTTGTATCCTGGGGCAGAGTTCCTATAACCACACCTTTGCCAATGGTGCATCTTTTGCCGATCCTGGTCCAGCCCTCTATCAGGGCCTGAGGACCGATGATGGTTCCTTTTCCTATTTTAACCTGGCCACCGATTATAGAATAGGGACCCACTTTTACTTCATCGTCCAAGTCGCTCTTTGGATCAACCAGAGCTGTAGGATGAACGAAGGTGCTCATTCCTCACTCTCGCCAGGTGAAATTCCCAATCTTTCCAGGATCTTATTTCCCCACCTGAGGTGATGCTTCAGGCTAAATATGGATTTGATTTCCTCCTCATTCAGGTAATTGGCTATTTCAGAATCTTTTCTCACCAGCTCCTGGAAATCCCTATTTTCCTCCCAGGCCCTCATAGCGTTTCTTTGTACCATCCGGTAAGCCTCTTCACGGGAAACCCCCTTCTTTACCAGTTTAAGGAGGATGCCTTCGGAAAAGATTAGCCCTCCCGTCATCTCCAAATTTGCTTTCATGTTTTCCTCATAAATGGAAAGAGCATCCAGGATCTGGATGAACTTTTCCAGCATGTAATCAACCAGGATGGTGGTGTCAGGGATAATTGTTCTTTCCACGGAGGAGTGAGAAATGTCTCTCTCTCCCCACAGGGGAATATTCTCGAGAGAGGCCTGAGCGTTACTTCTTACCAGGCGGGCCAACCCGCAAATTCGCTCCGAGAGGATGGGATTACGCTTATGGGGCATAGCTGAGGAGCCTTTCTGGCCTCTGGTAAATGGTTCTTCCAGTTCTCTGGTCTCTGTACGCTGAAGGAGTCGAATCTCCAGACAGAATTTATCCAGGGAAGAGGCAATAAGGGCCAAGGTAGATAAATACTGGGCATGGCGATCTCGCGAGATGATTTGACTGGATACTGGAGCAGGGATAAGATCCAGTTTCTGGCATACGTACTCCTCCACCCGGGGGTTCAGATAAGCATAGGTTCCTACCGCTCCTGAAATCTTACCACAAGCAATTTGCTCCGTAGCCTGCCTCATTCGCTCAAGATTCCGGTTGGTTTCCTCAAACCATAAAGCAAGTTTCAGGCCTAAAGTTACAGGTTCTGCATGTATTCCGTGGGTTCTCCCCATCATAGGGATATCCTTATATTGGGCCGCTTTTTTTTTCAAGAGCTCAGCCAGCCTTTCCAGATCTTCAATAATGATTTCTCCCGCCCTCTTCATCTGCAGGGCCAGGCTCGTATCCAGAATATCGGAAGAAGTAAGCCCGAAATGAACATAACGAGCCTCCGCACCAATGGATTCAGCTAAATTGGTAAGGAAGGCCACCACATCATGTTTTACCTCCTTCTCGATTTCTTTTATTCTGTCAATGTCAAAGTTGGCCCTTTCCTTTATCCTGATCAGGGCATCCCGGGGAATTTCTCCTAACTCTGCCCAGGCTTCACAGGCAAGAATCTCGATTTTGAGCCACAGGGCAAACTTTTCCTCCTCTTTCCATATCTTCCCCATACGGGGCAGGGTATAGCGTGGAATCATAGGCTGTCCCCCTTACTTTTGTTCTTTCTGGATTTTTCTTAATCGGGCCAATGTCTTCAAGGGAAGGCCCCATATTTCTATAAATCCCTTGGAGGCTTTCTGATCGAAGATGTCTTCCTCAGTATAGGTAGCCAATCTCTTCTCATAGAGAGAGTAGGGTGATTCTCTTCCTGCTACCTGACACATGCCTTTATACAGCTTTACCCTAATCTTTCCGCTGATGAATTCTTGGGTTTGATCTACGAAGCTGTCCAGAGCCTGACGAAGAGGAGAAAGCCACAGGCCATTATAGACTAGTTCAGCGTACTTGGAAGCGATGTTTCCCTTGAAATGAAAAGTGTCCTTGTCCAGGTTGAGTTTCTCCAGTTCATGGTGAGCCGCATGGAGGATAACCGCCGCAGGGGCCTCATAGATCTCTCTAGATTTTATTCCCACCAGTCTATTTTCCACCATATCTATTCTTCCTACCCCGTTCTCTCCCCCTATTCGGTTCAGCTCTTCGATGAGGAGGTGAGGGGGCAAGGTTTTCCCGTTCAGCTTAATAGGGATCCCTTGCCGGAATTCAATCTCTATATAGGCTGTCTTATCGGGAGCTTCCTCAGGAGAGGAGGTTATCTCATAGGCATCAGCGGGAGGTTCTTTCCAGGGATCTTCCAGAGGGCCGCATTCGATACTTACCCCCCAGAGGTTTCTATCCAGGGAATAGGGCTTCTCCTCTGTGATCTCAACAGGAATGTTCCTCTTTTGGGCATATCTTACCTCTTCCTCCCGAGATCCAAGTTCCCATTCCCTCACCGGAGCCAGGATGATAAGGTCTGGATTTAGAGCCCTGGCGGTTAACTCGAATCTCACCTGATCGTTACCTTTACCGGTGGACCCGTGAGCAATGGCCTCTGCTCCTTCCTCCTCCGCTGTCTTTACCAATCCTTTAGTGATCAGGGGTCTGGCCAGGGCGGTAGCCAAGGGGTACCTGTCCTCATAGAGGGCCCCTGCCTTAAGGGCAGGAAAAACGTAATCATTACAAAACTCCTCTCTAACGTCCTCCACATAAACCTTAGTTGCTCCTGTTCTTTTGGCCTTCTCCTCAATGAAATCCAGGCGCTCTCCCTGTCCTAAATTGGCAGTATAAGTAATTACCTCAGCCTTGTACTTCTCTTTTAGCCACAAGAGAATTACCGAGGTATCCAGTCCTCCTGAATAAGCCAGAACTATTTTCTTTATCTTTTCCATGGTTCTCTCCTGCTAAAGTATTTATATGTGTACCGAGGGACATGACCTTCGGTGATTCCTTCGGAAAGCCTCGAAGGTATCTCTTGGCCACTCCTCTCCTCAAATTCCTCCCGTATCTCCTTGACCAAAAGATGAGCCTGCCGAAGAGGCTCGGGCAGCCGATATCTTCCTGTGCATCGAAGGACAATCTCGATAGAGGTCATAAGGTCAATCCCATCTCCAGGGGAGACAAAGACCGGTTTTTTTTCTTTTCTGGTTCTTACCGCCGCCCCTATCACCTCTCCTTTATCCTCAAGGAAGCTGTAGCTTCCCTTCCTCCCTCCAGGATGTAGATATTTCCCCACCAGGAGTGACTTAGCACAGCCAATAGTTGGTTTCTGCAAAAACAGTCCCAGGTGGGTGGCTATTCCCATTCTTCGGGGATGAGCTATTCCCTGTCCGTCAAATAAAATGATGTCTGGTTCTCTTCTTATTTTAGCCAAGGCCCCCAGAAGAAGAGGCGCCTCCCGGAAGCTAAGGAGTCCAGGGATATAGGGGAAAACTACCTGGGAGACAAAAAACTTCTTTTCCAAAATTTCCAGCCGGGGAAATCCCATTACTACCACCCCACCAACAGCCTTTCCCCTAAAATAGCTTACGTCAGCTCCCGCTACCTTTCTTATGTCTCCAAATCTGTTATTGAGGCAGATCCTCTTTTTTAGTTGGCATTGGATCTGGACGGCTCTTTTCGCACTTACCTTCCAGGAATGAAGACTATGGTACTTTATTTTTACACTCTCTTTAGCTCATTAGTTTTGCTAGAAGGGCTTTCTGAAAATGAAGGCGGTTCCCAGCTTGCTCGAAAACGATGCTGCTTTCACCGTCCATAACTTCGGAGGTAATCTCCTCTCCCCGATGGGCAGGGAGACAATGCATAACCAAGACATCTTTTCTCGCTTGCCCTAATAAAGTAGAGTTAAGCTGATACGGCTTAAAGACCCTCCTGCGGGACTCTTGCTCATTTTCTTTTCCCATGCTTGTCCAGACATCGGTGTAAAGAACATCAGCCTCCTTTGCTGCCTCAAGAGGATCCTTAAGGAGGGTAATCTGGCCCAATGCTTTGGCTTTCTTGATTATTTCTTTATCTGGTCCATAGCCAGGGGGATTGGCAACAGTCATACGAACTCCCAGTTTGGCTGCTCCTAGAATTAGTGAGTTACAAACATTGTTACCATCCCCTAGATAGGTTAGTTTCAATCCCTCCAATTTTTTCCCTCTTCGCCAGAGAGTATAATAGTCCGATAAGGTCTGGCAGGGATGGAGAAGATCTGTTAGACCATTGATGACAGGAATAGTGGCCGCCGCGGCAAGTCGCACTACCTCATTTTGATCAAAAGTTCTGATGAGGATGCCGTCAACATATCTAGACAGAACCCTCCCTGTATCTTCAATACTTTCCCCTCTTTGAAGCTGCATCTCCTGAGAGGGAAGGAAAATTGCATGTCCTCCTAGCTGATACATGCCCACTTCGAAAGAGACGCGAGTACGAGTGGACGATTTTCGAAAGATCATTCCCAGAGTCTTTCGCTGAAGGGGATGATAGATTTCCCCCTTCTCCAGAAGGCCCTTGAGATAACCGGCCCTTTCAAATAGTTCCAAAATTTCCTCTCTGGTAAGATCAGAGATAGAAAGAAAATCTTTTCTCATTCCCTCACTCCCATTTTCTCCTTCAAGAGTCTGTTGACCAGGTCAGGATTTGCTCGTCCTTTAGTTTCCCTCATAACTTGTCCTACTAAAAAGATGAGCGCCTTGTCCTTTCCCTTTTTAAAGTCATCCACCGCTTTTGAGTTTTGCATCATTACCCTCTGAATTATTTCCTCAAGCTCTTTTTCATTGCTAATCTGACCCAGTTTTTCCTGACGGATTATCTCTTCTGCGGGCCTGCCGCTTTTGAACATTTTTTGAAAAACTTCCTTAGCCAATTTTCCGCTAATTACACCCTTTTGCACCTCTTCAAGGAGATGAGCCAGCATGAAAGGTTTCATCTTTATCTTCCGGAGGGATTCTGTCTCTTTCTTGACTAATCGAAGAAACTCTCCCATAATCCAATTGCTCACTACTTTAGGGTGGAGGAAATTTCTAACACATTCTTCAAAATAATCGGCTAGTTCTCTTGAGTCGGTAAGGACACTTGCATCGTAGACAGGAAGATGGTACTGGGAAATGAATCTTTGATAGCGATGAAAAGGAAGCTCCACAACAGCCTCTTTGACAGATCTTATCCATTCTTGAGAAACCTTGAGAGGAAGAAGATCCGGCTCGGGAAAGTAACGATAGTCATGGGCTTCCTCCTTACCCCGCATGGGGATAGTCGCCTGCTCATGAGGATCCCAGAGCCGGGTTTCCTGAGGGACCTTTTCCCCCTTATCCAGAAGAGCAGCCTGTCTTTCTATCTCAGAGCTTAACCCCTCCCTTATTTCCTTAAAGGAGTTCATGTTTTTAAGTTCTGTCTTAACTCCTAATCTAGCCCCTTTGGGAGCCAGGGAGATGTTAGCATCACAGCGAAGAGAACCTTCCTCCATATTGCAATCGCTCACTTCAAGATACCCCAGGACTCTTTTTAGATTAACAAGATACTGGTAGGCTTCTTCAGGAGAGTGAATCTCGGGGTAGCTGACAATCTCCATCAAAGGGATGCCTGTGCGATTGTAGTCAATGAAGCTGGAATCTTTGTCTTCAGGGTTTTGTATATCCTCTCCATGGATAATTTTCCCGGCGTCTTCCTCCAGATGCACCCTCTGGATTCTCACCCGCCGATGTTTCCCATCTAATTCAAATTCGAGATACCCATCTTTAGCTAGAGGCTCATCGTATTGGGAGATTTGAAAGTTCTTGGGAAGGTCTGGATAGTAGTAGTTCTTCCTGGCAAATCTTGAGAAAGGGCTGACTTTACAACCAAGGGCTAGAGCTGTCAAGATGGTACGCTCTACAGCCTTTTTGTTGATGCTGGGAAGTACTCCGGGCAGCCCTAAGCATACGGGGCAGGTTTGAGAGTTAGGAGAGCTCCCAAATTGGGTGCTGCAGCCGCAAAAGAGTTTGCTCCGGGTCAAAAGCTGCACATGAACCTCTAAGCCAATACTGGTCTGGTAATTCATTTATATAATCCTGCTCTGGAGTCCTACTCCGTCGATTTTGGCCTTGCAGTATTCACACAGACCCCTCTGGATATGATTGGCCTTAATATGGTAACCATAGCGCACAATTATTGCTCGCCTGCACTGATAGCAGTAAGTATTCTCCCCTTCATCACCGGGAACATTTCCGGTGTAAACATACCTCAGGCCTGCATCCAGGCCTATCTGGCGGGCCCGATGAAGGGTCTCGAGCGAAGTAGGAGGAAGATCCATCATCCGGTAAGATGGATAAAAGCGACTAACATGCCAGGGGGTATCCCTGCCCAGGTGGAGTATAAATTCAGCTATTTTCTTTAGCTCACTCTCGGAATCATTAAGGGTAGGGATAAGTAAGGTAGTTACCTCCAGCCAGATTCCTAGCTCCTTCATAAGCTCCAGAATCTGAAGTACAAACTTAAGTCTGCCTCCACATATCTTTCTGTAGTGATTCTCGCTGAAAGATTTCAAATCAACATTAGCGGCATCAAGATAGGGATTGATTTCCTTGAGGCTCTCCTCACTCATATATCCGTTGGTGACAAAAATATTGTTAAGATTATCCTTTTTAGCCAATTTTGAGGTAGCATAAGCGTATTCAAAGAAAATAGTAGGCTCGGTGTAGGTGTAAGCAATGCTGAGGCACCCTGCGATTTTGGCCTGCGATACAACCTTCTCGGGGGAAAGATCTCGTCCCTCAATCTCCTCTCCCGATAACTGAGAAATGCTATAGTTCTGACAGTGCCCGCAACTCAGATTACACCCCACGGTGGCTATGGAGAAGATATCGGAGCCTGGATGAAAATGGTAGAGAGGCTTCTTCTCAATGGGATCAACAGCCCAGGAAATTGCCCTCCCATAGACCAAACTGTAGAGCACACCTTCTTTATTTTCCCTGACCCCGCATATACCTCTCTTTTGGTTGGCGATCTTACATCTATGAGGGCATAGTCCACATTTTACCTCTTTATCCTCCGTCTTTTCATAGAACATCGCCTCATGCATGGAAAGTGGGCCTTTTAAGGGAGCAATTTCCTTATTAAAATATATAAAAGGTATTGCTTTGTCAAGCTTGACTGGCGATATCAGCTTATCTTTCGCATAGCTCAAGGTGCAACATCCTGGTCTCCTTGATACTATCAGGAAAGTAGTGGCACCTAGAAGATAACCCAGGGCTGATATACAGCGAGGGAGGGGAAAATCCTGGAATAATCTTGACAGGAGGGCGATTTTTTGTAGAATTAAGGTGAGGGCATTTTCAATTCGGACAGTCTGAGGCTATCCCCATTAATTTTTTAGGGATATGAAGAGGTAAAGAATGGGAAAGACCGAAGGTAAGGGAAAGAGAGTCAGTTATAAGGCTAAGCATCTCGAAGTCCAGGCTAAACTCACAGAAGTCCGGAAGGAACTTTCCATTTCTAAGCACAGACTAAAGGATGTGGAAAAGGAACTGGAGCTAACGGATAGGGAGGCGAGGAAGTATTTAGACTATCTGGCGCGATTGAAGGCAGAATTCAAAAGTTACAAACAGCGCACCTTGCGGGAAAAAGAGAAACTAAAGGGATCAGCCTCAGAGGAGCTTATAAAGGAGTTCCTTCCCATTCTGGATGATTTTGAGTTGGCCATAGATTCAGCCAAAAAAT
Organism: Candidatus Aerophobota bacterium; assembly: GCA_030602545.1. Taxonomy (GTDB): domain Bacteria; phylum Aerophobota; class Aerophobia; order Aerophobales; family AE-B3A; genus SOJT01. The sequence goes on from JAUVZN010000016.1 coordinate 18,312, forward strand.
CAAAGAATTTTTCCCGTTTTGCCGAGGGAGTGAAAATGATCTTCAATCGGACGAGGGAGGCACTAAAGAAGCAGGGAGTGAAGCCAATTAAGGCAAAGGGAGAAGAGTTTAATCCACACCTGCACGAGGCTATGGGGATGATAGACTCACAGAAATATCCGGATAATCTCATCGTAGAGGAGATGCGCAGGGGATATATCCTTAATGATAAGGTTTTAAGACCTGCTGTAGTGAAAGTGAACAAGCGGGCTA
>JAUVZN010000040.1 GCA_030602545.1 Candidatus Aerophobota bacterium
GAGTCCCTCCTCTATGGGGTATGAGAGAATGCTGGGAACTTCATAAGGATGCAGCTCTCTTATTCTTTTTTCTAGCTCTGGATAAAGGACTCGCCTGCTTTTGAAGACCAGTTCATATTCTTCTTCTTCCTCAATCTTTTCCTGCCACCAGTAAAGGGAGTCTATTCTAAAGATGTTTGCACAGGCGGCCAATCTTTCTTCCACCAGAGTTTTGGCCATCTTTTTGGCAGAACTCTTGTCCGGTAAAGTGGTGCTCACGCTAATATATTCCATCATCTCCTCCCTAATATTGAACAATTTTTGCCTTTGCCATATTAAGATATTCAAGAGGGGGATGCTTCGCATCATCTTCCCTAACCCGAAGGAGTCGTGATGATTCAAGATGATTGCTTTCCCAAGCGTTCTTTTCCCTAAAATTAAAGGTCCGAGTAAGATAGGGCCGGGATAAGAGGCGATTCTATTTAAGATGAGAGTAATTCAGAGGCAAGTGGATGTCAAATTTTCTCGGATCTTAAAATTTGACAATTATAGTGAACCGTATTATATTCAAGAAGGAAGATACCTGGCTTAGACAAAAACGTCTTCATGGTTCACTTCGGAATCCGGGTCATCAAGGCAAGATCTATTCTAAGGTAAAGAGGTACGCTATGCGAAAAAGATGGATAGGGTTAGCTCTGATTATCTGGGCCCTGGCTTTGTCCTCCCAGGTCTATGGGAGTGGCAGCGGGACTACCGCTGCTAGTTTTCTCAAGATAGCCGTGGGAGCTAGAGCCACTGCTATGGGAGAAGCTTTCTCGGCGGTGGTTGATGATACCACTTCTCTATACTGGAATCCTGCCGCCCTGGTTCATGTGAAAGATAAAGAGTTTTCAGCTACGTACAATCAATGGTTTGCTGGAATATACCAGGGCTATCTGGGAGCGGCATTGCCTGCCTGGGGAGGAACAGCAGCCCTGGGGGTCAATTATGTGAATATGGGAAATATGGAAGGTAGAGACGAGTGGGGCGAACCTTCAGGGAAGTTTTCTGCTTCCGATCTTCAGGTGTCTGTGGGATACGGAAATCAAATTTCCCCTCGCTTAGGAGTAGGTTTGGCGGTAGGTTTGATCGAAAGCAAGATTGCCGATGATTCGGAAAGCACTTATAGCGGCAATTTGGGAGTTCTATTCTCTTTAAGCGAATCAGTCTCCCTGGCCTTGGTAGGTCAGAACATAGGAACTTCTCTAGGGGCTGATCCCCTTCCCTTTACCATAAGAGGGGGTGCGGCAGTAAAGTCCGGTTCCCTTATTCTGGCTGCTGATCTAGCCAGCCCCAGTGATGGGCCGGTTTATTATTGTGCAGGATTGGAGTGGTGGCCGGGAAAGATGCTGGCTCTAAGATTGGGATACAAGAGCAATCGATCCATTGGGTCAGGGGTTACGGCGGGATTAGGCATTCATAAGGGCAAGGTACGTTTTGACTATGCTTATGTTCCTTATGGGGAACTGGGAACCACTCAAAGAGTTTCCCTCAGCTTTAAGTTTTGATAAAGATGATTTGACGCATCCTCACCCAGAGATATCACTTCCCTGATTCTCTGAAGACGGACCTCCCCTATCCCCTTAACTTCTAAGACCTGAGAGAAACTCTGAAAGGTGCCCTTTCTTTCTCGGTATTTAATAATTCTTGCCGCAAGCACAGGTCCTATTCCGGGAAGCTCAGCTAGCTCCTTGGCTGAGGCCTGGTTGATATCCAACTTTCCCTTGGGGATGTGTATTTCTTCATCATCTTTAAGGGGAAAATCCAGATTGACATCTTCGAGGTTGGCCCAGGGAAGGAATCCCCCTGCATAGTTCACTGCTTCCTCGAGGGAGCTCCCTTCTGGCAAGGTGTACCAGCCCGGTTTCCTTATGGCTCCACCGAGCTTGACTTTGATCAGCTCTCGGGGTGGCGGAGGGGTCAAAGTATGGGGGATTCCTCCCCCCATTTCTATTCCCAGGCCGATGAGAAAAGCTGCCAGGAGCGAAAATATTATGATTTGCTCTTCCCGGGTAAGATTCCACATATCAGGGCTCGCTTGTCTAGATTAGCCTTGGGTGGTGACAAGATTGATAATCTTGTCAGGGACAAATACAGTTTTCTTGATTTCTTTTCCCTCCAGGTATTTCCTGATCTTCTCTATTCTTCGTGCCTTTTCTATCGCTTCCTCCTTAGGGGTATCTTTAGCCAGGACTAAGGTACCTCTTAACTTGCCATTCACCTGAACCGCTATCTTTACCGATCCACCCTCAATTAGGGAAGGATCATATAGGGGCCATTTTTCCTTGAAGATACTCTGGGAATGGCCTAACCTTTCCCAGAGTTCCTCGGAAAAATGAGGAGCAAATGGAGCCAGCAGTATAAGGAAACTGTCAACGGTTTTTTTGTCTACTCCTCTGGCAAGTATTTGAGGCCTGTTGAGAAAATTGATAAACTCCATGAAGCTACTCACCGCTGTGTTGAATTTGAAAGCTTCTATTCTCTCCGTGACATCACGAATAAGAAGATGAAGGCGTCTTTGAAGCTTCCTGTCCTCTTGGGCAGGTTTTCCTTCCAATTTTGAGATAAGATCCCAGGTTTTCTTCAGGAAGCGAAAGACCCCTTCGATTCCCTGATCCTGCCATTCAGAATCTAGCTCAGCCGGTCCGATAAAAAGTTCATACATTCTCACCGTATCTATGCCGTATTTTTCTATTAGCTCATCAGGATTGACTACATTTCCTTTGGATTTGGACATTTTTTCCACTTTCCCGGTTTTATCGCTCCTCTTACAAACCATCCCCTGGTTGAACAGGTGTTGAAAGGGCTCATCGAAATCAATATATCCCAGATCATAAATCACCTTGGTGAAAAAACGGGCATAGAGAAGGTGAAGAATGGCGTGTTCAATTCCTCCCACATACATATCCACGGGAAGCCAGTAGTTAGCCGTCTCTTTTTCAAAAGAGGCTTGTTCTAAATGGGCATCAGGGTAGCGCAGAAAATACCAGGAAGAGCCGGCCCACTGAGGCATGGTGTCTGTTTCCCTTTTTGCTGAAGAGCTGCAGAGAGGACAGGTGGTATTGACAAACTCCGCTATGTTCTCCAGGGGTGATTTTCCCGTGCCGCTGGGTTGGTACTTTTCTACCTGAGGAAGCTCTACAGGGAGATCCTCCTCAGGAACGGCAACCTCTCCGCACTGTCTGCAGTAAATGATGGGGATGGGCTCTCCCCAGTATCTCTGCCGGGAGAAAACCCAATCGCGGAGTTTATAACTGACAGCCTTTTTGCCTAAATTTCTCTGGGCGAGCCACTGAGTGATTTTTTCTTTTGCCTCCTCCGAAGAAAGTCCCTTAAATGGCCCAGAGTTAATAAGCTCTCCTTCTTCAAGGTATGCTTCTTTCAGGCTGGCGTCCTTCTTTCTTGAGGCCTTTGGACTGTATATTACTTCGGTGATGGGAAGATGGAATTTCGTAGCAAATTCAAAGTCTCGGATGTCGTGGGCAGGAACAGCCATAATGGCGCCAGTACCGTAGGCTAAAAGAACATAATCCGAAATCCAGATAGGGATCTTCTCATTATTGACAGGGTTGATGGCATAGGCTCCAGTGAAGACCCCGGTCTTTTCTTTGACTTGAGTTAACCTCTTTACTTCAGGAACTCTTTTGGACTGTTGTGTGTAATCTTGTACTTCTTTCTCTTGAGAAGAGGAGCTAATTTTTTCCACCAGCTCGTGCTCAGGAGCCAGAACCATATAGGTAGCCCCGAATAAAGTATCAGCACGGGTAGTGAAAACAGGAATGTCAAATTCTTGTCCATCCCGAGCTGAGATAACTTTGAAAATAACCTCTGCTCCTTCACTGTAGCCTATCCAGTTGGTCTGCATGGTCTTCACCTTCTCCGGCCAGCTGAGTTTCTCTAGATCCCGGAGCAGGCGGTCGGCATACTGGGTTATCCTCAGCATCCATTGCATCAGATTTTTCCTGGTTACCGGGGTCTCGCATCGCTCACATTTTCCATTCACTACCTCCTCGTTGGCCAGTCCTGTCCTGCAACTGGGGCACCAGTTGATAGGCACCAGTTTTCGGTAAGCCAGGCCCTTTTTGTACATCTTGAGGAAGATCCATTGGGTCCACTTGTAATACTCGGGGCTGCTGGTGTTAATCTCCCGGGACCAATCATACATAGCACCAATCTCTTCAAGTTGCCTTTTCATATTCTGGATGTTCTTCTCCGTGTTGATTCTTGGATGTATTCCTCTTTTAATGGCATCGTTCTCTGCTGGTAGACCAAAGGAATCCCATCCCATAGGGTGTAGGACATTGTAGCCTTGGAGTTTCTTACAGCGAGCCCAGACATCAGAGAGAACGTATCCTCTGAGGTGCCCCACGTGCAGACCAGAACCTGAAGGATAGGGGAACATATCCAGACAATAATATTTGGGCTCTTTACTGCGCTGGCAAGTTTCATGAGCCCCTGTTTCTTTCCAGATCCTGCGCCATTTGGATTCAATTTCTTGAGGCTGGTATGAGCTAAACAATCTGAACCTCCCGTTTCTGATATTCTCTGTATTCCCCCAGGTCAAATTTTCACTACTCTATTAAAAATAGACGGAAAAGTCAACTAAGGCTTGTTTTCGTTGTGTTCAATCTCAGAGGGTGGGGAAGGCAAGTCGGGTTTTTCTTCTGGAAGGGAACGAGCTAGGAAAATACATTAACTACGGGAGCCGACGATAGGATTTGAACCTACAACCTGCTGATTACGAATCAGCTGCTCTGCCATTGAGCTACGTCGGCAAGGTGCCGAGGGACGGAATCGAACCGTCGACACCTGGATTTTCAGTCCAGTGCTCTACCGACTGAGCTACCTCGGCATGGCGGGGCCGACGAGACTCGAACTCGCGACCTCCTGATCGACAGTCAGGCATTCTAACCAACTGAACTACGGCCCCGAAGACGATTCTAAAAACTACCCTTCCTGGCGTCTAAAAGAGCGATTGGTGGGCGGAACAGGGCTCGAACCCGTGACCTCTGCCGCGTGAAGGCAGCGCTCTCCCAACTGAGCTATCCGCCCAGGTAGGCCCACCTGGGCCCGTGGATTATGATCCGTTGCTCTACCGAATGAGCTATGAACCCGTTATTAATCCAGATATTGCTCTAGCATTCTCTTTTTGGCTATGGCTCGGAGATGATCCAGAACTTTTGCCTCAATCTGTCTTATTCTTTCCCTGGTTACTCCGTATTTTTCCCCTATTTCCTGCAAAGTGCAATCCCATCCATCCTCTGTTCCAAAGCGAAGCTTCAAGATTTGACGTTCCCTGGCGTCCTTAACCTGTGCGATTAGATGCTCTATTTCCCGTTTAAGGTGGCGAAGATTCACTTCCTCAAAGGGACAAACAGCCTTTTCGTTTTCTATGAACTCAATAAGTTGACTATCCTCATCTTCCCCAATAGGCATATCCATGGAGGTGGATCTGGTAATTACCCTTTGAGCTCTCTCCACTTTTTCTAGAGAAAGCCCGGATCTTTGAGCAATATCCTTGGGAGTGGGAGTTCGACCCAGTTCCTGTTCCAGTTCCTGATGCACCTTATTCACTTTCTTTATCAGCTCTGTAATGTGAATGGGAACTCTAATGGTACGGGATTGATCTGAGATAGCCCTGGATAAGGATTGTCTTATCCACCAGCTGGCGTAGGTGCTAAAGCGATTTCCCTTTCTATAATCAAATTTGTCCACAGCTCTGGAAAGACCAATATTACCCTCTTGGATGAGGTCCAGGAAAGGAACTCCTCTTCCCGTGTACTTTTTAGCAAAGCTCACCACCAATCTGAGGTTGGCCTTGATCATCTTATCTCGGTACTTCTCATAGCTGTAGTTTATCTGTCTAGTCTCCTCTCTGAGTTTCAGAAATTTCCTCATATCTTCGGGTGGTTCAAGATTTCTACTTTTTTCCTCAGTTAAGCTGATCACAAAACTGGTCAACTTCTTTACCTTTTTGAATTTCTTAGCTATCCCCCGAAGGTCTTCTTCGCTTATTCCCCGGCTTTTAGTAAGGGAGAGGAAATGAGTATTTTTCTCAACTAGCTCAGCCACTTCCAGAATCTTTCCCCGGAGAATTCTTTTGTTTTGTCTTATCTTTCTTCCATACTCCCTTTCCTCATAAGGGGACAGAAGAGGCGTCCTTCCGATCTCCTGCAGGTATCTTCCAATTCCATCATTTGTATCCAGACTTAAAGATGATGAAGTCTTTACTTCCTCTGTTTCTTCATGAACCATCTCCATTTCTTCTTTATTTATCAAGTGCAAGACATCCCCTATTTCCTCCGGCCTGGAAATCTGATTCTTGAATTCTTCTTCCATCTCCTTAGGTACAGATCCGATCTTTCCCCTTTTAACCAGGGTTTTTTTAGTCCCCTTTTTCATAAAATCACCTCGATATGATTTGTTTCTTTAAACGAGTCAATTCCTGAAGCCACCTCTCAACTTCTTTTTCTTCCCCTTTATCCTCACCCACTTTAATCTTTTTCCTCAACTCATTGATCCTTCTCTGGAGGTTGTTTCTCTCCAGGGACCCCATAAGATCTCTGACTAAGTTTTGTTTAGAGTCCTCCTCCCAGGAAGACTTTGATAGAGAGAAGGATGAAATGAGGGAAGATAGATTTTCTTCCTCTAGCTGACCTGCGAGTTTTGCTGAGGCTACCTCCCCCTCTTTTAGGGAATTTATTAGTTTCTCGGCAATCAAGCAGTAAGATGAGTTCCGAAAAAGATCAGCATCCCATTCCTTTTCTACTATGTTTATGATCTCCTCGTCATCCAACATAAGCTGAAGCAACATTTTCTCCATTTCTTCCCGTCCATCTTTTTTCCTCAAGAAGGGACTCCGGAAAAGGTCTTTACTATTATCTCTTTTGAACTTTTTAAACTCTATCCCTATGGATTCCTCATCCAGGTCGAGCTCGTGAGACAATTTTTTTATAAAATCCCGAATTCTGACTAGATTTTTGTTTTTGCCGAGGGTGGGAAAAAGGGCGTTAAGAATTTCTATTTTGTCCTCCAGGTCCAGGGAGGGTCTTTTTTCCATCTCCTGTTTCAGCCGGTAATCAAAGTATGGTGTAGCCTCAGCTTTCTTTCTCAGGAAAAGGTCCCCGCCTTCTTTAACAAGATCTGCTGGATCTTTTCCCCGGGGCAGTGGAATGACCTTTATTCTGAGGTCCTGCTCCAGGAGAAGATCAATCCCCCTTAAAGTGGCAGCAACTCCTGCCTTATCCTGATCATAGGCGATGAAAATCTGATTGGTATAGCGTTTGATAGTTCGGGCCTGCCAGGGAGTGAGAGAGGTACCCAGGGAGGCTATCACATTCCTTACCCCCACCTGATGAAGGTATATGAGATCGGTATAGCCTTCCACCAGGATGGCTTCATTTCCCCGCCTTATGACCTCCTTGCTGAAGTTTAACCCGTAAAGAGTCCTACCCTTATCAAAAATAGGAGACTCAGAAGAGTTAAGATATTTGGGCATCGAATTATCTATAACTCTGCCTCCAAAACCACAGATCCTTCCTCTGGAGGTGAAAATGGGAAGGATAATTCGGTAGCGAAAATAGGCGCGGCTTTCTTTATTGGAAGCAAAGAAGAGACCCAATTCTTGCAATTTTTCCCGAGAAAGATCTCTTTTTTGACAAGCCTGGAGAAACTCTTTTGAAGAGGGGGCGAAACCTATTTTAAATGTCGCCACCGTCTCCTCATCAAACCCTCGCCCCTTGAGGTAAGCTTGAGCCCGCTTATTTTTCTTTAGTTCTCCCTGAAAGATTTCCGCCACCAGCTCATTGATCCGGTATAGCTCCTCTTTATAACCACTGATCCGCTCCTCCTCACCTGAGAAGCTTACCGGTATTCCTGCTTTCTCTCCAAGGTTTCTAATAGCCTCGGGAAAGGTGATTTTCTCCCATTTCATAAGGAAACTAAAGACATTTCCTCCCACCCCGCAGCCAAAACAGTGGAAAAGCTGTTTCTCAGGTGATACCACGAAAGAAGGGGTCCTCTCTTGATGAAAAGGACAAAGAGCTTTATAATTCTTCCCCGCCTTTTTTAAAGGAAGATATTCAGAAATTATCTCCACAATGTCTGCTCGCTCCCTAATATTATCGATCAGTTCCTCTGGAACAAATCCGCTCATTTAACCCCACCCCTTAGGGAGGAATTTATCCCTGTAAATATTGAGGGCGTATTGATCTGTCATTCCGGCAATATAGTCTACCGCTAGTCTTCCTATTTCCTCAGGAGAACCATCTTTTCTTGGAGCATCTGGGAAACTATGGGGGTTTTCCAGATAAAACTCATATAGGTCGGTGACTATGCGGTAGGCTTTTCTTGTTTCCGCACCCAAACTCTGACTTAAGTAAACTTCTTCATACATGAAATCCCTGAGCTCATTAAAGCTAGCCAGGATCTCTTGGCTCATCTCCAGGTGAGCTTTATCCCAGCTTCTTCTGACGATATCTTGAACCAGTGTATCAATTCTCTCCCGGTGAATTCTTCCTAGCGTTTCAAGAGACCTCCGGGGCAAGTCGCTTTCCTTTATTATCCCTGCTCGGATAGCGTCATCGATATCGTGATTGACATAGGCTACACAGTCAGCCACTCTCACCATCTCTCCTTCCAGAGTATGGGGGTGGCTTTCGGTCTCTGGATCAAGCACCTTCTCTTTGTCCAGAGAGTGGTTTAAGATGCCGTCTCTCACCTCCCAGGTTAAGTTCAGCCCTCCCTTACCCTCTAACTTCTCCACCACCCTCAGGCTTTGTTCATTGTGTCTAAATCCCTTGCTATGAACATCATTGAGTGCATCTTCTCCGGTATGACCAAAAGGAGTGTGTCCCAGATCGTGACCCAGGGCGATAGCTTCTACTAAATCTTCATTTAGTCGAAGGCTGCGGGCAATGGTTCGGGCAATTTGACTTACCTCCAGGGTGTGGGTTATTCGGGTTCGATAATGATCACCAAATGGAGCGATGAATACCTGGGTCTTGTGTTTAAGACGACGGAAGGCTTTGGAATGAATTATCCTATCTCTATCTCTCTGGAACTCGGTTCTTAAAGGACAGGGCTGCTCTTTCTTAATGCGACCCTTGCTATTCCTACTTTTACTGGCCCAGGGAGAGAGGAATCCTTCCTCGAACTCTTCCTGTGACAGGCGATCAAACATCCGGGGTATCAAGACCTTTTCCACGACCCTCTTAAAGTTCTCATTTTTTCTGGGGTAAGAACTTTTCAATTTCTCCCAGTTTTTGCATAAACTTCTTGGCTTTGCCGGGGGTAATTGAAATGACACTGTCATAGACAAAAGGTCCCACCTTAGTTAGGTAAGGAGCAAAAGTGGAGCCTCCCATCCATTTACTTGCCTTTTCAGAAAGGGGGGATATGCTCAGCAAGATGAGAATTACACTACAAATCAAAATACCCTCCCCTGCTCCCAGCAAGAATCCTCCTGTCCGGTCCAGACCTTTGACCAGCGAGAACCTGGCTGTCTTGTGGAGGATTATCCCTGCTAATCCAAAGATCAAAGCAACAAAGACAAAAATAAAAGCAAAACTGACCAAATTGGCA
>JAUVZN010000105.1 GCA_030602545.1 Candidatus Aerophobota bacterium
GACCTGCATACCCATACTCTACTCAGTGATGGAGAACTCTGCCCGGCAGAATTAGTGCAGAGAGCAAAATCTAAAGGATACAAGGTTTTAGGGATCACCGACCATGTGGACCTATCTAATCTAGATTTGGTTGTTCCTCAGATAGCTCAGTTCTGTCAGAAAATTAACCATATAGAAAAAGAAATTCAGGTCATTCCCGGAGCTGAGCTTACCCATCTTCCTCCTTCCCTCATTCCCGAATTTGCCTCAAGAGCCAGAGAAAAAGGGGCTATTCTGGTTTTGGTACATGGCGAAACCATAATTGAGCCTGTTCCCCGAGGTACCAATAGAGCGGCTCTGGATGCCGATATCGACATTCTGGCTCATCCCGGTAACATCTCAGAAGAGGAGGTAAAGATAGCCAGGGAACGGGGATTATTTCTGGAGATATCCGCTCGGTCTGGACATTGTTTGACCAATGGTCACGTAGCGAGGCTGGCTACCAGCCTTGGGGCGGAGCTCATTTTGAATACCGACGCTCATGCGGCGGAAGATCTCATCACGTCAGAGCAGGCACGAGAAATTCTTCTGGGTGCGGGATTCACCGCCCCGAAAATAAGTGAGATCATAGAAAACTCTCAAGGATTAGCCAGGAAGCTCTATTTGAAAAGCAGCTAATGGCACCCTCCCGTATATAAAGAAAAAACTCTTTAGGAGAACCTGGTTGAGGCGCTGCTTATACAAATTTGGAAAATGGCAAATCCAGAGAAAAAAGTAAGGTATTTGGTTGAGGAGGGAATAATTTTGAAAAAAAAGAGATGGTTGGCCCTGGCAGCAGCCCTTGGCCTGATTATGGGAGGCTTCCTCCTGGTGAGAGCTGAAATACCGGAAGAGCTCTTTGGACCCCTCGAGCCTCTATTAGAAATCTATGAAATTATCCAGACCCGGTATATAGAAAAAGTAGACCCCTCTAAGCTCATGGAAGGAGCAGTGAAAGGAATGCTCGAATCCCTGGATGATCCTTACTCCTACTGGATAAGCCCTGCCGATTATGAGATACGACAGATGAAACAAGAAGGAAGACTGGGGGGACTGGGAATTAGGATTGCCATTGAAGATGATTTTCCTACTATCCTTGATATCTTCGAGGGGACCCCAGCTGAAAAGGCCCCTCTTAAAGCAGGAGACCAGATTAGCACTGTAGATGCCTGGTCCACTAAAGAAATTAGCCTGCAGGAGCTAGCCAACAGACTCACGGGTAAGGTAGGAACTGAGGTGATGCTTACCATTCAAAGAGAAGGGAAGCTCTTGGAATTCACTCTCACCCGGGCTATGATCAGGAAATTTAGTGTAACAAGGAGAAAATTGGATGGAGAGGTTGGTTACCTCAGGATTGTCGATTTTGAGAGTGGGAATACGGCCCGGAATGTAAAAGATATCCTTCGGGAATTTGAACAGGAGAAGATCGCCGCCCTTATTCTTGACTTAAGGAACAATGGGGGTGGGCTTCTTACCCAAGCTGTGGAAGTAGCTGATGAGTTTTTGAAGTCCGGGAAAATAGTGTCCATTGAAGAAAGGGATCCTGCCGCCTCCCAGGTATATTATGCCCAACCCGGGGAACTACTGCCCGATATACCTTTAGCTGTGCTCATCGATAAAGGAAGCGCCAGTGCCTCGGAGATTGTAGCTGGAGCAATTAAGGATCACGGAAGGGGAGTCCTGGTGGGAACTAATAGCTTTGGTAAGGAAGTGGTACAGGACCAATTCCCCTTGCCCGATGGAGGGGCTATTACCTTGGCCATAGCCAGGTATCATCTTCCTTCAGGAAAAGCTATCGAGAAGACAGGAATTGTGCCAGATATAGCCGTTGAAGCTTTTCAGCCCACGGAAAAGCAAAAGGAAATTCTATCACATCTCGAAGAGTCCACTGCCATCAAGAATTTCCTGAGAGATTACCCTCACTGGGAGGAAGAAAACTTAAGCCATCTTATGCAAAAACTAGATCAAGAGGGAATTGACGCAGATGAGGAGCTGGTGAGAAGATTCCTGCGGGAAGAGGACAAAGATAAAGAAAATGACATTTTTAACGATCTTCAGCTTCTTCGAGCGTGGGAAGTGCTCAGAAGATGAAGATAATGAAAAAGTATCGTTTTGTTCTTTATTCATTGTTGCTTTTTGCCTTGCTGGGTATAGGAGTGGGCCTGTGGGTTCAGTCCCAAAGGGGAGGTTACCAAGAAAGATGGATACGGATAGATACAAAAATAGAAAGAGAAGTGAGACAGTTATCTTTTCCCGTTCTGCAGGAGAGCACCAGCAAGGTAGGTTTTCTCCTCTTTGCACTGCAAGGAGAAAAGCTTCTAGAGATACCGTTTGATACCCCTCTGGATAAACTCCCCCAGAAGCTCAGGCAAATGTTTTCTCACCAGGGAGTAAAGGTTCATAAGATTAACACCCAGAACCTTAAGGGTAGATATGAGGTTCTGATGAAGCTCGGATGGGAAAACAAAATCACCCATATCTTAAGATTCATCCTCAAGAAGAAAAAGGTGGCCCTTCTGGTTGATGACTTCGGCTACTCCAATGGTCCGGTGGTGAAAGCTTTCCTGGATGAGCTCGATATCCCCTTGACCATATCTATCATTCCCGGCACTCCCTACGCAAACCTAGTAGCAGAGAAGGCTTACAAACAAAAAAAAGAAATCGTTGTCCATCTTCCCATGCAGCCCCAACAAGAATTCAAAGGGAGCTATCGGTGGATAGTGCTGGAGGAGATGCCAGAGAGTAAGATAAATAAGCTGGTGAGGGAAGCTATTAAAGATGTCCCTCATGCCAGAGGTCTCAACAACCATATGGGTTCTTTGATTACCACTCAAGAGAAACCAATGCGAGCCGTTCTGGAAGTGATTAAGAGAAAGAATTTGTATTTCGTGGACAGTAGAAGTTCTCATAATTCTGTGGCCTTCTCCTTGGCCAGGAGGATGGGAGTAAAATCCGCTCGGAATGATTCCTTTCTAGACAACTACAAAGAAATAGAATATATTAAAGAGAGGTTCTACAGCCACTTAGAATCTCTTAAGAGTGGGGGAGGGTCCGTGGCAATTTGTCACGCTACCCTTACTACTGCGCGCGCCATAAAGGAGATAGTTTCCGGGCTAGAGAGAAGAAAGGTCGAGCTGGTCTTTGTCTCAGAGCTAGTAGAGTAGGAGAAAAAGGAGCAAAACATGAAGAAAAAGGAAGCAGGAATAGG
>JAUVZN010000088.1 GCA_030602545.1 Candidatus Aerophobota bacterium
AAGTCATCAAACTGTGTACCGATGTGGGTGATACAAATGACGACGGTAAAAGCGGAGAAAAAGATGACATCCTGGGAGAAGATCTTACTGCCGGTAATCCCCTCTCTTCCTCTGATTATGACAGCTTTAATCCTGAAACTAAAGAACTAACTTTCGTGAATAAAGAGGGAAATTCTGTCCGGATTTACTATCTCCCTTTACGTAACGGCCAAGATCCTGCGAATAATTCCATTGTAGGTATAGTTAAAGGTAACCTCTGGGATCCGGATTCAGGAAGTACAACTACCGAAATCACCCCTACCACTATAAAACAGATTACCGTAACCGAATATTGGAAGCAAGGAAATGAAATCAAAAGTACCGCGCAGCAAACCTACATAACCAGGTAGATAAGCCTCAATAGATTGAGTGCCAAATGAAAAAAAATGGCTATGTCAGTTGTCAGAACCTTTTAGAAAGATTACTAAAATCTATAAGGGCTCGCTGTAGCAAGGGCAAATTTATTCTCCCTATTTTTTTAGATACCGCGCAAGAAAGAACAGCTGTTACTCTAATAGAGCTTATCGTAGCTGCCTCACTGCTTTCCATGATAGCTTTGTTGATTTACCCTGCCTATCGAACTAATTCCCGTTCTTACGACTTGAGCGTAGTAGAGTCAAGTCTACAGCAAAATGCCCGCATCGGGATGAAGAAGATAGTTAAAGAATTCGGGGGAGCATTGGTTGTGGACAGAGAGAACGAAGACGATACCACCCCCAGCGACTGGATTCCGGGAAACAATGATAGTGGCGACGATGAGGATGATAATTCTGAAATTGAAGACACCTACAATGAGAAATATCCCTATTTTATGATATTTTATCTTCCTCAAGATTCTGACCCCAGCGAACGGGGAGGCGAGATTGCTCTCTATGCCGCCTTACCTGACGATCCGAATACTAAGTCCCTAGAGGAAGACGGGTGGCCTCTAGACCCGGCTGCTCATACTTTCCCTCCTGCTTCTTCTGGGGATTACGATGATAATCTACCGGATACTCCCCTGTTATATATGCGAAGATATACTTCTTCTACTTCTTCCTGGAGCGACCCCGAACCCCTCGTTTCCTCTGATGTCAAAGTCACTCAACTTTCCTTCATTCTCCGGGGAAACAATGAAGACGAGGTCCTTATCACTTTAGAGCTGGCCCGAGAGGGGCCTTCGAAAGAATGGCGCACCTACAAGCTGGTCTCAGCGGTAAAATTAGGAGCAAGATGAAGAATAATCAAGGTACTGCCATCATCCTGAGTCTCGTCATAGTGAGTGTGCTTTTCATCCTCACTTCCTTTCTGGTGCGTAAAGTACTGACCAATACAGCTATGATGGAGAAAGCCGGGGAAGAACAGGAAAGTTACGCTCTGGCTAAACAGGGAGTATTGTATGCCCTGGATAAGTTAAATACCTGGGATGGGATAGAACCCGATTATGATCCCACGGATTGGACCCCTAACGAGGTCGAACAAGGTAATTGGTCTGATTATTCCAATTATAGTCTTATGGTCTATAAAGACTATATTCCTACTTCTGGTGGATATACTCAAAAAGACGGTTATATCACCATTGAATCTCGAGACCTACCCAAAAAGTTAGTTACCCTTCAGGCAATAGCTGATAACACCAGCCCTTTACTTGAGTATGTAAGATTCATAAATTCGGATGTAAGTTTTTTGTCACTTCAAGGCTTTGGAGATTCAGCCAATGGGGCTCCCTTCCATATCAATGGTGACCTAATCCTGACAGGTGCAAATACCATAAATTTAGATAGTGATAGCGGTGATAGGTTTGAAGTGAGTGGAGAGATTAAGCCAACCAACTCCGACGATACAGTTACCATTCACGATACAGCAGGTAATCTCAGCGATGTTATTTTAGACGCTAATGATAATGATGATGATGGATACAAATGTGGCTTTACCAGAGATGCCAGTGGAAATCTCCTAGCTAAGGAAAAGTTCAGTAGTGCATATGACGATATAATTCAGAATAACGGAAGATATTTTGATGGCACTCATCTTCCTTCTTCATATGATCAATCGGGAACATCACCTCGCTACGTAACTGGGAATGCTTTGCTACGCTGGCCTCTGATAAATCACACACGATATGAAAGTCTAGTAGGAGGAAGCGGTACCCCTTATTATATAGATGAAATTTCTTCCAACGACGAAAGTGAGACCTGGTATGACATGACAGCGTCAGGATGGATAGATGATAGGACCAGTTCTGTTCCTTCTTCTGAGAACACTCAAAGTGCTACCTACACTAGTCCGACTGCCATTTTAGTGATACTGGACGGCAATGGAACGATGTCAGGAACGGCAGGACAGGTGGGGATTGATGATGGGCAAGGAGGTGAAGTAGCTCATAATAACGTGATTGAGTCTGGCGAATGGCGCAGTTATCCAACAACCAATGGCGTAATATACAGCCCGGGTAATCTTAGAATTCTGGGGATAATTGGCGATGATCTCACTCCCAACGATTATAAGCCAATTATAGTCTCAGGGGGCACTATCTATATTGAAAGTAATCTAGCTAAAGGCACAAGTGGATCTTCTCTAGCTTTGATTGCCAAAGATTGGGTCACTTTAAATTCCACTCACAGATTCATAAATCGAGATGTAGTAAATACTTCTGGTGATCCGTGGAATAACCAATCTAATATTCGGGGAGAACCTGACAACGATGGAACAACTGGTAATAATCAGATGGATATAACTGTAAGTTTCGAATCAACTGATATTGCAGTTCTAGATCTTGGACAAAAGGTAACAACTGATACAATTCGTCTAAAGAAGCTTAATTTTCCCGATGCTGGCGGTTCTCTGACCTTGAAAGTATATGGCTCCAATGATGATACAGCCAGTATAGTCCCGGGTGACCAAGAGTTTGGGTCTGGATACAGCACAGAGATAATCAATGACGATGTGGACTTCGAGCGTACAGAAGGATCCTATGCTTTTAGATATGTAAAACTTTGGTTAGAGAATACTCATGATTCAAACTCTTACCCCGTCTATTTTGACGCAGTAGAAATCCCACTTACTGATCTCAATGCGGTCTGTTTTGCACAAAACAAGTCCTGGGCGGTGATTTCCGGGAACATAAGTGGATATCCTTTTACAGTAAACGGTGCAATATCGGAAAATCAATTTGAGCAGAGCTCTAATTGGTCCATCAACTGGCCAAGCATAACCTATACCCATGACTCCACTCTAACCTCCAACCCCGCCCTTCCTCCTTCGATGAATCTTGTCTCTTTGAAGAGAAGGTAGGCAAATGCATAGAGATTGCTGGGAACAAGAAAAGGATAAAGATTCCTTCCTCACCCAGATAAAAGACCATAAAGGATTTACTCTGATAGAGGTTTTGATAATAGTGGGGATAATTATTATCTTGACTGGGATAGCTCTGGTGCAGCTTCAAAATGCCCTAAACAAAGCTAGAGTGAATAAGGCTGAGGCTGAGATTGAAATGATGGGTAGAGCCATCGAACAAATAGAAGAGGACACGGGCAACTACCTAGGAAGCCTGGACCAACTGGACGATCCAACCTCCCCCGATGAGTCCTTTTCTCCCTGGTGGGGCCCCTATGTTTCTTCTTTACCTGTGGAGCATAAAGATCCCTGGGGAAATGAATACCTCTATCTTTATTGGACTAACGGAGGAACACATTGGTATTGGGGTAATTGGCCTCGGGGTTGGGGGCATGGTCGCCACCACGGATTCGTTGATCTCAATGGTGACGGAATAGATAATGACGGAGACGGAGACATAGATGAAGGCGATGAGTATATGCCCCAAGGGCGATATATGCAGATTCTAAGAATGATGCAAGAACAATCCCCTGAAGAAGGCTTTTTCCTGAGCAGCGCCGGTCCTGACGGGGAAGAGGAAACCGAAGACGATATAGTGTACGGAACTTATTAACCATCAGCAAGAGTAAGAACACCGAGTAAGGTTAATAAGAGAATTTCCCAAATCCTGGATGGAAAAGGTAAACTCAATAGTTAGCACCAGAACTAGAGCTTCTTACCGAAGGTCTCATGAAATTTAAGAAATCGCTACTCAATATTGCCCGAAAAGAGAATGGACAGATGGCCCTCATTCTCGCCTTTGTATTTCTGGCCGTTCTGGGAACCATAGGGATCAGTTTTCTTTATCGGATGAGGCTGGAAGATAGGGCCGTTTCCAATTATCAGGATAGCCTCAAGGCAGATTATCTTACCCAGGCAGGTATAGAAAGAGCCATAGCGGAACTTAGAAACGACACCAATGAATACGATGATCTTTATGAGCCGTGGGCCAGGGGTTTCCAAGAATCCCTGGGGGAGGGGAACTATGAGGTATCTGAAGCTGAGAACCCGGGAGAGAATGAAAAAGGTGAGAG
>JAUVZN010000087.1 GCA_030602545.1 Candidatus Aerophobota bacterium
TGTCAAGCACTTTTACGTATAAGGCGAAAAGTTCCTCTCTTTATAAAAAGAAATAATTCCCCTTTTGGTTCTCCAAGAGGTGTAATCATTAAAAACAGCCAAGTCCCGGTTAGAGAAAATTTTTCGGGAAACTGGAAAGCGCTGGACGGTGGGGTTGACATATTGAATCTGGATGGTATAATATATCTGAAAAGTAAGCTTGCCCTGGCTACTAGCAGAGGACGTCTCACCTAGAATCAAAGGAAGAGCTGCCCTTCCAGTGTAATTTCCCACTAGGCAAGACTCTAGGTAGCTTATCATGATGCAGTAGACTACCCCAAAAATTCTCTCAAATGTCAAGCAAACAGTTCATTAACAGGAGAGCCAGGCACGAATATGAGATCCTGGATAGATGGGAAGCAGGAATTGCCCTCAAAGGATCGGAGGTTAAATCCGTTCGTGAAGGGAAAGTTACTTTCACTGATAGCTTCGTTCACATTAAGGGAAGAGAGGCTTATCTTTATAATCTTCACATAGCACCCTATTCAGCTACTGGACATTTTGATGGCGATCCAAAAAGGGAGCGAAAATTACTCCTCCATAAAAAGGAAATCCTGAGCCTCATGGCAACTCTAGCCCAAAAGGGCTTGACACTAATTCCATTACGAATATACTTTAAGAAAGGATTAGTCAAAGTAGAAATAGGTATGGCACGAGGACGAAAGCTTTACGATAAGAGGCAAAAACTCAAGGAAAGAGCTATCAAAAGAGAGATAGAACAGACCTTAAGGGGAAAGAGATTCTAAAGATTTCTAAAAATCAAGACATTCAAGGGATATATGGATACTAGAAAGAGGATCTCAAGGACAAAGATCCCCTTGAATCTCTTGAGAAAGGGGGCGATCTGGCTTCGACAGGATGAGGGGAATTAAGACGGCATGCCAAGGGTAGCGGATACCTTGTAAATCCGTCCGTTTCTAAACTTAAGCGCCAATCCAACGTTGGCTTTTAGCTACAACTAGTAGCTACGTTCCCTTGCTCTCTGCTCTATGGAGTAAGGAGGGCGTCAGAAAATAGAGCTAGCTCATTTTCAAGCAGGGGGAAAATGGGTGAAACCATATACCTGCTAGTCTTTGTTTCATCCCGTCTACAGGAGGAAAAGAAGACGAAAACCAAAATGTAGACTAAACATGAAGATGTCTTAGTTCTTCTGTTCCTGGACGAGGGTTCGATTCCCTCCGCCTCCACCATATCCCTCCACTGAGCAGGGAGTCAACTAGGTATCCAATCTTGAGTTTACCCGCCAAAATCGAGATGAATTCTTTATAGATCTAAGATGTACAAAATAATAGTATGTGGTGCCTGTGGGAAAATGGGAAGAGAGCTCATCAGAGTCATTGATGAGACAAAAGATATCCAGCTAATAGGAGCCATTGAGGCACGAGATAACCCTAACCTGGGGGAAAACATAGGGAAGATTAAAATTTCCTTTGATCTAGAAGGGTTTGTTCAAAAGGATGCAGTGGTGGTGGAATTCACTACTCCTTCTGCAACACTAGAGCATCTTGACATAGCCAGAAAGAAAAGTATCCCTATGGTCATTGGCACAACCGGCTTTAAGGATGAAGAATACAGTATCATAGAAGAGGCTTCACACGAGATCCCCATCCTCCTTTCTCCCAATATGAGTGTGGGAATTAACCTCATGTACAATCTGGTGAGACAGGCCGCGGGGGTCCTTCAGGGAAAAAACTTTGACCAGGAGATTATAGAACTGCACCATCGGCAAAAAAAAGATGCTCCCAGCGGGACAGCCAAAAAAATTGCCGGAATTATAGCGAAGCAAGCAGGAAAGGATCTGTCCGAGAGCGGGGTTTACGGAAGAAGGGGAATAACCGGCGAAAGAAGACAAGAGGAAATAGGTATCCACTCGGTGAGAGGAGGCACTGTTGTAGGAGAACATACGGTTATCTTCGCCGGAAATGGGGAGAGGTTGGAAATTACCCATCGAGGTGAATCCCGGTGTATCTTTGCTCTGGGAGCTCTTTTAGCAGCTCAGTTTATCACCCAGAAAGAAAAAGGACTTTATGATCTCCAGGATGCTCTGGGGATCAGAGAAACCGTTTGATATCCCCCCTTGAAAGGTCATTATCTACTCATCATTTCAATCATAGGAATTTTAACAAAATTCCTATGATTGAAAACAAGGAAAAATTCATTACTTAAAATGTAAGTTCTTTAAGAGGGCAAGATTTCCAAAAATCAAGATATTCAAAGATGTCAGCGAGGAGAGGAAAAAGATGAGTTTGAGAATCGAGAGGACAAAAAGGCTAGCTCTTTTGCCTCCTTATTTATTTGCCGAGCTTGATAAAATAAAGCAAGAGATGAGAGCATCTGGGCAGGATCTCATCGACCTCTCCATAGGAGATCCTGACCTTCCCACTCCCCAGCCCATTATCGAGAAACTTTACCAGGCGGCCAGGAAGCCTCAAAACCATAGATATCCCTCTTATCAGGGTCTTCTTTCCTTCCGGAAGGCAGTGGCCGACTGGTATTTCCGCAGGTTCAGGGTAAAGCTGGATCCTCAGGAAGAGATCCTCACCCTCATCGGTTCTAAAGAAGGAATAGCCCATCTCCCCCTGGCTTTAATCAACCCGGGTGAGATAGTCCTGGTTCCAGATCCGGCCTACCCGGTCTATAAAGCCGGGGTAATATTTGCCGGAGGTAGGGTAGCCCCTCTTCCTCTTCTGGAAGAAAATCATTTCCTGCCCAGACTCGAGCAAATAGACAAAAAGATGGCCCAAAAAGCAAGACTCTTATTCCTTAACTATCCTAACAATCCTACGGGAGCAGTAGCTGATGAGAGTTTCTTTTCTAAGGTAGTAGATTTTGCCAAAGAGTACAATGTAGCAGTCTGTCAAGATTTGGCCTATTCCCAGATTACCTACGATGGATACCAAGCCCCTTCTCTTCTGCAAATTAAAGGGGCAAAAGAAGTAGGAGTTGAATTTCATTCTCTTTCCAAAACCTTCAACATGACGGGTTGGCGGATAGGCTTTGCCGTGGGGAACAGAAGAATCATACAGAACCTACGAGAATTAAAGACTAATATAGATTCCGGGGTTTTTCAGGCTGTTCAGGAAGCAGGGATAGAAGCTTTAAGAATGGAGGAGAAATTGAGCCCCTCCATAAGAGAGATTTATCAGGCCCGTCGGGATTTCTTGATCAAGGGTCTAAGAGAATTGGGCTGGAAAGTCCAGCCCCCTAAGGCAAGTTTCTACCTTTGGCCAAGAGTTCCTATCCCTTCTTCCTCTCTAGATTTTGCCCAAAAGCTGGCAGGAGAGTGCGGGGTGGTAGTAGCACCCGGAGTGGGATTTGGCGACTATGGCGAGGGTTACATAAGAATTTCCTTAACCGTAGAAGATAAAAAGATAAAAGAGGCGGTAGAAAGAATAAAAGCTGCCTCTTTTCTCTAAAGGAGACCCCCGAGAATGATAAGACTGAGTGTCAATGTGGATCATGTAGCTACCCTTCGAGAAGCCAGAGGAAGTGCCGAACCTGACCCGGTAGCTGCAGCTCTTCTAGCGGAGCTAGGAGGTGCCAGGGGTATAACTGTTCACTTAAGAGAGGACAGAAGACACATCCAGGAAAGGGATGTGGAGCTTTTGAGGACCGTGATAAAGACTAAACTAAACCTGGAGATGGGTGTGAGTGAAGAAATAGTTAAAATTGCCCTTAAGATAAAGCCGGATATGGCCACTTTAGTTCCCGAGGAAAGAGGAGAAGTAACCACTCAGGGCGGTCTGGATCTTTCCCGGGACAATCCCAGATTAAAGGAGGTGGTAAGTCTTCTCCACCAGGCCAAAATCCCGGTTTCCCTGTTTATCAACCCCGATCCTAATAGTGTAAAAAAATCTCATAGGCTGGATGCAGATATGGTGGAACTTCATACTGGAATCTATGCCGAAAAGGAAGACCCCCTGGAAGCAGCCACAGAGGTAGAGAGAATTGCCGGAGCTGCGGCCCTGGCCAGGAAATTGACTTTAGGAGTTAACGCGGGGCACGGGCTGAACTATCA
Organism: Candidatus Aerophobota bacterium; assembly: GCA_030602545.1. GTDB lineage: Bacteria > Aerophobota > Aerophobia > Aerophobales > AE-B3A > SOJT01. The sequence goes on from JAUVZN010000087.1 coordinate 4,058, forward strand.
GAATGTAGATAAAATATGCCTGATTGAGGACATCGAAGAGTTTAGTATAGGTCATTCCATTATCTCCCGAGCCTGCCTGGTGGGAATGAAGGAAGCAGCACGAGAGATGGTAAGATTGATTGGAGGATGAAGAAAAGCTTTCAAATGATAAAAGGGATTGGGATAGACATCGTAGAAGTGAAAAGGCTAAGAAACATTATCCAGCGATGGGGAGAGCGGGCCAGGAAAAGGATGTTTACCTCTAAAGAATTAAAGTGGGCTGCTTTGAGGAAAAAGGGAGAAATCATCTATCTGGCAGGAAGATTTGCCGCTAAGGAGGCGGTGGTCAAATCTCTAGGGCGATATACCAGCTGGTTAGAGGTTGAGATATCAAAAGAAAAAAACGGCAGACCGCACGTTACCCTCAAAGGAAGGACAAAAGGGACTGCCCGAAAGATGAGAGTGAAAGAGATCTTAATTACCCTTTCCCATACAAGGACCTATGCCATAGCTCAGGCAGTAGCTCTGGGAGAAAAATAGTGAAGATAGTTAGTGCTGAAGAGATGCGAAGCATAGATGCTGAAGCCATCAAAAAATTGAAAATTCCCAGCATAGTGCTCATGGAGAACGCTGGGCTGGGGGTTGTACAGGTAATAGAGAAAGAATATTTTCCTCC
>JAUVZN010000058.1 GCA_030602545.1 Candidatus Aerophobota bacterium
CCTCTCGGTCCGTCGGCTAAGGCGATTCAGGCCGTCAGGGATTGTGCCTCTCAGATATATTTTTATCCTGACGGAGCCGGGCGCGAGCTAAAAGAAGCTCTGGCTCAAAAATTATCACTGAATTCCGAGAACATAATTTTGGGTAACGGTTCCGATGAAATTGTCTCCATGATTACCCGAGTTTTTCTTCGTCAGGGAGATAAAGCACTAATGGCCACTCCCTCATTTTTGATGTATGAGATGGGTGCTAATCTCAGTCAGGCCAAGATCGTGTCCGTTCCGCTAAAGGACTTCAAAATCGATTTGGAACGAATGATTCGTGCTGTTGGACCTAAGACACGGGTGGTCTTTATCGCCAATCCCAATAATCCTACAGGAACCATCGTAAAAGGAGAGGAAGTAGATAGATTCGTAAGTCGACTTCCTGAGAACATACTGGTTGTTTTTGATGAGGCCTATTATGAGTATGTGGAAGCAGAGGACTTTCCTCAAACCCTGGATTTAGCCAGAAACCATCCAAATATCATTGTTCTTCGCACTTTCTCAAAAATCTATGGCCTGGCTGGCTTAAGAATTGGCTATGGAGTTGCCGGAAAGGAAATCATTGATATACTTAATAGAGTGCGGTCGCCTTTTAATGTCAATTTTCTTGCTCAGGTAGCTGCTCTAGCCAGTCTTACCGACCAAGAACAGGTGAAAAGAAGCATGCATCTGATAAGGGAAGAAAAGAAATTCCTTTACGCTCATCTAAGGAAACTGGAACTCTTCTTTGTTCCCACGGAGGCTAATTTTATCCTCATTGAGGTGGGAAAGAAAGCAAAAGAAGTTGAATATAGACTCCTCGAGAAAGGAGTAATCGTCAGGGGAATGCAGGTTTATGATCTTCCCCAATTTATAAGGGTGAGCATTGGAACAAGGGAACAAAACAAAGAGTTTATCGGGGAACTCCAAACAATTCTCTCCTCTTAGTCGAAAAGGTTTAGTTATCGCTATTGACGGACCCGCTGCTTCGGGGAAGAGCACTACAGCCCGTCTTTTAGCAAAAAGATTGGGTTATCTTTACCTTGACACCGGAACTATGTACAGGGCCTTGACATGGAAAGCTTTAAGAGATAAAGTAGACATCAAAAATCCCAAAGCCCTATCAGAGCTGGCAAGAAGTACCCGAATCTCCCTAAAACCCAAATCAGATTTGAGCATCCGGGTTTACCTGGACGACAAAGACGTAACCTCCTTTATTCGCTCGCCTAAGGTAAACAAATATGTCTCTTTGGTTTCAACCGTAAAAGAACTAAGGGAAGTGATGGTGGTTCAGCAAAGAGAGATCGCCAGATGCAGAAGCTTGGTTGCTGAAGGAAGAGATACGGGTACGGTGGTCTTCCCCCGAGCAGATGTCAAGATTTTCCTGCAGGCTTCTTTTGAGGAGAGAGCAAAAAGAAGATGGAAGGAAAATAAAGAAAGAGGCTTATCTTTAGCCACCGAAGAGGTAGAGGCTGAACTGGCTAATCGAGACCGCATAGATAGCCAGAGAAAAACCTCCCCTCTTAAGAGAGCTAAAGGGGCAATCGTCATCGATAACACTCATCTCGATATACTCCAGACAGTGGAAAGAATGTGGGAGATAGTTGAGAAGAAAATGACTTGAATATCTTGTTCAAAGAACGGGCAGTATGAAAGAAACCCCTCTCTGGTATTGTTTTTTTCGGGGACTCGCCCTCATAATTTTTAAAGTTTCTTTCAGGATCAAAATCAGAGGAAAAGGAAACATTCCCTCGAAGGGGCCCGTAGTTCTTGCTAGCAACCATCTGAGCTATCTCGATCCTATTGTGCTTGTTCTCGTTACACCCAGAAGAATGAACTTCATGGCTAAAGAGGAGCTCTTTAAGAATTCTCTTTTTCGCCTGCTAATTACTCAATTAGGAGCCTTTCCCTTGAAACGGGAAAGATGGGATCGGTCAGCTTACCAGAGAGCTCTGGCTGTCCTGAAAGGAGGGGGTGTTCTCATCCTTTTTCCGGAAGGAACGCGTTCTCGTGACGGAAAACTGGGACACCTGAGAGAAGGCGCAGTCAGAATAGCTCTTAGAGCAGGAGTGCCTCTAGTTCCGGTAGTTATCGGAGGCACGGATAAGATTCTCCCCAGAGGAAAAAGGATTATAAGGCTAGGAAAAATAAAAGTGCAGGTAGGAAAACCGCTAGCAGCCGTGAAATTAGATAAGAATAAAGATTTTAAAAGAGAAGCTGATGAGTTCGTTAGTTCTTTGAACAAAACAATGAGAAAACTGAGTGATGAGTTATGCAGGAGATAGGTCTCGTTCCCTATCCTCTCAATCTAAAGTTTTCCCGAAAAAAGGGGGGAGCAGCATTTATGCGTATTTTTCTCCCGGAAGAGATCGGTTTCTGTTTCGGGGTAGAAAGAGCTTTGAAATTGGTTAGGGATGAACTTAAGAAAGGGAACCATATCTACACTCTAGGAGATCTAATTCATAATCCTGGAGTGGTAGAGAGTCTCAGAAGAAAAGGGGTTATCCCCATTTCTTCTCTCTCCCAAATAAGCAAGGGAACACTGGTCATCAGATCTCATGGAGCCAGTCCCTTCCTGATAAAGGAGGAAAGAAGAAAGGGATTGAAAATCCTTAACGCTACTTGCCCCTATGTATTAAGGGTCCAAAGAATAGCTCGATATTTGTCAATGAAATCCTATCAGGTCATAATCATCGGTTTGGCTACTCATCCCGAAGTGGAGGGAGTAATGGCCAATGTGGACAAGAGACGAGCCTATGTGGTTAAGACCCCTGAGGAGGCAACAGAGATACCCTTTGCCTCTAAGATAGGCGTCGTTGCCCAAACCACGGAGAGTATTGACAATTTTGAAAATATTGTGAAGAATCTGGTAGAGAAGGGACGAGAGATTAGAGTCTTTAACACTATATGCAAGGTTATTCGACAAAGGCAGGAGATTACGAGAAGATTGGCCAAGAAAGTTGAAGCAATGATAGTGGTGGGTGGACATAATAGCTCCAATACCCACCAACTAGTCAAACTATGTAAATCTTTAAAAGTCAAGACCTACTTTGTAGAAAGCAGAAACGGCCTGGAAACGCAAGACTTGAAGCATTTCAAAAAAGTAGGTCTGGTTGGAGGAACTTCCACACCCAGGAGTGCTGTCAAAGAGATAAAGGACTTCCTTCTATCTATAAATTAACGTAAGGCTCAGGAGATGGAGCAAGAAGTGACTAAATCCAAAGAGGAAAGAATCCTTGACAAAGCTGCCCATGATGTGATGAGAGCTGATCTGAAGAGCGAGGAGGAGAAAGAGAAGGATGACTTTGCCCAGATGGTGGACGCACATAACAATTTTGAACCACCGAGGCAGGGAGACATCATAGACACCAAAGTTGTACAAGTAAGCACTGATGGACTCCTGCTGGATATGGGCACCAAGAGCGAAGGTTTTATGCCTTGGCAAGAATTTTCCCAAAAAGAAGGCAAGAGACCCCAAGTGGGAGACGAATTCAAGGCCTACATTTCAGGAAAAGACAAAAACGGACACTTTTTGCTGTCCAAGAAAGAAGCACATCTTCACCTGGACTGGGCCAAATTTGAAAAAGCATTTGAGGAGGGCAAGAGTATAAAAGTAAAAGTGGAGAAGGTAGTCAAAGGGGGACTTTTGGCCAGCCTGGGTGTAGTCCAGGCCTTTATTCCTGCCTCACACCTAAGTTTGCAGAAAGAAAAGGATTTGAAAAAATTCATTGGAAGAAACCTATCCGTAAGGGTTATCGAACTGCAAAAGAGGTCAAATAATGTAGTTATCTCCCGTAAGTTCTCACTCTTAGAAGAAAAGGAAAAAAGAAAGGAGAAGACCCTGGCCGGTCTAGAAGAAGGAAAAATAGTAATGGGAAAAGTCAATTCCATAACCAAATTCGGCGTCTTTGTCGATTTAGGAGGAATTGATGGATTGATTTATCCAGAGAATCTCTCGTGGGGATGGGTTAACGATCCCCATGAGGTTATTTCGATAGGCGACAAAATAAAGACCAGAGTTCTAAAACTGGATAGGGAAAAGAAGAAAATTTCCTTGGGTTTAAGACAAACAAAGCCTGACCCTTGGACTCTGGTAGGAGAGAAATATCGGGTAGGTTCAATTGTTGCAGGAAAGGTCACCCATCTGACTAATTTTGGAGCTTTTATTGAAATCGAGGAGGGAGTAGAAGGATTACTTCATGTTTCTGATATTTCCTGGCATAAGCGTATAGCTCACCCCAAAGAGGTCCTGGTGAAAGGTAAGAAACTGGAGGTGAAGATACTGGACATCGATGTCAAAAAGAAAAAAATTTCCTTGGGTTTAAAACAAACAAAGCCTGACCCTTGGGAAAAACTCCTGGAGGAGTACCAGGTAGGAGATAGAATCTCTGGCAGGGTACAACAGATTACTAATTTCGGTGTTTTTGTCAATTTGGTTCCTGGAGTGGATGGATTCGTTCATGTCTCGGAATTGGATAGAGAATACATCTCGCATCCAGAAACGGTCACTTCTGTGGGTAGCGAGATAGAAGCAGAAATCATAGAAATCGATCAAGTGAAGAAAAGAATTAGATTAAGTATCCGTCAACTAAAAGAAAAGGAGAGAAGAGAACAAACTTCTCGCCTCCCTGCCCAAGAGGGTGAAGTGGTTATCGGAGATTTTGTTGAGGAGAAGATAAAAGAGAAGCTCAAAGGGAATTTTGGAGAATAAAATGGTTTACCTTTTTCTCACTGTAGCAGTAGGTTATCTTCTGGGTTCCATCCCCTGGGGATATCTAATAGTAAAAGCGGTGAGGGGAATAGATGTTAGAAATTTTGGCAGCGGAAACATAGGAATGACCAATGTGCAACGCATCCTAGGTTCAAGTTCTGCTCTTCTGGTACTGGGAGGAGATATGGGCAAAGGAGCCCTATCTGTCTACCTGGGGGTTCTTTTAGCTCCCTTCGCCCATATGAGTCCCCAGGTTATGGGAGGGATGGCAGGGATCGCATCCATTATCGGACACAATTGGCCTGTTTTTCTGAAATTCAAGGGGGGAAAGGGAGTAGCTATCTCAACGGGTGTTTTCCTAACCCTCACCCCATTTCCCCTCATGCTCTCAGCTCTGGTCATGGCTCTGGTAGTGGGATTCACCCGCTATGTCTCCCTGGGATCAATCACAGCAGCAGGAGCCCTCCCTTTCTTTATCTGGTTTTGGATGAAGGAGGGATCTTTTTATCTAGTTCTGAGTGCTTTGGCAGCCTTTCTTATTCTCCTCAGACATCGATCGAACTTGCGACGCTTGCTCAAGGGAGAAGAAAAAAGATTGGGAGAAAGAGTGAAGATAAGCACTCATAATGGGTAACTCGCTTCTTGAGTTTATCTTGAAGAGAGAAGGAATTATTACTACACCCTAAAGGAGGTGGAAGATGAATAAAGCAGAACTGGTGGAGGAAGTAGCCAGTCGGACAGGACTCACCAAAAGGGCTTCGAGAGAAACGGTAGACACAATAACCTCAGCCATTACTGACTCTCTCGCCAGAGGGGAAAAAGTGACGTTGGTGGGTTTCGGGAGTTTCAAGGTAAGAAAGAGAAAGGCTCGTCGGGGAAGAAATCCCCAAACCGGTAAAGAAATTCAGATTCCGGCTAAAGAAGTTCCCAAGTTCGAGTCAGGCAAGAACCTAAGAGAAGCGGTGGCCTAGGAAATCTTTTTCGGGAGGTAGAAGAGATTTCTTCCTCTACCTCCCGAAACTATGAGTATGAATTCTCAAATGCTTGTGTCGGAGAGAAGAAGATAAAGCTCGTCTAGGTCCCAAAAGGGGAGGAAGTTGAAAAAAGAATATCAGCGGATGGCAAATCCCCAGAAGCTTTTTTTCTCCATAGGGGAGGTAAGTGAAACTACTCACCTAGCTCCATCGGTTTTGCGTTTCTGGGAGAAACATTTCAAACAGCTCTCTCCCCGAAAAAGCCGAGGTGGACACAGAAGATATCAAAAAAAAGATCTGGAATTGATCTTACAGATAAAGGATCTTCTCCATAACAGGAAATTTACCATCCAGGGGGCTAAGAAAAAAATAAGCAATTTGCATAAAGAAAAAGAAATTGATCCTGCTTTCTTAAAAAAAGAACTGCAGGAGCTCTTAAATATACTGGATTAACCTTCAGATTTTTGGTTCCTCGGGGCGTAGCGCAGCCTGGTTTAGCGCACTTGCATGGGGCGCAAGAGGTCACCGGTTCGAATCCGGTCGCCCCGACCATCTGATTTTGTTGGAGAAAGTAGAATCCCATGGGAAAAGAGCGTATCCTCAGTGGGATGAGGCCGTCAGGAAAACTACATCTGGGTAATTATCTGGGTGCCCTCTCTGACTGGGTGAAGCAACAGGATAGATATGAGTGTTTTTTCATGATTGCTGATTGGCACGCTCTTACCGATAGAACAGACACACGGCAAATTAAGCAGGACACGGAAGATATGCTCATAGACTGGCTTGCTGTTGGACTGAACCCTCAAAAATCTACCCTTTTTCTTCAGTCCGAGATTCCTGAGCACGCTGAGCTTCATCTCATTCTTTCCATGATCACCCCTGTCCCTTGGTTGGAAAGATGTCCTACCTACAAGGAAAAACTGGAAATGGGACAGGAAAATAATTATGGCTTATTGGGCTACCCAGTTCTGCAGGCAGCCGATATCCTTATCTACAAAGCCGATAAAGTTCCGGTGGGAGAAGATCAACTGCCCCATCTAGAACTCTCCCGGGAAATAGCTCGCAGATTCAACAATCTCTACGGAAATATCTTCCCCGAACCTGAGCCCTTTCGCTATAACGCTGTCAAAATTTTGGGACTGGATGGAAAGAAAAAAATGAGCAAATCCTATGCTAATGAGATCGCCCTAACCGAAGAGCCCCGCCTTATCGAGAAAAAGGTCCTGGGAATGTTCACTGATCCGAGAAAAATCTATTTGAAAGATTCAGGGCATCCCGAGGAATGTAATGTATATAGCTACCACCAAACTTTTGGACCTCTTTTGGGGGAAGATCTTGATAGGATTTTCAAAGACTGTCAAGAAGGCAGACTCCCTTGTA
>JAUVZN010000051.1 GCA_030602545.1 Candidatus Aerophobota bacterium
TTCGAGAAGCATTTTTATTTCCTCATCAGAGAATCTTCTGTGTAGTTGTTTTGCCATAATTCAGTCCTCCTTATTAAATAATGGGACTTGAATTATGGCATAATTTCCTTCTTTATCACATTTGGAACAGTGCACTTTTAAATCTTAAACCAGTAAAAACAGTGCACTTTTAAATTTTAATTGACAGATCGAGTACAAAAGCTTGACATTTAAGATAACCTGTAGTAGGATGGACCAACTAGCAGCTTAATCCTATAGTTTTAGCAACATTAGTGAGACGGGGAGCCATATCTTAATTAGAGTTTTGCTCAATTTTGTCAAAGAAAACGAGATCTTTCTCAAAAGATAATAGTAAAGCAGAAGCAGAAAGCAAAAATTAAAGGAGGGAATCATGTGAAAAAGAAAGAGTGCGGCCCAAGTGGTAATGGTAGCCCTCATGCTGGGGGCACTGGTTCTGTCAAAAGACAGTAGCAAAGCAGAAGGAAAAAGCAAAAATTAAAGGAGAAAATCATGTCAAAGAGAAAGAGTGCGGCCCAAGTGGTAATGGTAGCCCTCATGCTGGGGGCACTGGTTTTGTCATCAGCCATAGGTGCGGCCCAAGAAATTAAGTTTGTGCCCAGAAACCGGACCTTGATTAGCGTAGGAACTCCTGGGGTTTCTCTCACTTTCGCTGACTATGAATCGTGGAATCCCTATTTTCTTGCTATCGTCGGGGCCAGTGGTGCACAGATCGTCTGGGAACCCCTCTTTTTTTACAGCTGGATGGCAGATGAGGAGATCCCTTGGCTAGCGGAGAGCTACCACTATAACGCGGACTTTACCGAGTTGACTATCAAGATTCGCCCGGGAGTAGAGTGGAGTGACGGCGTCCCCTTCACCGCTCGGGATGTAGCCTTTACCCTGAATATGCTCAAGGATAACGCCCCTGCCCTGCGCTATTCCACTGACATAGAAAAGTGGGTTAAGGAGGCTCAGGCGGTAGACGAGTTGACTGTCAAGATAACCCTTAACGTTCCGAACCCACGCTTTATGTTTAACTATCTCATGAGCCACGCCGATATAGGTATCTGGATAGTCCCCGAGCATATCTGGAAGGACTATGACCCTACGGTCTTCACTAACTATGACCCGGCCAAGGGCTGGCCTGTGGTCACCGGGCCCTACCGTCTGGTGCTCTCCACACCAGAGCAGGCGATCTGGGACCTGCGGGAGGACTGGTGGGCAGCCAAGACGGGTTTCCAACCCCTCCTCAAAGTGGAACGTCTTATCTTCCTGCCTGAACTTGGCGAGAGCAAGCATGCCCAGATGATGATCCTCAATGAGGTGGATCTTAGCCTGAATCTAACAGTAGGAAACATAAAGAAAGTGCTTGAACAGAACCTCAAGGTAAGCACCTTTAGCGGCCATGAGTCACCTATGGGGTATATGGACTGGTGGCCCTCTTCTTTGGGTTTTAACTGTATGGAGCCGCCCTTTGACGACCCTGAGATTCGCTGGGCCGTTAGCTATGCCATAAACCGCGATGATGTGGTGACCTATGGACTGGAGGGGATGGGGAAAACCACTAAAGTAACCTTCCCTGAGTTTACCGGTCTGCTGCCCTATATTGACTATATCTCTGACCTGCTGGAGCAATATAACACAAATGAATTCAATCTCCAGAAGAGCGCAGAGATCATGGAGAGGAAAGGGTACATCAAGGACAATGACGGGTTTTGGGTGGGCCCTGATGGCAAGCGCGTTGAGATTGTAATTAGTACCTTCTCTTTTCTTGAATCCCTTTGCCCCGTCGTGGTTGAAAACCTGCGCACAGCCGGATTTGATGCCACCTTCCACCTGCCTGTCGACGCTTTTAGCAGGATGAGTCTGGGGACAGAGGCCTTCATATTTGGCCATGCCGCCAGTGTGCGCGACCCCTATGCGTGCCTTGATTTGTACCACAGTCGTTTTGCAGTACCCACAGGCGAGACAACTTTTCCCTTCTACCGTTGGGCTAACCCGGAGTACGATAAGATCGTTGAAGAGATGGCTACTATTGCCCACGACAATCCCAGGATGTTCCCCCTGTTTCACCAAGCTATGGAGATCTGGCTGAAAGAACTGCCCGACATACCCCTTACCTGCTATTACCACAGGAATCCCATAAATTACACCTACTGGACGGGATGGCCGACTGAAGATGATCCCTACACAAACGATGCCTTTTGGCACAAAACGCTCCTTCTGATGCTTTTGAGGCTTCAGCCCACCCAGTAGTCGGTCTGGGGAGTATGTCCATCGTTTGTTGGTCCACATGACCAACAAGAGTAGAAGTGACCGCTAGGGGCGCCATGTCAACGGGACGGGTACCTCTGGCGGTTGGGGATGTTTCAGGTGGCTAAAAAGGAACTTTACCCTATTTTAGTCAAGTTGAAAACCGTTCACCGAGGGTAGGAAGGTGCACATAGTCAAGAGGACTTATGACTATTAGTTATTTATTGAAAAGATTAGGCTTTTTCGTCTTGGTGATTTGGGTAGCAGCCACCCTCATCTTTTTTCTTCCCAGACTGGCTGAAAGGAACCCCATCGTGGAGAGGATGAGCGAGACGGCACAGGCAGCTGGCTTCATTGGGGAGGGGCTAGCCGAGATGCAGAAGGACTGGGAGGCTAAGTTTGGTCTGGACAAACCCTTGTGGAAGCAGTACCAGTATTACCTCAGGGATACGCTCCGTTTAGACTTCGGTTACTCCCTCGCCTATTATCCCGCTAAAGTGGTAGACCAGATGATGAGGGCATTGCCGTGGACCATCGGCCTCTTCGGCATGGCCACCCTTATATCTGTTGTTCTGGGTAGTTTGGCGGGAGCCCTGCTGGCCTGGCCCAAGGCACCGAGATTCTTACAGTATCTTCTGCCTTTCTTTCTGACCTTGTCGGCTGTTCCTTATTACCTAATGGGACTTATCCTTTTGTTCCTCTTTGCCTTTACCATCCGCATATTCCCTCTGGGAGGAGGGTACTCGGTGGCGGTAGCGCCCAGCTTGTCCTTCCCTTTTATACTGGATATCCTACATCACTCGGTTTTGCCCGGCCTCGCCTTGGTCCTCGGCGGGGTGGGATTCTGGGCTCTGCAGATGCGGGCGATGATGGTACTAGGTCTGGAGGAAGACTACATAACTTTTGCCGAGGCCAAAGGGCTGGGGAGAAAGCGCATCTTCCTCAGATACGCCCTTCGCAACGTTCTTCTCCCTCAGGCTACCTCTTTAGCCCTATCCTTGGGCATGATGATATCGGGTGCCATTCTAGTAGAGGTGGTGTTTGGGTATCCTGGCTTGGGGACACTCCTTCTCAAGGCAGTCTCTGGGTTTGATTACAATCTGATTAACGGAGTCGTTTTTATCATCATCATCATCATAGCCGTGGCCACCCTCTTAATGGATGTGCTATACCCTTGGCTCGACCCACGGATAACTTACGGTAGGCGGATGAGATGAACGCATTGAGGAAAAGGTTGTGGGGGGTGGCAGCCTATTGTCGTCGTAACCCCAAATTGCTCAGTGGAGTGAGCATCATCCTCGCTCTTGTTCTTTTTTGGTTGATAGGTTCCCTTCTGGTGAGTCCCACAAGGGCTGCGTCCCTAACCGGCTTGCCCAGCCAACCACCTTCTTGGCAATACCTTTTAGGCACGGATACTCATGGAAGAGACCTCCTGGCTGTTATGATGGTGGGGACAGGCCTTACCCTCAGGATTGGGTTCTTGGCAGGGGCAATTGGGCTGGGGATAGGTATCATTCTGGGATTTCTGTCAGGCTATTATGGCGGCTTTCTGGACACTGTCATCAAGGGGGCCTCTGACGTATTGCTCACAGTGCCGCTCCTTGTTGTCCTGGTGGTGATAGCCTCTATGATTCCAGGGGTTATCTCTTTGAATCTCATGATCCTGATAGTGGCATCCCTGTCGTGGATGTTGCCCACTCGCGCCATCAGAGCCCAGGTGCTCACCATGCGGGAGAAAGCATACATTCAGGTGGCCAAGCTCTCGGGCATGAATAACTTAGAGGTCATCGTCAAAGAAATAATGCCTAATCTTCTGCCTTACCTGGCGGCTAGTTTTGTGGCGGCGACGGCCGGGGCTGTTCTGGCGTCTATAGGTCTTTCGTTCCTGGGTCTTGGTCCCCAGCACCTACCCACTCTGGGGATGACCATCTATTGGTCAATATCATTCGCCGCCATGCTTCGTGGCATGTGGTGGTGGTGGGTGCCACCCACTGTTATTATCGCTGCCCTCTTTGTGGGGCTATTCCTGCTCACTGCCGGGCTGGACGAGATAGCCAATCCCAGGCTCAGGAGGGGGATATGAAGGCTGAGCTTCTCCAGGTGCGGAACCTGCGGGTGTATTACCAGACAGCGGTGGGTCCATTGAAGGCGGTGGACGATGTAACCTTCAGCCTCAAGTCTGGGGAAAGGTTTGGACTGGCGGGGGAATCAGGGTCAGGTAAGTCGACGCTGGCCTTTGCTCTCATGCGTCTCATCAAGCCTCCGGGGTATATTGAGGGGGGACAGGTTCTGCTGGACGGCGGGGACCTGACTAAGCTCTCTGAGGATGAGATGCACAAAGTCCGCCTGGCCCAGATAGCTCTGGTGCCCCAGGGGGCTATGAACTCTCTCAACCCGGTGATGCGTATTAAGGACCAGATTATTGATGGCATAGTAGACCATTCGAATGAGATACCCAGAAGTGCTCTGGAGGAGCGTGTGCCCGAACTTTTGGAGAGGGTGGAGTTGGGGCCTGAGGTGGCCAATATGTTTCCTCACGAACTGAGCGGGGGAATGAAGCAGAGGGTGTGTCTAGCCATAGCTATCTCTCTGAGTCCCAGGGTCATTATCGCCGATGAGCCTACCAGCGCTCTGGACGTGGTGGTGCAGAGGCAGGTAATGCTCACTTTGGGTCAAGTGCAGGAGAGCCTGGGAGCATCGGTATTGCTGGTGGGGCACGATATGGGACTCATGGCTCAGTTCGTGGACCGCATCGGTGTGCTGTATGCCGGAAAACTGGTGGAAGTGGGTTCTGTGAGGGAGGTGTTTAAGGAGCCCCTGCACCCTTATACTCAACTCCTTATCGCTTGCCTCCCTTCCCTGGAGGAAAAAGGGGAGTTCAAGGGAATTCCCGGTCTGCCCCCATTGCTACTGAACCCACCGTCGGGATGTGTCTTTCACCCCAGGTGCCCGCAGGTCATGAGCCGTTGTTCTCTTGAGGTCCCCAGTCTTGAAGAGGTGTGTCCAGGGCGGTGGGTTGTCTGCCATTTATACACTGAGGTTAAGAGATGACAGCACTTCTTGAGGCCCGCAACGTTACTAAGGTCTTCGGCAGTGGAGGTCTTTTTAAGAGGCAGGAGACCCCCGCGCTGGAGAATGTGTCCCTGTTTATAAGGGAAAGCCCGCTCTCTATTACGGGCGTAGTCGGGGAGAGTGGTAGTGGGAAGACCACCTTGGTCAGGCTTCTGCTGGGTTTCCTCGCTCCTGCTGAAGGGGAGGTGCTATACAAGGGGAGAGACCTCCAAAAGATGTCACGGGATGAGCGATTAGAGTTCCGAAGGGAGGTACAGGTTATCTTCCAGGACCCCTTTGAGGTGTATAACCCGTTCTATAAAGTTGACCACGTGCTCACCACTCCGGTAACCAAGTTTCACCTTGCCCGGTCCAAGAGTGAGGCCCGGAAGTTGATCGAGGACGCCCTTGAAGTGATAGGCCTCCGGCCAGAGGAAACCCTAGGCCGCTATCCCCATCAGTTGAGCGGCGGACAGCGGCAACGGATAATGGTGGCGCGAGCTTCTCTCTTGAGGCCTCGGATTATCCTTGCCGATGAACCTGTGTCCATGGTTGATGCCTCTCTTCGGGCCACTATCCTGGAGAGCCTTCGTAAACTGAGCCAGAAGTTCGATATGTCCCTGCTGTATATCACCCACGACCTCACAACGGCTTACCAGATCAGCGACAGCATCATAGTGCTCTATCAGGGGTCTGTGGTAGAAGTAGGTGACGTAGAGCTGGTGATCAAGAATCCTCAGCATCCCTATACCCGACTGCTTGTAGCATCCATCCCCGTGTCCGATCCGGACCGGAGCTGGGGACAGGACAGCACTCCCGTCTTGGTGAGTAAAACGTCTACCAAGCTGAACCGAGGCTGTAAGTTCGTGGATCGTTGCCCTTTTGCCATGTCCATATGCCGCGAGAACCCTCCACCTTTCTTTCAGACCGATGGCTACCGTGCCGTGCGTTGCTACCTCTACAAGGAGGCCTCTGTGATCGCAGACGAGACAATGGAAAAGGCATTGGGCCAAAAAGGGTAAGGCCCGGAGTAACATATTATCTTACCGCATAAAATTCCTTCTCTTGCTGTTACCGGCAGGAGATTTCCCCAGGCTCATGTCCGGTATTAATAGATACTTTCGATTTTCCTAATTACTGCTTTTTTCCAAGGACTTTAGTTTTCTCTCAAATTCCTCTATCTGAGATTTTCCTCGGAGCACGCCCACTTCTAAAGAAAACTCCTGTGTTTCACCAGGTTTAAGCTTTCTAAGAGTTTTTCTTTGCCGCTCTTTAGCTCTTCCCTCAACATGGCAGTTAGCCGGTTCCATCCCCACCACATATTCTGTCTCTCCCATCATCTTCCACTGAATAAAATTGGGCAGCTGGTCAAGCTTATAACTGAGATATACTCCCAACCCTTTCTCTTCTATATTTTCATTTATAAGGGCGCATCTCACAAACCCATTCTCATCTGCCCGCATTTTGTGGTAGTAAATCTTGTCTTTGAAATCAGGTATGGGGGCGGTAAATCTGGCGTAGTCTTCTTTTCCCTTTGCCGCTTCTTCATTCACCGGAGTTACTTCTATGGTGGGGGAGATTAAACGAGATCCCTCAGCCAATACAGGAAAACCTATATTGAAATGGTATATAATCATAAAAGGAGTTTCTCGGTAGCCTTGGTTTTCTACTTTATCTTCAATCCAAAATCGAGACTCTCCCATTTTTGTCCATATTTTTCTTTTAAGGAGCATGTTCTCCCCAAATACGGAGCTTTGACGCATCTTACCTTCTACAGATAGAAAATAATCCTCACCTTTCCACTCTTTACCTATTCTTACTTCCTCTGCAGGAATGTGAGATATCCTGCCGTGCAACCCTAATTTTTCACCTTCATCCTCACAAGGAGACCCAGCGTAAGTTAAGCCGCAGGTAACCAGAAGGCCTCCGAAGAAGCTTCTAAGCCAGCCTAGATGTTCTGGTTCAAAGAAGTGAGGATGTACATCTCCGGTAGAAGATCGCCAGCAAAGGGATCTGCCGTTGTAAAAAGCCTGAGATATATCCATTCCTCTCTCCAACATTACCGTAAATTGGAATCCAGTTCCAGTCCAAAAATCGACACATCTTGCTCCTTTGCCTTTTCCTTCTGTGAGCTGGTAAGGTTTTACACCTGCTACCTGAGAGAAATCCCCCACCCATCTACCCAGTTCGCTGCGAGAATAGTCCTTTCCTATTATTCTAACCATTTTCTCCTCCTGTGAATTTAACCATTTTAACTATACCAGAAAATCAAAAAACTTACAAAGGTTGCATTAAGTCATTTGACAGAACGGTCTCAATAAAGTATAATGTCACCAGGAACACAGGGATCCGTGGGTTGAGTAGTTAAGAAGAGGGTACCCGAGAGGAAGAAAACCGGTGATACGAACAGAGAATCTGACTAAAGAATACGGTCAATTCAAGGCGGTAGATAGTCTTAACCTCAGAGTGGAAAAAGGGGAGATCTATGGCTTCCTGGGTCCCAATGGAGCAGGGAAAACCACCACCATTTTGATGCTCCTGAATATTCTCAGGCCCAGTAGGGGAAGGATATATTTATTTGGAGAGAAGCTATCTGGAGCCTCCTTTGACATTAAGAGAAGAGTAGGGGTTGTCTCGGAGAAGCAGTATCTTTACAAGGATATGACAGCAGGGGAATATCTCGATTTCTTCGGCGATCTTTATGGAGTACGGGACAAATCTAGAAAAATGGATGAGCTTTTGGCGGAACTGGATCTCCTTGAGGTAAAAAATAGGAGATTAGGCGCTTTTTCTCGGGGCATGCAACAAAAACTGGGCTTTGCTCGAGCTCTCCTGCATGATCCGGAGCTTCTTATTTTGGATGAACCTATATCTGGCCTGGACCCTACTGGGATAAAACAGATTCGAGATCTTATAGAGAAGGAAAACAAGATGGGCAAGACTATATTCATTTCTTCCCATGTTCTCTCTGAAGTAGAAAAAGTCTGTGGAAAAGTTGCTATAATCAATCAGGGAAGGCTCCTGGCTGAGGAGAGTATGGAGGGCCTGAGGAGAAGACTCAGCGATGTTGTGGAGCTGGAGGTGGAGCTTTCCCAGACAAAAAAAGAAATCGTAGATACTCTCTCCGCGTTCGATTTTGTCAGGGAAATCAGAGAAGATGGGAATCTTTTGACCATTAAAGTAAATTCGGATAAGGACTACCGAGCACCTATTTCACAGGCTATCTCTCAGAGAGGGGGAATTGTTCTGGGCATAAAAGTCAAAGAGATGTCACTGGAAGATGCCTT
>JAUVZN010000048.1 GCA_030602545.1 Candidatus Aerophobota bacterium
CTTGACAGTTATTTTTTATGTACTAAAATAGTGGAGGAAAGTGGTAAAAAGTGGAGGCTATCCACAGGGAGGGGGAGGAAGAAGATGCTGATGGGGGAGTACCACCATTCCCTGGACGACAAGAGCCGCCTGATTATTCCATCTTCCTTGCGCCAACAGTTAAGGAAAGAAGACAGGGAATTTATCCTTACCCGGGGATTGGATAGAAGTCTATTCCTCTATCCTCTCTCGGAGTGGAAGAACCTGGAAAAAAATTTAAAGGATCTCTCCACTACTCAATCAAACACTCGAGCTTTCCTCAGACTTCTCTTCTCCGGAGCTCATCCAGTGAAACCTGATCCTCAGGCCAGAATCACCCTGCCTCAATCCCTGAAGGATTTTGCCGGGATTGATGAGAAAGTTACTATCATAGGGGCCTTTAATAAGATAGAAATCTGGGCAGAAGATATGTGGGAGAAATACTATCAGGAAAAACGCTCGATCTATGAAGAAGTTTCGGAGAGGGTTATGGATGTGGGGATATGACATCCCCTCATATTCCGGTAATGGTTCAGGAAGTCCTTTACTGGCTTCATCCTGAAGAGGGGAATATTTATGTAGATTGCACTGTGGGAGGAGGGGGCCATAGTAAGGCTATCCTTGAGAAACTAAAGGGAAAGGTTAAGATTTTGGGGATAGACCGGGATGAAGAAGCTCTCAAAATCGCCCGAGCTGAACTGAAAAGGCATGCGAGGCAGATTATCTTACGGAAAGGGAATTTCAGGGATCTTTCTGTAATTCTTGTGGAGGAAGGTATAGAGAAGGTAGATGGTGTTCTCTATGATCTCGGTCTATCCACCATTCAGCTAGGTAATCCCGGGCGGGGATTCAGCTTTCGGTACGATGCTCCCTTGGATATGAGGGTGGACAGAGGCCAGTTTCTTACAGCCGCTCATCTTGTGAAGCAGCTTTCAGCCGAGGAACTTGGGGACATCTTTTTCCGGTTAGGTCAAGAGAGATGGGCTAAGCGAGTTGCTGAGTTTCTAGTGCGGGAGAGAAGAGTCCATCCTATTGAAACAACTTCAGATTTGGTTAAGGTAATAGAAAAAGCTATCCCCGCCAGGGTGAGAACAGGACGCAAGATTCATTATGCTACCAAGATTTTTCAGGCTCTCAGGATCCAGGTTAACCGGGAGCTGGAGAATATAAGGGAGAGTCTCATTTGTTGTTTTAATCTGGTAAGAAGGAAAGGTAGAGTCTGCGTTATTAGTTACCATTCTCTGGAGGACAAGATTGTCAAAGAGGAGTTCAGAAAGAGGAACGGCGATGGAATTAACATCCTTACCAAAAAGGTAATAAAACCCTCTCAAGAGGAAATAAGGAAAAATCCCCGGGCTCGCTCGGCAAAGCTAAGGAGTGCTGAAATAAGGTAGAGAGAGGAACGGCAGTGAAGTGGATGGCAGCGGTTATGGTCTTCCTTTTTTGTCTGGTGGGAATAGAGATCTATCGAAACATGGAACTGGTGAAAGCCGGCTATACCCTGCAGAAACTAGAAAGCACCCGGAAAAACCTGGAGAAACAGAACGGATATCTGAAACAGAAACTCTCTTCCTCTCTCTCTTTAAGGTCGTTGGAGAGCCGAGCCCGGGGGGATCTCGGCCTGGGCAGTCCCCAGGAGATAAGATATATAAGAGAAGATCTCCTTCCTGTACCGAGCAAATCCATACCCTTCCCTCTAAGAGCCTGGAAGAGAATGAAGGAGATGTTCGGTAAACTCAGGAACTTATTACTTTAGTCTGGATTCGGCAATTCTGCTTGGTCACATCAGAGAATAGTTTCCCTAAGCGGACTTTAAATTTTAAACCTTCACGAAACTGCTTTGCCTGTTTTCAATTCAGGGGGAGCATCGAGCTGAGCGAGCGTTGAGGGGGGATGTTTCCCCCCCTCAAGGTCCTTAAATTTTTCCCGTAGCGAGAAGGCCGAGCAGAAGATAATCAAACAAAATTCAGGGAGCGTGGGAAACTATTCTCTAAAGCTTTAAGGGGGGGGGAAGACCCCTACTTGCTCCAGCGAAGAGTCGGCAGATGTCCAAGAGGGAAAATCCTGGTAAGTTCCATATTTATTTACCCTTTCTGGCTCTATTTTTTGCCTTTATTGTGGTGGAAGCTCGTCTTTATTGGCTGCAAATTATCCAACACGCCGAATTTTCTGAGCGAGCCCGTGGGGAACAAATAAGAAAGATTGAGGTTTCGCCGAAAAGAGGAACTATTTATGATCGAAATCTGCAAAAACTAGCTATCAATATTCCCTCCTATTCTCTTTATGCCCGTCCCAAAAGAATATCTAATCCCCAACAGGCAGCCAGACTCTTAGCTCCTCTGGTGAAGACGAAATCCTCTGTGCTCAGGAAGAAGCTTGAGCGAAACCAAATTTTTGTCTGGCTAAAGAGGAAATTATCTTTGTCTCAGAAGAAACAAATTGAAAATCTGGATCTTGAAGGGATAGACTTTGTAGAGGAAAGCAAGAGATTTTATCCTCAAAAGGAACTAGCCTCTCACATTCTTGGCTTTGTGGGAGTGGACAATCAGGGTCTGGCCGGGGTGGAATTTTTTTATGATAATGAGCTGAAGGGAAAAAGAGGTCATTTTTGGATCAGGAGAGATGCTCTCGGCTATGAGATTTCCTTCGCCAGAGAAACTCTCCAGACTCTAGTTCCCGGTAAAGATCTAGTGCTTACCATTGATAGTGTGATTCAGTCTATTGTGGAGGAGGAATTGGCGATAGCCTTGAAAGAGACCCAGGCAAAATCGGTGGAGGCATTATTTATGGATCCTCACACCGGGGAAATTCTTGCTCTTTCCCGAAGACCCACCTATGATCCAAACCATTACCAGGACTATCCTGCTTCAGCTCAAAAGAACCATCTTGTCCAATCGATCTATGAGCCAGGTTCCACTTTTAAGGTGGCTACGGCGTCTGTCCTGCTGGAGGAGGATCTGGTGGATATGAAGGAGAAGATCCTCTGTGAGGAAACTCTAAGGATAGCTGATCACATCTTCCATGACTGGAAGAAGTTCAATACTTACCTGGATTTTTACAGGATAGTTCAACATTCTTCTGATATTGGGATGATCAAGCTGGCCAGCCGGATAAACAATGACATTTTTTTTCAATACATTAAGCACTTTGGATTTGGCACCAGGACCGGCGTAGATCTTCCCGGGGAAGAAAACGGAATTGTCCGGCCCTCCTCCTCCTGGTCTTTGACCGATCCTCCCTGCATAGCCATCGGCCAGGGAATAGCTGTTACTCCCCTGCAGATAGTTACCTTTCTATCTGCTGCCATTAATGGAGGAAAGCTTCTCAGGCCTTATGTGGTAAGAGCTATTCTTGAGCCAGGGGGAAGGGTCATCAAGAAGAATGGTCGCCACCAGGTCAGGACGATTATCTCTGATTCCACTTCCAGGACGCTGCAGGAATTCTTAAAAGGCGTGGTGGCTGGAGGAACAGGAAATAGAGCTGGCGTTCCTGGATACTCCGTAGGAGGGAAAACGGGAACAGCGCAGATTCCCCTTTCCCGGGGTCGAGGTTATGCTGACGGAAGATATATCGCCTCCTTTATGGGTTTCGCCCCCGTAGGTTCCCCCAGGGTTGCTGGCATTGTTATCATTAAGGAGCCTACGGGGGCTTACTGGGGTGGAGAGATTGTCGCTCCTGTTTTTGGCAGGATCATAGGAAGGGTTCTGCCCTATATGAATGTTCTACCCGAAGATGAGAAATGGGTCAAGGTTTCATGAATCTTCAAGAACTTACCTCAGTTCTGGATGTGGAAAAAGTAGTTGGTCCATTAGACCGGCTTGTTAGAGGATTGACTTATGATTCCCGTAAAGCGAAAATAGGATTTCTCTTTGTGGCCATTTCCGGATTCAGACAGGATGGCCATAATTTCATCCCCGAGGCCATAAGAAAAGGTACCAGGGTGGTGGTGGTGGAAAAGAAAATTCTCTCACTTCCTCCAGAAATCACTCTCATCAGAGTTCGCTCAAGCCGAGAGGCTCTAGCTAAACTCAGCAGTTACTGGTATGGATTTCCCTCTCGACAGCTAAAGTTAATTGGTATTACCGGAACCAACGGAAAGACCACCACCACCTATCTTGTCGAAGCTATCCTGAAAAAAGCAGGGCATAAGGTGGGTAGGATTTCTACCATAAATTATGATCTGGGTAGCGGCCCTATTCCTTCCAGGATTACTACCCCGGAGTCCCAGGACCTTCAGGAGATACTGCGCAATATGGTTGATGCAGGCGTTGATTATGCAGTTATAGAGGTTTCCTCTCATTCCCTGGTCCTCCATAGGGTAGATGGAGTCCAGTTTGACTTTGCCGTATTCACCAATTTTTCCCTTGATCACCTCGATTTCCACAAAAGTATCGAGCGTTATCTAGAAGCTAAAGTCTCTCTTTTCCGGGAAAGAGCCCCTAAAATGGCAGCAGTTAATGTAGATGATGCGATGGCACATCATTTTATGAAGAGCATCTCCTGTCCTCTCATCACTTACGGAGTTAAAAAAGAAGCAAGGGTAAAGGGGAAAATACTGAAGACAGGAGTTCGGGGATCATCTTTTCTGGCCCAGGTTGATAAAAACGAACCCTTAAGGATCAATCTACCCCTCCTTGGTATTCACAATGTCTACAATGCTCTGGCAGCCATATCCACTGCCGTAGCTCAAGCAGTGGAACCACTGATTATCAGAGAAGGACTGGAAAGGGTAAAGAGAATTCCTGGTAGATTAGAGTATATTCAGAACAAAAGAGATCTGGATGTTTTTGTTGATTATGCTCATACTCCTGATGCTCTGGAGAAGGTTCTGAAGAGTCTTCGCCAGGTAGCGAGAGGGAAAATATGGGTGGTATTCGGATGTGGTGGAGATCGAGATATCCAAAAGCGTCCCCTTATGGGGAAGGTTAGCTTGAAGTTTGCCGATTATTCTGTTATTACCTCCGATAACCCCCGCAGCGAGGACCCCGAGAAGATTGTCGCTGTCATTGAAGAAGGAGTCAGGGAAGATGGGGGACACAGGGGCAAGGACTACACTACTGTTGTAGATCGAAGAGAAGCTATCAGAACAGCCCTGGAGAGGATGAAAAAGGGGGATACGCTTCTCATCGCTGGTAAAGGACACGAGAAAGTGCAGATTTTCGAGGATCGAGTGGTGGAGTTTAGTGATAGCAAGGTGGTACGAGATTTGCTGGCCTGAGGATAATTTTATATAATGAAGGTCAACTACAACGAAAGAACCATTATGTCCCAATTCTTTTCCCTTGAGGAGATTCTCCAGATAACCCGAGGAAAACTTATAGGTAAGGCTTCTTCTTCGGCTATCCTCCCCGAGAAAATTTCCATTGATAGTCGCACCTTAAGGAAAGGTGATCTTTTCCTCGCTCTTAAGGGACCCAGGTTTGACGGTCATAATTTTCTCAAGGATTGCTGGAAGAAGGGAGGATCAGGAGCTATTGTTTTGGAGGATATCACCTCACCCTCGCCAAATTTCTTCCTTATTCAGGTAAGGGATACGCTTCAGGCGCTGGAGGAGCTGGCGCGGTTTCATCAACGCCGGCTCTCACCTCTTCTGGTGGGGGTTACCGGAAGCAGCGGTAAAACCACGGTTAAGGAGATGATCTGGCAGATTCTTTCCCAGAAATATCTTACCCTCAAGTCCCCGGGGAATTTCAATAACCAAATTGGGGCTGCCTTAAGCCTATTGAAGCTCTCTCCTCATCACAGATTCGCCGTTTTGGAGATGGGAATGAATCACGCCGGAGAGATTGCCCATCTGGCCGGTTTGATTGAACCCACTATTGGGGTCATTGTAAATATCCAGCGGGCCCATTTTGGCTTCTTAGGGGGTCTGGAAGAGATCAAAGAGGCCAAAGCAGAGCTCATTGACTACCTGAACACTCGGAAGGAGAGCTGGTTAGTATTGAATGCTGATGATCCCTGGACTCCAGAGCTTGAAAGGAGGGCACGCTCGCGGCTTATGAGCTTTGGGATTGTTCGGGAGGCCGGGGTAAGAGCTTCCAAGATAAGGTGGGATGAGAGCCGTCTTGATTTTCAGTTAAGCTATGGGCAGAGAAAACAGGTTATTCATCTTCCCCTTCCCGGGAAATATAACCTTGCTAATGTTCTGGCTGCTTCAGCAGTGGCCTTGATCCTCGGGCTTTCTCTGGAGGATATTGCACAGGCTCTATCCGAATTTCAACCTCTTCCTCATCATTTTCAGATCCAGATGCAGGGAGGCTTTCGAATCGTCGATGACTCATACAATGCCAATCCGGACTCCATGAGAGAGGCTCTGGATCTTTTCAAAACGACGAGGGGAAAAAGGAAAATAGCCATACTAGGGGATATGCTGGAGCTGGGAGAGAAATCTTCTCTCTTTCACAGGGAGGTGGGTCAGCATCTGGCCAGGCTGGGTATGGATGCTGTATTTACCTTTGGGGATCTAGCCAGGGGAGTGGCCAAGGAGGCCAGGAAGCGGGGAGTTGATGACTCCTTCTCTTTCGATGACAAGGGCGAGTTAGTAGAGGAGCTCTTCCACTATCTTCGGGAAGGAGACTGTCTTCTCATTAAAGCTTCCCGGGGTATGAGGATGGAGGAGGTTGTGGAAAAGTTAAGGATAAGGCTATGTTTACCTACTTCACTTCATCCTTGATCCTACGCTCCGGGGCAGCGGCTATAGTTTCTCTTGCTCTCAGTTTAGGAATAGGTAAGATCTGTCTGGAGAAATTCCGCAAAGCCGGTCTGGTTGATCATGTCCGCGCTTACAGCCCTTCAGCTCATCAGGACAAAAAAGGCATCCCTACCTCCGGGGGGATCTTCATCCTGGCCAGCTTTGGCATTGGACTCTTCCTCTTTGCCAATCCAACCGACCAGTTTGTCCTCATAGCCCTTTTGGTTACCTTTTGTCTGGGATTGGTTGGTTTTTGGGATGATCGCATCAAGGCTTTGAGAAAAAGCTCGCGGGGCCTTAAAGTTCTCTTTAGGTTAGGGATTCATTGTCTTGTAGCCGGGGCAGTTGCCCTTTACGTGACCCGGATTCTGGAGTTTAGACCCCAGGTCAGTATCCCTTTTACAGATTTTACTCTGAATCTTGGGTGGACCTATATTCCTGTGGTGATAGCTGTGATTGTGGGTACTGCCAACAGCGTCAATCTTAGCGATGGCCTGGATGGGCTGGCAGCCGGATGCATTATCTGGGCGGGTCTTGCCTATGCTCTTTTGGCGTATCTTGCAGGGACCATGAGTTTTCCTTATCTTGTTAAGCTAACTTTTATTCCAGGCGCCAGGGAACTGGTGATTTTCTGGGCTTGCCTTTTAGGAGCGGTTTCAGGATTTCTCTGGTATAACCGCCATCCCGCCCGGATTTTTCTTGGCGATACCGGAGCTCTGGCCCTGGGGGGAGCTCTGGCCATCACCGCCATTCTGCTAAGGCGGGAGATCCTCCTCATTGTTATCGGGGGAGTCTTTGTGGTGGAAGCGTTATCGGTGTTTCTGCAGGTTCTCTCCTTTCAAACCACCGGCAAGAGGATCTGGAAAATGAGCCCTCTGCATCACCATTATGAACTTAAGGGGATGAGGGAGAGGAACATTGTTACCCGCTTCTGGATTCTGGGTCTTTTTCTGGCTGGAGCGGGGCTTTTTAGTGTGTTCTGGTAGGCAAGAGAAGATGGAGCTCAAAGATAAGAAAGTTCTAGTTCTGGGTATGGGCATTAGCGGAATGGGGATGGTAGATCTTTTAGAAAGACGAGGGGCTAAGGTTGTGGTAGGGGAGATAAAGGTAACCCGTGAGATGCAAGTAAAGGCAAAAGAGCTGGAAGGACGAGGAATAAGAGTCCATCTGGGTACTCATCCCTTACATCTTCTTGATCACCAGGATCTGGTTGTTCCCTCTCCTGGCATCTCTCTGGATACACCCCTTCTTCAGAGGGCTAAAGATAAAGGTATTTCCATAATGGGGGAGCTGGAGCTCGCCTCCCGCTTCATTAAAGATACCTCCCTGGTAGCTATTACCGGGACCAATGGTAAGACTACTACTACATTCCTTACCGGTCAGATTCTTAAGAGGACCAGAGGAGATGTTGAAGTGGCGGGAAATATTGGGACCTCCCTATCCGGGGTAGCGCGAAAAAAATCCTCCATCATAGTGGTGGAGGTCAGCAGTTTCCAGTTAGAAACTATTGAAAAATTTCATCCCTTTATTTCCTGTATCCTTAATATCAGTCCCGATCATCTTGATCGCCATCACAGCTTTAGCCAATACGCTCATCTTAAGGGTAGGATTTTTCTTAACCAGAGTAAAAGGGACTTCACTATTTTGAATAGGGACGATCCCTTGGTTCATACCTTGGCTGAAAAGACCAGGGCGAGGAGAGTTTTTGTGAGCCAGAAAAACCAGCCGGATTTGGGGGTTTTTCTTCGCAAGGGTAGAATCATAGCCAGATTTGACAGAGAAGAAGAAGTTGCCTCTTTATCCCGGATTAGGTTTCCCGGTTCCTATAATTTAGAGAATATACTCTGCGCCGTTGCCATATCCTCTCTTTACCGGGTGAGCCCCGAAGTTATCCGGGATGTTTTAGAAAAGTTCAAAGGACTTCCCCATCGAGCCGAGGCGGTGGGAAGAGTAAGGGGCGTCCAGTTCATCAACGATTCCAAGGCTACCAATGAAGGAGCGGTAAAGAGATGTTTAGAAGGAGTAAGAGGA